>JAZFTJ010000078.1:0-16729 GCA_036446635.1 Hydrothermarchaeales archaeon (SeqCode) | reverse complement strand
AATATTCGCAACAAAGTTGCACACTTACCTATAGACATAGCTAACCCCAGACTAAATATTAAAATAAATGATAAAGATCGAGAGGTTTTTCTAGATGATGATTTTTTAGGGGAGTTTGAAAATTATATGGAAGACATCTATCAATCACTGTTAACAATAATAGTTCAGTTAGGCGTGGCCAAAAATTTTGATAACGAAAAACTGGTGTTGCGCGGATGAATGTGAAATCCGTTAGTTATATCTTCAGAGACTGGTATCCCGAACAATCTGCATAGAACATCCAACGAAACATAATGGAAGCTATTAGCTCCAGATAAAGCCAGCAAACATGCAAAAGATCAAGATCTACGAAGTACGAGGACGGGTTCTTTGAGTTGCGGTAGCCGGCTTTAAGAGCATCAGTAAAAAGGGCAATTGTGTAGGAAACCAAAGCAATTACTCGGGGAGCGCAAGGTTCTATCAACCGAATAAATAAAAACAGAAGGCTTTTTCGACTTTGTATAAGAGAGAATATGACCAAAATCCAGATCCGCCGAGACAATCACCATCTCATTTTTTCGAGCATATTCAAAGATCCCCATGTCCTTTGCCATTCCAAGCTCGTTGGCTCTGACAGCTTCGTATCCCTGGGAGCGTAGGAAGTTAACGGTTTTCGGAGATAATGCCATGTCAAGAGAACAGGATTTTCAATTAAAAATAGCGTGGGGGAACTCTCTTTTAAAATGTCATGCTGTCTCTCCAGCCTTTTGTTTGACTTTTTGCATCTCTTCCTTTACGATTTCTTCCTGTGCTATCCTCTCAGCCATGTATGAGGCTGCTTCCATGTCGAACTTGAGCAATTTCTGGACTATTGGATTGTCTTCATTTAATGTGTATAGCGTTGCCCTTCCTATGGTTCGCGTCGCCTTGACGAAATCCCATCGCTCTAACTTATCCCAGTGCCTATTTAGGGTGCTCCATCCTATCCCGGCGTGCTTTGCTATCTCGGTCTTCGTGTAGTCGAATCCCTTGTGGTCTATCAGGTGGTCCAGGATCTTTATTATTGGGGTTTCTTCAAAGATGTCTTTTAATGCCATTGCATTCACCGACCAGTAATTTATAGATTGGTATATTTAAATCTTATGGATAGAAACTTTTAAATATCATTTAATGATATAATAAGCTTTCATTGGTGGTATAATGATATCCAAGTTAGAGAAGCATATCCTGTTCAAACTTTACCGTAATCTCTATATCGGCGGAAGGCACACCTCCGAGGATAATGTCGTTAAAGGTCTGCCAAAACACGTGCGCGGAGAGGCAAAGAAGGCTCTAAAATCCCTCATCAAGAGGGGATACATCCGCTCCAAGCCCACCTCCTATGGTCTTCAGATATCTCTCAACCCCAGAATGATTCCCGAGATAAAGCAGAACCTTGAAGATTAGAAGTTGCTCAAAACATCATCACAGAAAATCTACCAACGTTAATCCGATTATGCTTTCCGGAACATGCCTGCCTTCCGATCAGTATGCTGAGGGTTAAAACGCAGACGCCAACCGTAACGATGCGAAGGGATGTCAAAACCGTAGCCGTTGAAGGTCACTATCCTCTTCATCAATATAAAACCCAGGACCTTCAGCTTAAACCTTACCAGATTCTTGTGAATTCTAACCCTTTACACATAGCTCGAAAAAGCAGTGCTTATAACCTTTATCGTCCCTTCTGCATCCCACTTCGAGGTGTTCAACACAATATCATAGATCGAGATATCCTCCATGTCTATACCATAAACCATACGGTACCGCTTCTTCTCGCTCTTCTCCCTCTCCTCAGTCTCCAAAAGCGCCGTCTCATACGACTTGCCCTCACGATTAGCAACACGAGCAGCCCGGATCTTAAGCGGCGCATAAAGCCATATCTTAAGGTCAGCATCCATCATCCAGCCGCTAAGACGACCATCTACCACAGCATCACCCTCCTTGGCCATCTCAACCTGTCTCTTGTCCACCTCCTTATCAAGCTCATGATGCTCCTCAGCAAACTTCGAAAACTCAGCAAGAGACATACCCTTCTCATCGGCCATCCCCCGGAAAACCTCCCCCGCGGATATATGCTCTAAATCAAACTTCTCAGCCAGCGCCTTGGCTATGGTAGTCTTGCCACTGCCAATGGGTCCGCCTACTGTAACTATCATCCCAATCTATACCCATGTTTGTATTATGGGCCCTCTATATTCATGATCTTCTTTAACAACGTTGACATAGGAATCGAGCAGAAAATATACCAGCCAAGCCAGCCCAGGGCAGTGCCGTACTTCGGGATAGAAAACGGCAAGATAACCACTATAAGCTCCCGCGGGATGATATGGCCGAGCCAGCCGAAGATCACAACAATTGGAAGCATAGTATAAATCATAGGCTTAAAAGAGAGCTTCATCATCTCCCCCTGCATACCCATCATCTTGCCCTGAACCTTCTGAAGCTTCTTGGTATCACCCTTCTTCTGAAGAGCCGACATCTGATCCTGATGCACCTTAATCTTCTTCTTATACTTCTTCATCAGCTCCTGATCCACAAGCTTAGCCGTGGCCACGGTGATAATAAAAGAGACAAAAAGAGATACAATAAGCACACCTATCAGGTTGTTCTGCTGCGTACTAGAAGTCAACCTGAAAAACGGACCGAAAACAATGTCCATAAGTCCATAAAACGGACTTCCCAGCATATCTAAAAACCCAGCCAAAACCAATCACCTCATCGCAGCCGCCATATCCTCAGCGGCATCATCAAGCATATCAGTATTATTCTTAACAAGCTTCACAGTAGCGCCGGTAAGGACAGAATAAGCCACCGCAATAGCCCGATTAATCTCCTGGTGCTCAGTGAGCATACTTATATCCTCCGCATCCCTTGTACGCGTAGGATCACCAACCCTGCGACTAACAATATCCGCAGGGTCTGCCTCAACAAGAATGATAGTATCCGGCCTAAGCTCCTCAAGCACCCAAACAGGAAGACCTGGAAGATAGCCTTTAGGAGTCTTGATAGTGCAATGAGTATCAACAATGATATTACTCTCCAGAGCCATCTCAGCGATCCTCTTACCCGCCTGCCTCTGAATCTCTTTTTGAACCTCAGGCTCCTGCTTCCTCAGATCATCACGATCCTCCACGATCCCATCTCTTTTCGCAACCTCAATCATCACGTCACCAAAGTTGACGACCTTATACGAGCCCCCCACAACCTCCAAGGAATGGTTTAAAACCGTGGTCTTTCCCACACCCGGAGTACCAGTTACAACAACCACCTTCATCATCCATCACACCCTAGAAAATATCACCTATAACACCACGAAGCATCGGATGAAGCTCCATCATCTGCTCCTTTGCCATCTCCTCATAGAGCTGATAAACAATACCCACAGTAAGCAAGACGCCCATACCACCGCCAAGAGCGCCTGTCAGATCACCAAAAGCAGCCAAAAGACCAGCCACAGCACCACCCATCAAAGTCACAGCAGGGATGTACCTATCAAGCACCTTCTCAATAATCCGGATATCGCCCCTGAAACCCGGAATAACCATACCCCCCTCCTGAAGCTGCTTTGCCACAGTCTTAGAATCCATATTCGCGGTCTCAACCCAGAACACAGAGAAGATCATAGAAAGACCCACCATAATGGCGGTATAAACAAAAGCATGCAAAGGATCGTTTAAAACATCACCAACACCAAACGGCCGACGCACCATAAGAACAATACCACTAATAGGCGTATTACCCGCAAAAGTGCCAAGAAGCGGATAACCCAAACTCTCAAGCATCTTCGCCCACAGCTGAATATTCGCCATCAAGATAACAGCAAAAATAACAGGCAACACATTCGCATAGATGAATTTAATAGGGTACCGGCCCCGAGCTCCTCTGAAACGCCCATAGCTAAGAGGGATCTCAACCCTGACACTCTCAGCATAGACTGTTACCATGAAGAGAATAATCGTGCCTACAATAGGGACCAAGAGATAGGTGTCAGTCATCCCATGCCGCATAGTATAAATCAAAGCAGGAATCCTGCCCGCAGGCACAAGCTCACCCACCATAGCAGGGAACGGATTAAAAGCACCAATCGCAATCTCAGCACAAACCCCAGCAACGATGAAAAGCCCGATGCCAGAACCAAAGCCCCACTTAGTAATAACCTCATCCATATAGATAATCAGCAAGCCCCCGAGGAAGAGCTGCCCGATCAAAAAAAGCCTCAGCGTAGGATCATTATTAGCAGGGGGCAGGGCACCCATCAAAACCAGAACACCCGCCTCAAAGAGGGTGAAGAAAATCGCAAGAGCCTTCTGAGTGCCCTGGTAAAGCGCCTGATCCTTTGGATCAGAAAGATCCAGATCTACCAGTTTACCACCGACAAGGATCTGCAGAATAATGGACGCTGTAACAATCGGCCCAATACCCAGTGCAATAATCGACCCAAACTTACCTGCAACAACCGCACGGACATTCTCAAAAATATCAATAGCCCGAGGGTCCAAGCCAAAAAGGGCGATCTCCCCAAGCAAGAAATAGATAAAAAGAATAATACCTGTCCACTTCAGTTTATCCTTAAAGGTGATGGCATATCTCGGGCCCTCAACCTCTGGCAAGCGAGTAAGAGTACCTTCAAATTTGTGCAAGAACCCCATCGCCGATCAACCCGCTCTATCCTTCATCAACCTCTAACGATACAGCCTCTCCTCCAGCCGCCTCGATCTTCTTCTTCGCAAGAGCTGAAAAACTTGGAGCTTTCACTATGAGCGGCGCTGTCACCTTACCTTTACCCAACACCTTCTCACAGTTGATCTTTGTCACATCGATCTCAACCTTACCCCCCCTCTTCTTGGCCACACCATCGCTCAGGAGCTCACCAATCCTCTCATCCAACTCATAAAGATTTATGATCGAAACAGAATTATCAACCGGTCTCTTGAACCCCTTCTCCCTACCGAAGTAGTTTGGAGCATTCTTTGTAACCCAGGTCCACCGACTCTTATGAGTCCCGGCCATGCCCTTGCCGCCTCTGTTACCCTTGCCCCTGTTCTTCTTATGGGACCCTGCTCCGGCAGTTCTTGAGCCTCTCGTCTTCCTAATCTTTCTGTGTCGTGTTGCCATCGGGCCTCTACCTCATCTTATAGATCAAGTCTTTAATCTGCGCACCCCTGTTACCCAGGGCGCCGCTGGCTCCAAAAGTTCTCTTTATCCTCTTATGCCCCTTTCTTGGCGGATGCAGCCTGAAGATGGGCTTGAGATCCGGGACATCACTAAGCTCAGCCTTTGACGCTACAAAGGCCTTCGCAAAATCAGCTATCGACTTAAAACCGGTGTTCTCCTTCACATACGTGTCGGTCAACCTCTCTCCTCCAACAAGCTCGCCCCGATTTTTCAACAGAAGAGAGACGTCTTTCTCATCAACATCACCCCATGTTATGTAATCCTTTGCCTTTACGATCATGCCTTTAAGAGTCGGAGTATCGCTTACCAAGGCACAGTGATTCACCCTGTGAAGCCTCAGCATCTTCATAGTGTCCTCTATGTCCTCTCTAACATTCACTCTTCCTCTGACCCTGATTACAGCCAGTCTTTTAGGATGATCCTCATTCTGCGATTTCATCTTGCACTACCTTGCCCTCAATTATCTTCAGCGACTTCATCTGTTCATCCGAAACCTTCATCAACGACGTGTTCTTCAGGGCATTAAACGCCGCATTAGTAAGATTAACAGTTGACTGGGTCTGACCCTTTGAGATCGACCACAAATCAGTGATGCCCACAAGCTTCGCCAGCTTCTTCGTCACTTCCCCCGCTGCCAAGCCTATACCCCTTGGCGCAGGAAGCAACGTGACGACGACACTGGACGATTTCCCCTTCACCATAAAAGGCACACTATGAGAAGTACCACAGCCACACTCCCAACTACCGCAGCCCCTTCTGATCTCGATAACATTCATCTTGGCCACAGTTATAGCCTTCCTAATAGCAGGCCCCACCTCTTTAGCAGTTGCCTTTCCAAGGCCAATATATCCATCCTTGTTACCCACAACCACAGTAGCCCTGAACTTAACTCTTCGCCCTGACCTATGCATTTTTTGGACGAGGTTTATATCGATCACTTCCTCCTCCAAATCAGGCAGAAGAGAATCTACCACCTCCGACTCCATCAAAGGCAGGCCCAGCATGAAGACCTCTTTAATGTCCTTAATCTCACCCGCCTTCACCATCCGGCCAAGCTTGGTCTTAGGCTTCCAATCATCTAATTCAGGCATCTACTTTTTTCCTCCAGATTTTGATTTTCTGATCTTCTTTATAATAATCTCAACATCTTTATCTTTTACCGTTTCATCATCAGGAAGCACATCACTGCCATATGGTACATCCATACCAGCATCAAGAGACCCTTTTAGAGCAGCAAAGATCTTTGATTTCCTGTTCAACGAATAATGCCCGCTGTCAAAGACAGCCACTTTATGCTTCTTGTCAACAGCCCGCAGACCACACATCAAACCAGTCAGATAAAACGCCCGTATATTAGACGCGCTACCTTTCCAGCCGAGACCTTTCAATTCCTCGGAACTGGCAGAGGCAACAGTGACATCCCCTGTGAGATGATACTCAATAAGCTGCACAACAGCATACTTCAGACTCTTACGAACCACCAACCGAGGCTTTCCCGACATCACAAGCTTTGCCCGTTTCCTGTAGTCAGTCTTACCTTCTCTCTTCCTCCTGAAAGGTACTCTGTATCTGGGTCCTGTGGCCATATCTCCTTATCTCCTAGTCAATTTATGCTCTTTAACATATGTCTCAAGATGAGATCTGCTCCTGAATATCCCGCCCTTTGCCATCATGTAGAGCTTCCTATAAGTCGATCTGTCAATCTTATTTGTATCTCTTAGCTTTTTTAAAGAATCCCGTACAGGCCTGATCGTCTGAATCCATCTCCTCTTCTTAGAAATCTTGGCCCCGAGCTTACCCTTCCTCTTACCATATCCCCGCCTCCGGCCCTTAGCCCTCTGGATCTTCCTCTTCCTAGCCCGATGCTTACTCACACCGACCTCAGGTCGTGCCTTAACAGCTTTATCGCGGATAAGCCTTCTAATATCCTCCCGCGTCACCGCCTCAGAAACATCCTCAATCCTATCCTCATCTATCCAAACCCTATTCTGGCCGATCTTCAATATCTTGGCAGCCAACCTTCGCTGTGTCTTCAGATCCATCAGCCGCTCACTCCTGGGTTTAGAACCTTAACCTTCATCTTCTTAGCCTTCTTCAAGATATTCTGTCTTTTTCTCTTCCCAACAGCACTGGCAATCCTTACTGCATAGCTCTTCTTATCCACATCATCCAAATCGGACGAGTTTGAAACCAACACCTCTCTTAGACCGCAGGGATGAATGCCTCTGATGCTCTCTGGATTACCATAGCCTACTGAAGGCCTGAAACCCTTCCCTCTTTTACGCTTACGCAGCTTGCTATGCATACCTCTGGGCTTCCTCCATGTAGCCTTAAGCTTCTTATACCTGAAGTGTTCTTGTCTATTGAAATTCGGTTTATCCTTTTTAAGCAATAGAGATCACCTTATTGGGACGCCATTTCTCTCGATCAGATAGATGCCATCTTGGAATACTCTTCTGTCTCGTCTTTTAATCTTAGTTGCCTGCTCTATATTTGCAGCAGTCTGACCCACATCTTCAATACTGATACCTGAAACAGTGATTTCGCTGCCTTTGATAGATACCTTTGTATCCTTACTCTCTATCTTGGCTTTCCTCGGAATCTTCTCTCCCAGGAAGTTGCTTACCTCGACAGCATCTCCCACGACCTTCACGGTCATAGGAAAGTGGGCATAGATGATCTTAAGCTTGTATTCAAAGCCCTCTGTAACACCCTTGCTCATGTTTTTTATGTGAGAAGCAAAGGTCCCGATCAAAGCCCTCTGGGTCTTCTTCGGATACTCCATCTCGATGATGACAGAATCATCTTCTTTATAGAGCTTGATTCCGGAGTAATGGAGCTTCTTGGAGATCTCTCCTTTCGGTCCTGTGATCTTTATATCTCCGTCAAGGATCTCCACAGAGACATCCTCTGGGATCTTAACAACTTCTTTAATAATAGGGATTAGCATGTGTCTGCACCTCAATACACGTAGCTCAGCAGTCTTCCGCCTATGCCTTTTTCCTTCGCCTGATAGTGGGATATGATGCCATCATCCGGAGTTGAAACAGTCAAAACACCGAAACCGCTTGCAGGGAGGTATCTCTTCTCGAACTTTTCAAAGCCCATCTTATCAACAGAATGCCGGGGCCTTATTACTCCACAGTCATTCAGTCTTCCAAGAAGCGTGACCTTGAATTTGCCTGATTTGCCATCATCTACAAACTCGAACTCACCGATGTATCCGTGCTCCTGCATCACCCGCAGTATTTTACCTATCAGTTTGGACGCAGGCTTTATTGTACAATCCAATGATCCCGCATTTTCAGTGTTCTTCATGTGTGATAAGGCATCTGCTAATGTATCTGTCATTACAATTTCCTCACTCATACTTTTTGAAGCCTAACGCAGGTGCAATTTCTCTAAAACAGCGCCGGCAAATGTTCAGTCCATAGCTCCTGATAATCCCACTATGGGTGCCGCATCTTACACACTTTCTTGCACCTTTTTTTGTCGATTCTTCAGCCAAAATTAATCCTCCAATATGATCTTGTATCTCTTCTTCATGAATTGGATTGTATCATCCTTATTTAGTCGATGAGTCTTAGAGACCTTCTTTTTACCAACTTTTCTTCTCTTCACCCTGTACCCCGGTCGTTCAATGGTTAAAGAAACATCCATTCCGAAAATGCCTATATTTGGATCGTATCTTATTCCAGGGATATCTATGTGCTCTTTAATCCCGAAGGATACGTTGCCATGGTCGTCGAAGTGGGACTCTTCTATCTTGTTGTCCACAGCTAAAAGGGCGTCTTTTAAGAACTTCTCCATCTTATCATTTCTGAGAGTAACCTTACAGGCTATGGGCGAGCCTTTCCTAATCGCCCATGTGGGCTGGGTGATCTTGGAGTAGGTTCTTATCGGCTTCTGCCCGGTTAATGTTTCAAGCAAGCCCTCGGCTTTTGCCAGCTTTTCTCCACCTTCGCCGATGCCTATGTTCACAGTAATCTTGCTGATCCTCGGCTCCAGCATCACATTACTCATCTAGAATACCTCTGATATCAACGGCTTCTTTTCGCCGATCATAAACACATAATCATCAATGGTCTGGAATTTCTTGGAGTCACTTGACATTACGATGACGTTGGCTCTTGAGCTCTTCATCACCTTTATCTCCTCGATCTTTGCCACCTCACCCATATGACTGCCGCCAATGACAAGGCCTAGATTCCCCTTCTTAAAGGGGATGTGGCCGGAGATTGAGCCGTTCTTAAGATCTAAGAGGATCGTACCCTTTGTCTTGTAAGTATCCTTAGCCGGCTTTTCAGCCGTGTTCTTGATCAGATAGTTTGTGCCATCATGAAGATTCAGCTGAATGCTACCCCCCCTGACCAAAGATTTATTCACGATCTTGCAAAGCCTCACATTGGTCTCTTTTTTCTTGATCTTCAAAAGATCGATCTTCCTGTTCTTGTTAAACACTACCAAAAAATTTTCCTTGGTCTTCGGGACCTCTATAATATCCATCAGACCCACAGGGAACTTAACGTCCTTTCTCACCTTTCCATTGACAAGGATGTTTCCCTCATTCAATATCCTCTTGGCTTCCCGGGTATTTTTGGCATAGCCGAGCATATCCCGAACTACCAGCAATAGAGGATAGGACTTATCCTGTGAATGAGGACCCGGCCTAGGCTTCACCGTCCATACGTGCTCCTTTCTCTTAAGTATCCATGTTCTAGGTGCAGCTAAGCGCTTCAAATGCCTCTTTACCATAATATATTACTCCTTTACTCTCCTTTCATCCTTTGTTACCATTTTTGTGATCCTGACATTAGATGGGGCCATAGGGTAGAATCTATCCTGCCCATCAGTCCTTTTGATGGTCACGCCCTCGACCTGTAGGCGCATCCTCTTGAGATCCACCTTCTCAACCTTGCCCTTGTGGCCGCTGAAATCCCCTCTCATGATCTCGACTGTATCGCCCTTTCTCACAGGCATGCTCCGCCTATCATGCTTGATCCTTAGCTTTTCAGACAGGTTAGCGGACATTTGCTTCTGCCTTTTATGCAGCGGCGCATTATACAGCGCCTTTCTCTGTTTCCTGGGTTGCTTTGATTTCGTCATATTATTGTTCCTCAGATTATGATGCTAGCGGTGCTCGCGATCTTAGCCCATCTCTCCGCCGCCTCTTTGGCGACAGGGCCTTTTATATCAGATCCTTTAAGCTCACCGGTTTCAGTTGTAATGACAGCAGCGTTGTCCTCGAATTTTATCCTTAACCCTGAGGGTCTCCGGTACTCCTTCTTCTGCCTTATTATTACAGCGTTTATCTTCTGCTTCCTCATCTCAGGTGTTCCCTTCTTAACAGAGGCCACGATGAGGTCTCCAACACCTGCCTTGGGCATTCTGCTCCTCACGCCTTTTTGACCAATGACAGAGATAAGTTCTATCACCTTGGCGCCGCTATTGTCGGCAACCGGTATCCTGGCGCCTGAAGGCAATGATCTAACTATGTTAGCGTTAACTGCTTTCATTCCTATTCTCCAACCTTCTCAATAAGGACAAAGCTTTTTGTCTTGCTTATGGGTTTGCATTCCATGATCTTGACCGTGTCACCTACATTGACATTCATACATCCTGGGTTGTGTGCAGAGATCTTGGACCTTCTCTTCTCATATCTTTCATATTTCTTGAGGAACCGATAATACTCTCTTTCCACAGTCACAGTCTGATGAGCCTTATTGCTAACGACCTTTCCCTCAAGAGTCTGTCCTCTTACCTTCAGATTGCCGTGAAATGGACAGTTGGGGTCGTCGCATTTCTCATCAGGTCCTTTTACATCTATGCTTATATTCATCATCAATACCTCATTCTTTGGTCAAAATCTCTTCTTTATTCTGTCTTCAGGCCTACCTATCAAAAGCTTACCCTGGACTTCAACGAGATCAGCGGGTAATTTAAAGAGGAATTTGGCCTCAGATTTAGGTATTTTTCTCTCTTTGTTACCGTCGTCAAGCACGATTATATTCCGGGTTTCATCAACCACAGTTCCCTTCAGACCTATAAGGGACTGATTCGTGCTATCCACTATCTCTGTCTCAAGCCCGATAAGCTCGTGCCTTACCAGATTTTTCGGGGTAAAATATCTTAGCTTATGCTCACTAGATTCGGCGGGAAACCTATCTCTTCCAGTATCTCTTTTACCTTTGTCTTGTGATCGCCTTGAAGTTCGATCCTTCTGTCCTTGTAAGTTCCGCCGCACGCGCATTCTGTTTTCAACCTCTTTACGAGATCCCTAAGATCAATGTCTTTGTCATCGATACCCTCGATAACGGTCATCAGCTTCCCAAACTTTCGCCGGGTAGTTGACACTTTGATCAACTGGGCTTCTCGTGCTATGTCTTCGCAGACACATAGCTCCTCTGGCAGTCCGCAAACGTCGCAAACCGCCATCTATACTTTAACCCCTTTTTCTGCTGTGATTGTCTTCATCCTTGCAATTGTCCTCCTTATTTCTTTAATCCTTCCAGGATTCTCAGGAGCGCCACCAGATGCCACAATGGATCTCTCTCGAAGGAGCTCGTTTCTAAGCTCCGCGAGCTTCTCATCTATCTCGTCTGATGACATGTCTCTAATATCTTCGTTTCTCAGGATAACCATAATTGTGTCACTCTTCTTCTTTATTTTTAGCCTGTTGTAGTTTTTTCTTGGCCAACTTGGTCAAGGCGGTTATTACCGTTTTTCTCTTCTTTCCGGTCGTCTCGGATGCGAGAAGAGCGTCTAATGTAGCGTTGCTGAGCTCAGCTGATCTTAGCTCTTTCATTAAGTCTGTAACATTTAGTTCAAGAATATCTGGTGAAATTTCCTTTGGCTTTTCCTCAGCCTCAGTGGTTGCTGCCCCCATTTCGGCTTTCTCCGCCTCTTCCTCTTTGAAGGTTCTGATCTCATCGGGCATTCTCACATTAGGCGGAATTATCTTAATCTGCACCCCAATGACACCTTGCTTAAGAGTGGCAACTGCCAGCCCCTTCTCGACAAATTGCTCAGCAGGCTCGCCGCAGTGCTTTATGTATCCGTCTCTGAACTTTGCCATTCTTGATCGTTCGCCTGTAAGCTTTCCCGAGACAACGATCTCAGCGCCTCTCGCCCCTGCATCCATAATCCTCCGCAGGGTAGTGTAGGCCGCTCTTCTGAAGTGAAATCCTCTCTCAAGGAGTGAGGCGACATTTTTCGCCATCACATTAGCACTGAACTCTGGGATCTCTAACTCGTTCACTTCGATCTGCGGATTGTCCAAGCCGTATTCATCCTTAAGCACCTCAGTTAGACGTCGAATAGTCGCGCCTCTCCTGCCAATGACCAAGCCTGGGCGCTGGGCTTTCACTATCACCCTGGTGCCCATGGGTGTTCGCTGGATATCCACTAATCCGCATCCTGCCCTGTCAAACTCTTTTTCCAAAAACTCTTTTACTGTTGCTTTTTTCAGCTTGTCCCTTAGGATTATTCGTTCTACGCCCATGATATCATCTTTCCTCAAGCACGATCTCTATATGGCTGGTTGGTGTGTTGAATGGTGATGACCTGCCCATGGCCCTTGGTTTAAAACCCTTTATAACGCGTCCCCTCTTTGTTGCTATATGTTTTATTACGAGCCTGTCGGTGTCCAAGCCCTTGTAATCAGCATTTGCCTCCACACCTTTTAAGACCACCAATATCTGGGATGCTGCCTTTGTGGGCCATCTGCCTGAGTGCCATTTCTTAACGCCTCTTCTGTGAGCCAGACCTTTATTGAATCGTTTGAAGGGAACGGTCTTTTTCATCTCTACAACGTCTTCAAGATATTCTTTGGCAGTCTCCAAGGTCATTCCTCTAATAGCATTGCATATCTCATAGGAGTGTTTTGGCGAGATCCTGAGTTCCTTACCGATTGTTTTAGCTGTCTTTGCCTCATTTTTTGGTTTGTATGAATATCCTAAGTCAGCCATCAATCAACACCTACTTTAATGGAATGTAAAGGCTGGAACGTGTCGCGCCCATACCTGGGGAGCCGTGTGTGACCCTTTTTCTTGTAAGTGCAAACTCTCCAAGATAATGCCCCATCATCTCAGGCGTTATATCTACTCTTTGGAACTCTTTTCCGCTGTGGACTTCTATTGTGATGCCTACCATCTCGGGCAGTACGAACATGTCTCTGCAGTGTGTTTTTATCCTGATGTTTGCCCCGGTTTTGAGTTTCTTTATCTTTTGGAGGAGTTTTTTGTGCTGTATCGGCATTTGCCGCTGTATAGTCCTTCTCTGCCTTGCAGGCAGTAACTGGGCGAACTCGTCTAACGGCATATCCTGCACTTCTTCCAGCGTATGACCCCTGTACTTGAATATCTTCTTCACCATATCTATCTTACCTTCTCCCTGTTCTTCTTGGAGCTATCAATCCCACCTTCGCCCCCGGGGGTGCGTTCCTTGAGACACATGTGGGCCTTCCCGGATGCTGTCTGTTACCTCCTCCATGGGGGTGATTGTGGTGGTTCATCGCCACGCCTCTTACAGTAGGCCAGACCTGTGCCTTTGAACTTAGTTTATGGAACTTTTTCCCAGCCTTCATAAGGGGCTTGTCCAACCTCCCTCCTCCAGCCACAACTCCGATTGTTGCCCTGCACCTTGGGTCCAGTGTCTTCAAGGTGCCGGATGGGAGCTGGACTACGGATTTGTTTACGTCATGTGTGATAAGTAAGGCATAAACACCGGATGATTTGGCTATCTTGCCGCCATCCCCTGGGGATAGTTCGATGTTGTAGACCGGTGTGCCTTCTGGTATCTCTGTCAGCGGCAGTGTGTTGCCCTGCTTTATGGGGGCTGAGATTCCGCAGGAGATCTCGTCCCCTACTCTTAGGCCTTCTGAGACAAGGATGAGTCTCTCCTCGCCGTTTATGAATCTGACTTTTGCTACTGGGGCGCTTCTTCCTGGGTCGTGGAGTATATCCATCACTTTGCCTGTGACTTCCCCGGTCTTCTCGGCATCGTCATATACGCGGTGCTTGATCTCGCCCCTGTATCTGTGGGATGGGGCTCTGTATGTTGATGTTCCTCTGCCTCTTCTCTGCACTATCAGTCTTTTTCCCATGATAATCATCCTAGAATATGCCGATCCTTGTTGCTATCTCTTCTGCTCTAAACTCGGGTTTGAATTTTACGTATGCTTTTTTTTCTCCTTTAGGTGTGATGAGTGTGTTTATACTATCAACCTTAACCTCGTAAAGCTCCTCGATAGCGTTTTTGATGTTGTATTTGTTGGACTTCATTTGCACTATGAATATGAGCTTGTTCTCGAATTCCACGAGCTTCATGGCCTTCTCGGTCATCTCGGGCCGGATTATCACGTCGTAGGGGTTCTTCATATCAGTTGAACCTCTCTTTGATCTTGTCTAGAGCAGACTCGGTGTAGACTGTAAGTCTGCCATAGTGTGTGCCCGGGGCCAGGTTCTCTACGCCCAGCTCGTCCACGGTGACTACTTCGACGCCGGGGTGGTTTCTTGCACCCATCTTTATCCCCTTATCTTCTGAGATCACCACGAGGAGGCTCTTTTTGTCTTTGTATCTTCGTCCTCTCCTCTTCCCCTTTCCAGCACGGATCTTTCGCTTCTTTGCCTTTTCGATGTCTTTCTCAAGGCCGAGGGCTTCAAAGACCTTGTATGTGTCTGCTGTGGAATCTGTTTTTTCAAAATCGTCTGTAATGATAATCGGTAAATCAATGTCCTTTATCCTGTGCCCCCTCTTTATCGCCAGGTCCTTATCGGTTGTCGCAGCAATAGCGGAGGCGACGGCCTGTTTCATCTCTTTCTTGTTTATCTTTTTTACGATGCGTTTCTCGGCTCTTGCCGGGTGGGCTGCTCTTCCTCCTACAGTTGAAGGTGCGAAAGCTCCTCTTCCCCTGGCGGGTCCGCCTCCTGATACGCGCGCCACCCTTGCGAGTCCTCTGCCAGTGCCCCAGCTGTGTGCTGATGTGCGTTTGCCTGCCATGGGGTTCGATCCGTATGGCTGGAGTCTTGCTGTCTGAGAGGCGAGGACTGCTCTTTTTATGATATCCGGCCTTATCGGCTCCTCGAATACACGTGGAAGGTTAACTTTTTTCTGAAGCTTTTTTCCTTTCAAAGAGTAGATGTCGGCCTTCATTTTATTTTCCCTGCTGTGTTGCTGTGCTTATGTAGGTTATGTCGGGCTTTCCCTCTACCATATTCTTTGGAGGTCTTATTGCTTGTCGAAGCCGGATCATCCTCTTTTGTGGTCCAGGCACTGAGCCTTGGACTATAATATACTCCCCCTTTATCCCGCCGTATTTTAGGAAGCCGCCTTTCGGCGTCACCTCTTGGCCGTCCTCTCCGATTTTCATGATCTTCTTGTTGTACTCGGTTCTCTGATGAAATCCCATCTGTCCGGATTGTGGCACGGTCCACATCATGGCGCCGGGTGTGAATGGGCCCAGGTTTCCTGCTGTTCTTTCCCCTTTTCTGTCTTTTCTGCCCAGAAGCTTGGTTCCCCACTTTTTCCGTGGGCTCTGGAATCCTTTGCCCTTTGTTATGCTTATTACATCTATGATCGCGCCTTCTTTGAAGACGTCTGTGATCTTTAATTCTTTGCCCAGGAGTTCCTTGGCGTACTCGTATTTTTCATTGACATCTGATCCGCCTATTGCGTGCTCCATTATCTCTGGCTTTTTCTTTGGCAGGGCGCTCATCCTCGGCTGGGTGTGGACCAGGAGTTTTATGTCATCTGCTTCTTCGAGTGATTTCTTGAACTCTTTTAGATTCTGAGCGGGCTTCTTTGGGAATGGGAATACCCTGGCAAGGTCTTTGCTCATCTTAGTTGCCCAGGTTTCTGTTAATGTGCGGGCTCCGTTTGTTGTCTTCTTGTAGGACCTAATGCCGGCTACAATCATCGGAGGGGTTTCTATGACTGTTACCATGGTGTTTATCTCTTGGCCTTTTATCTCGCTGTGCGGTCTGTCATCTACTACCGAGACATGGCTGCATCCTGCTTTATAGCCCGCAAAGCCCTGCATCTTGACCTCTGTGGTTTCTGGCCAGGTCTTGATTCTGCCATATATTCTCTTTGCCCTCTTTCTTGGGCTGTATCCTATTGATCCTCTTCTTGGGCGGTGTGTACGTGCCATTTCAATCTACCGTATGTGTGGTTCCAGAAAAAATTCGGGATTGCTATTGCAATCTATCCTAACATTTTCTATAATTTCAAATGCAGGGGAAGTTCCCCCGTAGCAACCTTGCTACTTGATAGCTTCACATAGAAGATTGAGGGTATTTATAATACTTTCGGTGATGCCAGTAGATCACAATGTAAAATGATTCCTGAAGCTAGTTGAAAAATAAGTTGGGATTAAATATATTGTCTTATAATTCTCCCGGTTGTTTCTCAACGGATCTCCAGAATGACAGACCTTCGTCGCCTGTATGGCATGGACCATAGCCTAAACCATAATATTCAGTATTAGCACCTAAAAAAACACATATAGATTTATAACAACCAATTGCTCCTTTTACAT
>JAZFTJ010000077.1:0-2265 GCA_036446635.1 Hydrothermarchaeales archaeon (SeqCode) | reverse complement strand
GTTCATCTTTGTGTTTTTCATCATCAGATCGTATGCGTCTGGGTTTTTTTCGACAGAATAGACTTCTGCTTTTTTGTGTCTGGCTATTATGATGGAGAATGTGCCGATGCCGGCGAACATGTTTAGTATCCTCTCCCCGTCCTCTACTAGCTCCATGATCCTGCCTCTCTCATTTGAGAGTCGGGGTGAGAAGTAGGCCTTTTCTAGGTCGACTTTGAATGTGCAGTCGAATTCTTTATAGGTTGTTGTTTTCTTGTCTTCTCCGGCTACAAGTTCTAAGGGTCTTGTCCGGTACTCATTTTCTATTGGCCCTGTCTGGTTCAGGACGGTTTTGATATATGGATATGCTTCTATGAACGCCTCTCCCACCTGTTTTTTGTAGTCTTCCAGCTCTTCTGGTATTTTCATCACTATTATGTCGCCGATGGTGTCGTAGGATCTTGGCACATGCTTTAGCAATTCGATTGGCAATGTTTCTTTGATTACATCTTTTATGGCGGGGTGTTTTCTGGTCATTGGGTAATCTTTATATTCGTTGTTCTTATCAATGTTTACGGTTAGAAGATGAGATTTTTTAAGTATCACGGCGCAGGCAATGACTTCATTTTAATAGATAACCTCGATCAAGGTGTTGCCGAAGAGGATAAAAAAGGGCTGGCGATAAAGCTCTGCCATCGGAGGTTTGGTGTCGGGGGGGATGGTCTGCTCTTTGTTGAGTCCTCATCCTCTGCTGATGTGTTGATGAGGATTTTTAACCCTGATGGCTCGGAGCCTAGTATGTGTGGTAATGGCATCAGGTGCTTTGCCAAATATGTTTACGAACATGGGTTTGCAGAAAAAGAGGTCCTTGAGGTCGAGACAGAGTCCGGTGTAAAGAAGGCTTTTCTCACTGTTGAAGATGGTGTGGTGACCTATGTTAAGGTTGACATGGGTAGGCCGCTTTTTGAGAGGAGGGATATTCCTGCTGAAGGCTCTGGTAGACTGATAAATCATAGGATCGATGTTGATGGCCGGGATGTTTTGGTAAACGGTGTTAATACGGGTGTCCCGCATCTTGTCATATTCAGCGACAATGTCGAAGCGGAAGATGTGAAAAAGGTCGGTAGCGCCCTACGGTATGGTGATATGTTTCCTGAGGGGGCGAATGTGAATTTTGTTGAAAACGTAGGGGGGAATAGGTTTAAGATACGTACATATGAGCGGGGTGTGGAGGGTGAGACGCTTGCCTGCGGCACCGGTATCACGGCTGCAGGTGCTGTCGCAGTGGCTTTGAATAAGGCAACCCCTGATAAGGCATTGGAATTTCACGCGCGGGGCGGGATTGTCTATGTGGAGATAGAGAAGAGTGGAGAGGAGATTGTAAGGGTCTTGATGAATGGGCCAGTAGAGTTTGTGTTTGAGGGCGATATTAGTTAGCATAAAAAGCAACTTAAGTTAGTTCGTTTAATAATCCATTCCAAAAAACCCCTCCCTGAGATAAGCATTCTGCGTTAACCTTATTAAGCTTCAATCATAATATTAAGTCGGAGGCGATTGTTATGGTTTACAAGATTGATGACAGCACTCTTGAACGTGTCAAGGAGAAGCTTTTGAAGATGGAGGGGGAGGTTGAACTGATACTTTTTACAGCAGACAAAGATCAATGCATCTACTGCAACGATATAGAGGAAATGGCGTCTCAAATTGAGGCTCTTTCTGATAAGTTGAGGGTGAAAAAGGGATTGGACCTGCAAAGCGATGAGGCGAAGAAGAACCGGGTGGATAAGCATCCTGCTATGGTGATTAAAGGGGCGAACAAAGGGACGGTGAGATATTTTGGGATGCCCATGATGCATGAGTTCCTGCCTTTTATTGACACCCTGGTCGATGTCTCAACCGGGAAGCCTGAGCTTGAGGCGGATACTGTAGAAAAGATCTCAAAGATAACTAGCCCTGTTCATATCCAGGTCTTTACAACCCCCACATGCCCATATTGTCCTCCTATGGCCAGGACCGCGCATAAGTTGGCGATAATAAACGAGAACATAACCGGTGATATGATAGATGCCATGGAGTTTATGGAACTCAGTCAGAAGTACCAGGTGTCCTCTGTTCCCCGGACGTTTATAAACGAAAAGACGGATCTCGTGGGTGCTCAGCCTGAGGGAGATTTTGTGGATAAGGTAGTTGAGGCGGCAAAATAGCTTGACTATGTAGTCTGGACCGGACCAAGGGATAGAACCGGATTCCGTGATACCGCAGAATCAGGAAAAATAAGATGTGACC
>JAZFTJ010000076.1:0-20011 GCA_036446635.1 Hydrothermarchaeales archaeon (SeqCode) | reverse complement strand
ACAGAAAAAGAATCCTGATGTACTTGAACTAGCAAGAGCAAAAATGAGCCGGATCCTCGGAAATTTTGCATCCACAGCGGGCATTTTAAAATCCCTACCCTACACTTATAATCGTGACTTACAAGAGCTATCGCCTATTTTTTTCGAATCCTTTGACACAGTCAATGACACACTCAGGATTATGGCCGCGACTATTGACGGTTTGAAAGTGAAAAAGGACCGGATGAGAGAGTTATGCGATGCAAACTTCTCCACAGCCACAGATCTGGCAGATTTGATCGTAAAGGAGAAAGGCCTGCCGTTCAGGACGGCTTATAAGATAGTTGGAAAAACAGTGTTAAAAGCAATAGACTCTGGGATGAAAGCAAGTGCGATTGACTCGAAAATCCTGGACTCAGTTTCAAACGAGATAACAGGTGAAGGGCTGAATCTAGACGACGAGAAGATAAAGAAGGCATTAGACCCCACAGAATCTGTCAAGGCAAGATCGGTCCTTGGCGGCCCAGCACCCACGGAGGTGGAGCGGATGTTAGAGGTACGTGAGGATAGGGTTAAGGATAAAAAATCAAATTTAAATGATCGCGTGGATAGAATAAAGGCTTCAAAGGATAAGCTGCTTGATCTGGTCGGATAATATCGGAGAATAGAGATGTACAAGGGAAAGGCTCAAGAACTCTTAAAAGACATCGAAGTGGGGGACAGAATAGTTTTGAAAAAAGATAAAAAGTCATATGAGGGCATCTTGATGCCCCGAACCGAACTGGGGGATGATGAGCACATTGTTCTCAAACTTGATAATGGCTATAACATCGGCTTTGATGTTGCTGGGCTTGATATCAAGAGAGTAGAGACGGGGGCGAAGATAGAGATAAAGAGCACTCCGATAGACGTCGTCTATGATAAAGAAAAGCCTGATATCACGATAATAGGGACTGGCGGGACCATAGCCTCGAAGATAGATTACAAGACTGGAGCGGTCCATCCATCTTTTTCCACTGAAGACCTTCTAAACGCTATTCCTGAGCTGGCCGGGATAGCGAACATAAAAACGCAGGTTCTGTTTAATATTCTAAGTGAGAACATGAGTCCCAATCATTGGGTAAAGATTGCTAATGAGTGTGCGAATGAGCTTAACTCTGGGGCTGATGGAGTGGTTGTGGCGCATGGGACGGATACCATGGGCTATACTGCGGCCGCTTTAAGTTTCATCTTAAAAGATTTGAGTAAACCCGTGGTTTTAGTTGGTTCTCAGAGGTCATCTGACAGGCCGTCTTCAGATTCCACTCTTAACATGATCTCTGCTGTAAAGGTTGCAGCATCTGATATCGCGGAGGTGACAGTGGTTATGCACAGTACCTCCAGTGACCGTGTCTGTGATATCCACCGAGGTACAAAGGTTCGGAAGATGCACTCATCAAGAAGAGATGCTTTCAGAAGCATTAACACAATACCGCTTGGAAGAG
The DNA here is from genome assembly GCA_036446635.1 of Hydrothermarchaeales archaeon (SeqCode). Classification (GTDB taxonomy): domain Archaea; phylum Hydrothermarchaeota; class Hydrothermarchaeia; order Hydrothermarchaeales; family SZUA-236; genus JAZFTJ01. The sequence continues at coordinate 18,548 of JAZFTJ010000076.1, read as the reverse complement.
TTGGAGATAAGATAGAGGTCTTTCAGAGCTATAATAAAAGAAGCAATAGAAATGTAAAAGTGGATGACAAGTTTGAAGAAAAAGTTGCCCTGGTCAAGATCTATCCAGGTATTAAACCTGATGTTTTAGATTATTTTATTGCTAACAATAGGGGGGTTGTTTTGGAGGGTACCGGTTTGGGACATGTTCCGGAGGAGCTTTTAGACCCGATTCAACGCGCAAAAGAAGTAGGAAAGCCTGTAGTAATGACAACACAGACCCTCTATGGTACGGTGGACATGAAGGTATATTCAACGGGCCGAGAGTTGCTTGAAAGAGGCGTGATTTCAGCTACAGACATGCTCCCTGAGACCGCTTATGTAAAGCTCATGCACATCTTGGGGCACGCAGAGGATTATCAAGAAATTAAAAAGTTGATGCAGACAAACATTGCAGGGGAATTTTCTGGGACAATTAGGGTGGATACGTTTCCTTTATAGACTCTTAATTATCAAGATTCACCGGGAAATATACCTCTTATACTAAACGTCATCATTTAAAGCGCGGGTTTGCCTATGCGGTAATAAGCGGAACCGCGTGGAGGAGGGTGAGAAAGGCTGGAGACACGAACAAAAGTAAAGACCGGAGACGCCACCAACTCCGAAAGTTTAATTAAGTAGTTTAACTGTAGGGTTACCTAGTGGTTTGAATGATATCGAAAAATGTATTGGCAAAAGGTCAGATTGTAATCCCTAAAGCAATTCGAGACCTTCTAGGAATCAATGTAGGGGACGAGATGATAATTGATATCGAGAATGAGAAGATAATACTCTCAAAAAAGCAGAATGTAGTTGATGTATTTTTAGAAGTATCCAAAAGAAGCTCAGGCAAAATTTCGATGAAGGAAATTAAAAGGGAGTTAGAGACCAGATATGAGGCGGATTAATTGTGTATATCGACTCCAATATTTTCATTTTTGCCGCAACGGATAAGGGGAAATTGGGTCAAAATTGTAGGGAAATTATCAAGCTCATAAACGAACAAAAGATTGCCTGCGCAGCATCATTTCTCGTAGTAGATGAAGTTATATGGATTTTGAAAAAAAGTGTTGGAAAAGATAGCGCTATCAAGATTACAAAGGCCATGCTTTCAACGCTGGTAAAATGGATCGAGATTGATAAGTTAGTTATCATCAAAATGATTAACATCTATGAAAAAACAACACTTGATCCAAGAGACGCTATCCACATTGCATCTATGAAAAAGGTAGGTCTGTCCGTTATAGTAAGTGAAGATGATGATTTTGATAAAGTAGATGGAATTGAGAGGATAAATGCATCAAAATGCATAGAAAAATACCTTTAGACTGTGGTCCTCTAGCACACTTCGGTCGCTGTCGCTCCCTCACCCCTCTCGGGGACGTATAACGGGGATATACACTGGGGCTGTCGCCCAGCCCTTCGGGACATTTGCCTGTCCGGAGAACGACATATATCCGCCAGCCGTTATGTGAAATTGTAATGTATGATAACAGATCCAAGAAGGTTTAGAAAAATGACGGAACTCCAGTTTAAATGTAAGAAATGCAGAGAATATTTCGATTGTGACATAGGACGAATCTCGTTTCCGCCAAAGGAAGAACGCCCTCGCTTTGAAAAGGATATACTCTGCCCCACATGCGGGACTCTATCTATGGATGAAGTTGAATTGACTGAACTTGGACAAACTCAATTATCTGAAGTATTCCTGTCGTCTTTAGACTGAAGCATTACATCCCCCATATATCCACTCCGTGGTTTGTCAGCTATATGTGTCACACAGCCGCTATTTAAACAAATAGAAAAACACGCTCTTATAATTTACAAGCTTTACTTCTTTGAACTTATTTTTGTGGTCCACATATTCTGTGGACAGGGGTTTTATGATCAAATCTGAGCCCGCGATATTTGCAACCTTCTCAATATATGGATGAAGTTCTATAGGTAGTCTAAGAGAGTAAATAAGGTCTGCGTTTTCATATATTCTAAGGTCGGGATTCGTTATATCGTCCGCTACAATTTTTGGATCATCTGGTTTTATGTCTGTCCCGATCACCTGGGCATCGAGTGCTTTGTCAAGCTCTTCTAACACGTCACTTCTGCTGCCAACGCCTACCTCGATGATCTTCTGGGCTCCTTGATAGTTATTAATTATATACTCCACAAAATCTTTATAATAATCTGCCATGAATGCTCACCATGATAATCCTTGCTTCATTTATGGAGGGTGACAGGGATATTTTAAAAACATTGTGCAAAGAGGTTGAAACTACAATTGGAGAATGCAGGATACTGGATAATACGCTGGATATTCCACCTGATTCTCTAGACCCGGGGAGGAAGCAGTACGACTCAAAGTATTTCCTTGAAGAACTTTTAAAACAAACAATAGGGGTCTCGGATAAAATAGTTGGCATAACAGATGTCGACCTTTTTACAACGGACTTAAACTTCGTCCTCGGACAGGCCGTTATAGGCGGAAATGCATGCGTCATCTCCCTTCATCGTCTGAAACCAGAGACTGATGAAAAAAACAGTCAGGAACTGTTTGTGGAAAGGGCTGTAAAAGAGATAATTCACGAGCTAGGCCATTGTTACGGATTAACCCACTGCAAAGACAAAAAATGTGCCATGGTCTTCTCAAACAACCTTACAGACGTTGATTTTAAAAACCGAATATTTTGCGATAGATGTAAAGAAGCCTTAATTGAACATCCAGTCAAAATAAGGACGTTCGTACCCTCTGACTTAAACAGGGTCTATGAGATAGAGATCAGATCATTTAAAGACCCATATCACCCCCTTTTTCTATTAAACCTCTATAAAGCCTATCACTACAGCTTCTTCGTCGCAGAGATCAATTCCTTCGTCGTTGGATATGTAACCTCCCGCATCGTGGAAGGCAGAGGCCATATCCTCGCCATCGCGGTAGACAGAAACTACAGAAGAAAAGACATCGGCCGCGCATTAATGGATCGTGTTATAGAATACCTCTTAAAAAACAGCATAAAAACAGTACAATTAGAGGTGAGGATCTCAAACACACAAGCCATCAAGTTCTACAAAAGCCTGGGGTTTAGAGAAGCTAAGATAATCCCCCGATACTATCAAGACGGCGAAAGCGGAATCCTCTTGATAACAAACTTGACGCCCCCACAAACATGACTTTATCTTATATCCCTTTTACATCTCTCAGCCAACTTACCCAGTCTTTTGGCCTCACTTTCAGGAACAACCTCATTATTCTCAGACAAGACCTTAGAGATCGACCAAGCAAGCATAAAAACAGCATACTTATGCTCCCCCTTGGTCCTATGAATATGATGAGGGCTTATACCTAACTCGATGTATTCCTTAAAAAATGAGTCCGGCACACCGTTATCAACAAAGAATTTCATAAGATAAACCAGAAGTTGATGAAGGTGTATCAACTCATCTTTATACATCAAAACCCACCTAGGATAGCACTATACTTTATCCTATAAAAGGTTTGGCGATTTTAAAGATAAAGAGGGGGGGATGTCTCTAAGACACCCCTATATCTTTTGAAGTCAAAAGTCTAAGTTCAGCTGGTTTCTTCGAGATGTTCCCGATCTTTGCACCGATTAAACATTCAACCTCTTTTCCGCTAGAGATGTCCACGAGCCTCTGAGATATAACACCATCAAATATGACTACAGAAACCTTCTCCTTTGACTTAGTCAATGCAGATGTTAAGTCCCTGACAGCGACCTCCTTGATAACGTTGGATTCACCGTCTAAAAGATAGGCCTTAAACGTCCCTGAGAGATCCTTGAAAAATTTCCCGTACAACTCCATCTTCCCATCTTTCTTCGGCATAACTGCTTCTTTAACCGGTGTTGGTTCTACTTTTCGAACTACCCGGCTTGGAGTCAATATGTTTCTTGAAACTCTTGAGTCTGCCAACTTCTGATGCTGCTCAACAGGCGTCTTATTCCTTAAAGCCTTGAATAGCTCCTTCTTGGTCAACTCCTCAACCTCTTTGCCTAGAGGCGCCTTGGTCAAAAAATCAATCTCCGCCACCTGGAGAAGCTCTTTTATTATAAGATCTCCACCTCTATCGCCATCTACAAAGACTGTTACAGTCTTTTTCCTGCTCAACTCAGCGATGGTTTTGGGAACGCTCGTCCCTTCCACTGCTATAGAGTTTTTAATACCGTTTTTAAGCAAGTTTAGCACATCAGCTCTCCCCTCCACGACAATGATGGCGTCAGACTCGGTTATATTAGGCCCTGCCGGGAGTTTTTCGGGCCCATATTTTGTTATCGCCCCTAAACGAATCGCGCGCTTCACCTCATCAGTGATCTCCATGCTATCTGGAGTGATGTCTCCCATCATAGTGGAGAGGATGTTCTTTGCCCTGTCGATAACCTGCTGTCTCTTTGATACTCTAACGTCTTCTATCTTCTGTGCCTCGATCTTTGCTTCACAGGGTCCTACTCTGTCAATGGTTTCCAGTGCTGCTGCGAGGATCGCTGTTTCAACCTGATCTAAACTTGATGGGATAGTTATAGTCCCATCAGATTTGCCTGCTTTAGATTTCACATTCACTTCAATTCTGCCAATTCTTCCAGTTTTTTGCAGTTCTCTAAGATCTAGATCCGCGCCCAGCAAGCCTTCAGTCTGACCAAATATTGCTCCAACAACATCCGGCTTCTCGATGACACCGCTGGTTTGAATCTTAGCATGGATTACATATTTTGTAGTACCAAGATCAATCTTACCCATGTATTCAACCTCCTTTATTATAGGTCTATCATATCCCTAGCGAACATGGGCATGATCAAAAATAGGCTCCAATCATACACTTTCCAAATCTAACAATAATTTTACTTCACTAAATTCTTCTACTTTAATCGTATATGAATGGAGAAAATTGATCATGATTAGTCACTAGAATATACACCTATTTCATTAAAACCTATATTAATATCTTTTTGTTCATTTATTCTCGTTAATCGCGTATAAATGCTTTCAACCTCATAAGTCTCAAGCTTGCTTAATATATCCTTCCTGAAAGTTTCGTTTATCTTAACACCCATTTGTACAAGATAGTTCCTTAGTTTTTTAAAGAGGCGTTCACCTTCTTTATCAAGATCAGTCAAGATAATGACACTGGAATATCGCTCAGAGATATCCTCGCAAAACTTGAAGAGAGGCATCCCCGATGATATCCTAAAGATCTTACCTTTTACTCCGATAGCTCTTAAGGCACTCTCATCCTTCTTGCCCTCAACAATAACAGGCGCCTCCAAAGAGAGAGTCCTAAGTTTTTCTATCCTTTCAAGAAGATTCTCGTATCCTTTGCGATTCATTTTCTTCCAATGTATTTCATTAGGTCTACCATTCTGTTGGAAAAGCCCCATTCGTTGTCGTACCACGATAATATCTTGGCAAGGTTGCCTTTTCCTCCGATCACGTTTGTGCATAGTCCATCAACGATGGATGAATGCGGGTTTCCCACTATATCTGTCAAGACTAACGGCTCCTCAGTATATTGTAAGATCCCTTTAAGGCTTCCATTAGCTGCTGACTCGAAGGCGCTGTTTATATCTTCTCTAGTGGCTTCTTTTTCAAGTTTGACCACAAGATCGTTTATAGAACCGTTAGGTGTTGGGACCCGTAAGGACATCCCATCAAGCTTACCTTTCAACTCAGGTATCACCAGCGCTATGGCACGCGCAGCCCCTGTAGTCGTTGGTATAATATTAATCGCTGCTGCCCTTGCTCTTCGAAGATCTTTGTGAGGAAAATCCAGAATACGCTGATCGCCAGTGTAGGAATGTACAGTGGTCATGAATCCCTCCTCTATGCCAAAGTTGTCATTTAACACCTTAGCAACGGGGGCCAAACAATTTGTAGTGCAGGACGCATTTGAAATGATATTGTGGTTTGAGCTATCATAGTCTGTGTGATTTACGCCCATTACTATGGTCACATCCGGGTCGGTAGCAGGCGCTGAAATTATCACCTTGTTAGCGCCCGCATCCAGATGTTTTGATGCACCTTCTTTGCTGGTGAAAAAACCAGTTGATTCTACAACTATCTCAACCCCAAGGTCTTTCCAGGGTAGGTTTGCCGGGTCCCTTTCAGAAAGGACTTTTATCTCTTTACCATCTACTGAGAGTGAATCCTTACCTGAAGAAACCTCACATTCGAAACGCCCAAAAACCGAGTCGTATTTTAAAAGATGTCCCAATGTTCTTGGATCTGTTAGATCATTCACTGCCACGATCTCAAAATTCTCATTAAACTCTTTGTCATTGTTCGCTGCTCTAAAGACATTTCTTCCAATTCTTCCAAAACCATTTATTGCTACTTTAATCTCAATCCCTCCTATATTCCGGATGCTAAGTCTAACAATACTTCTTTCGGGTTTTCAGCTTTTACAACACCAGATGCGAGGAGAACCCCTTCAGTCCCGAGTTCAAGAGCTGCCTTAACATCCTCTCCCTTTGATATCCCCGCACCGCAGAGAACCGTCACATCCGCTGAGACGTCTTTAACAGCACAAACAGATTCCTCAACAATCCCCGGATTTGCCTTTGACACCGGGATCCCTGAGCCTATAAGCTCAGGAGGCTCTATGGCGATCATTGTGGGCCCAAGGGCTGCTGCTGCAGAACTCACACTTATGTTGTTGGTGCAGACAACGGTAACAAGCCCCAGCTTGTTCGCCTCTGCAACTACAGATTCTATGTCAGCAATTTTCATCCTGTGCTCAGAATGATTCACAAGGGTTCCAACAGCGCCTGAAGCCTTAACGGCATCAAGAACCGTCCATCCCGTGCTACTTCCGGGAGAAAAAGCGTCGACATGCTGAGCCAAGACAGGGATATCTACCTGCCTAGCAATCCATGATAAATCAACCTGTTGAGGACATATAGCGGTGCTGACCCCCGTCTCTTCTGTAACCTCTTGACACGCCTTGGCAAGTAAAAGGCCCTTCTCACCCATAGACTCAGAATAAGCCTTGACGTTGAGCATAATAACTGGAGACTTAATGACCATATTCTCACCCAAATGCTCTACTCGACTTTCTCAAAACGTTCGCAGAGGTTCTTTAAAACCTTAGGCAACGTAGTATATTCCATCTCTGCGAGAGGCAACCTATGGGGCTCGAATGGGCCGTGCCTTCGCATATACTCAGCTATCCTCTGAGCCTTCTCACGAGTATAATCATAAGCAGGGTCATCGAACAAATCCACAGGCCCAACAAGATCGCCATTGTTGATCTGGAAACCCGCTGAGACAACCCGGGGAGGGCCATCAAATCTTGTACACGATGCATTCCTGAATGGCACAGGCATTATAGGTCCGTTGTGGCTACCGCGCATCCAGCCGCTGACAAGGAAAGGGAATGCGAAAGGCTCCAAAACCTCTCCTAGGGCAGGTAAGCCAGATTGCGCCCTTACAAGTGCTACAGGGTCATCCTTTCCCACATATTCGCCCGCGATCTGGAAAAGCTTCTCTGTACTAATCGCAGCTACGGGTTCATCTGGTGGCAATTTCGGATGAGTATCCTTTGGGAAGACCCTTTTGATGACATACCTACTCTTTGCCCCAATTAACGCGAGCATATCATACATCTCCTCAGGCGCATTCATAAAGACTCTCGTGTGCTCCAAAATATCCCAGATCTCAAATCTAAAACCCCCATGACAGTTTGGATCTATCACAAGACCCGCGGTGTTAAATGGATCCGCGAACATTCGAAATATTGGAAGATTGAAAGCCCCAGGCTCGGTCTTATCCATCATAAATGCAACCAAAGGCTCTCCTATCCTCTCCGTAAACTCCAACTCCGCTATGCCAGGACCCAGGCCCCGCACATTCCCTGAGAATGCATCGCTTAACATATCCTGACCAGCACCATAGAGCTTCAGATTTTTAGCAACATCTGTCGCCTCCTCAAAGATGCCCCATGCAAGACCATGTATCTCTTCGTTGTCAGCACCTTTATGATGCCCCATAATCAACTCTAGGTCATCACCTGCTCCCATGGCATGAAATCCTGCTAAAAGCCCGGTTTCCTTGGCTTCACTTAGTTTTTTATTTGCTGTCTCAATCAGATCCGGGTGCACTGTTGCATGGCCCGGATATCCTCCGACGTCTGCCTTAATCAAACTAATAGTCACTTTTCCCATGACAAATCCCTACCTTTAAATTTTATTTTTTATATAATAGCTGTGTTACCAGTATATCTTTTTACCTGACGCGTCTCTGAAATATTTTCCGAAGTCCTTAATATTTTCAACCTCAACATCCCTGAATGTAGGCCCTTCTTTACAGACTCTAAGCCCTGAATCGTCAACGGCACATTGGCCACAGATCCCGATCCCGCACTTGAAATATCGTTCCATCGAGACTTGTGTCGGTATGTTGTATTGTTTTGAGAGCTGTAAAACCTTCATCATCATAATCTCAGGTCCGCAGGTATAACATGCATCAAAACTCTTTTTCCCCAAAACTTCTTTGTACATCTCTGTGCAAAACCCTTTGAAACCACAAGTGCCGTCATCTGTACAGACAAGGACCTCAGCACCCGCCTTTTCAAGCCGATCATGGAATAGGACCTCACACTCTGTCAGTGACCCGATAATAACAGTAACCTCCTTTCCTTTATCAATCGCAACTTCAACCAGGGGGGATAGAGGCGCCATACCGACCCCGCCTCCGATCACAACAAGTTTCTCCCCAGTAATCTTAAATCCTCGTCCCAAGGGTCCTCTAACACCCAAGAGATCACCAACCTTCATGTTGTGCATCTTGGTCGTTGTCGCACCCTTTTTTAGCACAGTGAATCCTAATGGCTCACCCAGATAAGACACGCTTATTGGCTTTTCATCCATCCCCGGAACCCAAACCATTGCAAATTGGCCTGGCCTTGCTGGCATGTCCATGTCAAGACGAAAAGTCTTAATATTCTTGGTATCCTGAACAATCTCTTTAATCCTCGCTGTCTGCATCAACCTAACAGGCAAAATTACACCTCACTGAGCTGCTCCTACTAATTCTTCGACACGGGTGTATCCATTTTGATCCATGAAGTCCTCGATCTCTCGTGTGATTTTTTTAAAGACTGAGATTCCTCTGTGCAATACGGCTGTTCCTATCTGTACTGCAGAGGCGCCTGCCATCATGAATTCTACGGCGTCTTCCCCTGTGGTCACCCCTCCGCATCCAAGCACAGGTAAATTGGTCTCTTTAGCTATCTCATATACCGCGCTTATTGCTAATGGCTTAATACAAGGTCCGCTTAATCCTCCAAACTTATTCGCAAGCACTGGCATCTTCGCGTTTATATCGATCTTCATAGCTCTTACTGTGTTTATAGCTGTGATGGCGTCACATTTCGCCTCCTCACAGGCCTTGGCGATTGATACAATGTCACTTACGTTTGCTGTGAGCTTCGCTATTACAGGGATCTTGACACTTTCTTTGACCGCTTTTACAGCCTCATAGGCTAGATCCTTGTTTTGACCATAATAGGCGCCGGCTTTGCTGACATTTGGACATGAGAGGTTCATTTCGAGGGCATCCACGCCATATCCTTCCATAGCCATTGCTACTTCAACAAATTCTCGGATATTGAAGCCATATATGCTTCCAATTACCGGCGCGCTTCCATCCTTGGCTTTCATGATTTCATCCTCAAATACCTTGTATCCAGGGTTTGCTAGGCCGATCGCGTTTAAAAGACCCGTTTCTATCTCTATTACGCTCGGATTTTTATGCCCATCCCGAGCCATTGTCCCTATGGATTTTGTAACAACAGCCCCAGCCCCGTTCTCTGAAACTTTTTTAAGAGTTGATCCGACAACCCCAAGGATTCCAGATGCAAGGATGGTGGGATTTTCTAGCTTCATCCCACAGAGTTTTATAGAAAGATCAACCATGTTTCTACTAAACGGATATTACTTTAAATATTTTCTTATTTTATCCCCCATTTTTTTGTTGTCTTAAATGTCAAGTATTTCTTCCAAGATCTTGATGGCTTCTGACTTTCTGATCCTGGCCTTTAATGTTTTTTCCCGGCTCATTGATCCTTTAATAATATCCACATCCGCGGGTTTCAGTCGGAGAGTATCTGCAAAAAATCTTATCAAAGATTTGTTAGCTTTGTTTTGAAGCGGCTTTTCTTTAATTTTCACATTCAATGCTGCTCTCCAATTGTCAAACCCTGTAATCTCATCTTTTTTTGCGTTGGGTGTGATAATGATTTTTATGATGATGTAGTCCCCATCAGACTTGATTATCTCATCTAGCAATCTGGATACCTCAGACTTTTATAACAAAGTTGACGTAGAGGTAAAACAAATATACAACGACTAAAAGGGCTCCTTCTCTTCTGGAAAGTCTCCACTCAGTACCCATCAGATACAGTGCCAAGACAATTACTCCTATAAGGATTGGAGCATCATATTTTAAGATCGCAGGATCTACCGGCAATCCTTTTGAATTGACAGATGCTGCTATTCCCATTGAAAATAGGGGATCTGTAATATTACTGCCGATGAGATTGCCAATGGAAAGACCTGACATTCCTTTGATTGCTGCTGTGACAGAGACTGCAAGCTCAGGGAGCGATGTTCCAACCGCGACTATTGTCAATCCGATGATTGAAGAAGAAATCCCGAAATGCTCAGCAATGGTTATAGATGAGTCAACCAATAGTTTTGCCCCTAACACAACCCCTGCCAATCCGATAATCAAGACCCCCACAGTTTTGTATTTTGATTCTAGCTCTCTCTTTTCTCCGCTCATAGTTTCGCTCTTGAAAATAAAATAAAGATAGGCTATGTAAATCGTGGCAAGAATCATTCCTTCAACATTGGTAACCACGCCATCCGAGAGTGCAAGAATAAGCAAGACCGATGCTAAAAGCATCATGAGTCCATCCCTTAAAAGAGCCTTTTTTTGTATGTCAAGAGATTTGAATAATGCGGCTGCTCCAAGGATTAGGGTTATTTGGGTTATATTCGATCCGACTATATTGCCTATCCCAACTCCTGCGGCAGCCGCAACACCTCTTGCATGTGCTAAAGATGCGGTTGTGGTTGTTGCTATCTCTGGGATAGAGGTGCCGATAGATGTAACTGAGAGCCCTATCAATAGCTCGGATACACCAATGGATTTGGCGATCGTGCTTGCTGCGTCAACGGTTATATCACTTGCTTTTATCAGTATGGCGATACCTGCTGCTATGAGTACAAGATCCCAGAATAATATAAAAAAACCGTTCGCTACCATCTAAGCTCCTCTTGTTTACGGGTTATTGCTACTGTATTGAATATAAAGTTAATTTGTCAATGCTCTGTCCAGAGTGACGGAAAAATAGCTAAAAAATTTCTATTCGGGGTAGTGTTTCTCGTAACAGTCCGGACAAGTTATAAGCGAGATATTGGTGCCGTTTTCTAGTTCTTTTTCGCTGATTTCAGAGCAGAAGTAACAGACCTTTTTCCCGCAATATTGACATTTACCCACTATTGATTCTGGTGACATAAATTCGTTTCCACAGAAATCACAGCCAATAGTCATGTCTGCACCGATGGTAGATAGTGTATTTTTGTTTATAATAGTTTTTTCATTGGAAGGGCTTCTGATATTAAAGAGAACAGAATTTATATACAATTGTTAACTTTCCTTAGGATAAAAGAGGTGAAATCATGGTTAAAATCTCAGAATCAGCGGTTCAAGAATTGAATAAACTCATAGAACAACAAGACAAATCTGGTTGCGGATTAAGAATATTCACTGCGGGCGTCTCATGCAGCGGACCACAATATGGTCTGTCATTCGATGATAAACCAAAAGAAGGGGATGAAGTCATAGACTGTAGCGGGATAAGCGTGTTTTTAGACAGTAAGACAAAAGAAGAGCTGGAAGAAGCTGAAGTTGACTACATAAAATCAGAGTATGGGGAAGGATTCGTTGTCAGCAATCCAAACGCCACCGGAGGATGTGGCGGCGGATGCAGTTCCTGTGGCTAAATCCAAGGCCTAGTTTTGGTTTTATTCCTCAAATATCTGCATGTCAAGTAACCTGGCACTAGGGATAACATGCAGTATGATTATCTTCGCGCCTTAAAATGAATCAAACTAAGACCATCTGGAAATATAAGACTTGCTTATAACACTTGGAACTCTCTTTTTTACATACGTTTGCTGTCCTGATTTCGGCTGTAATGATATTATAAACTCATCATTTGGTCCCATATTCAGGTCATTGTCAAGATCAGTATATGTGATCTCAACGGTTTCACCCCTCTCTAAGATATCGTTTGCCGTTGTGTTTTTTATAAAATCAAAGGTAAAATTTGCCTCACCACCAGATGCAGATGATGAAGCTTGAATGCCACTAGTATATACACTATCAGACTGAAAACTCATAACTATGTTATCGATGTCAACCGCCCCACTTCCAGCGCCCAACTGCATTGCTAGGATTAGGCTTGTAATGTTGGTATTATCGGAACTATAACCGACAACGCTTACGACTTTTAGATATGTAGAGACCTCTGCAATTGCCTGCTCACCGGTCGCCGTCGCCTTAGTTGACAAAGTCCCAGAGATCCTAAGCAAAACACCCGCAGCAACCGCCGCCACCAAAATCATTGCAATAAAGACTATCAGAGTGCCTACTCCTGCTTGTCCCTTTCTTTCATCAAAAAATCTGCCCAAACTCGTTCCGATTTCTATTCCTCCCAAAATTAGACCGAGATAGGCCATATCATGACCTGCTCTAAATAATGAAGCAGATTAATATCTCTATAAACCTGGTTATAAAAAGCGTATTAATAGGATAATAAGAAAGAGAAACCTAGTAGTCCAACCCACGGATGGTCTCGTTATCTTCTTCATAGTGGTGCTTGACATTCTGCATCTTGGTTATTATGTCAGACATCCTCTTTATCTCCTTACTCGGCTCTCTACCGGTAATGATAATGTCTGTCTTTCCTCTCTTCTTTAAGAGAGACATCAACTCCTTTTTATCCATCAAATCGAATTTCACCGCATACAGAGCTTCATCCAAAATCAGGAGATCACATTCTTTACCTACAAGAATCTCTTCTGCCAGTTTCATGCCCTCCCTAACCTTCCTTAGGTGTTCATCTCTGTTTTTATCATTTATCAAAAACCTGTCCGCACCACAAAGATATACCCTGATGTTTTCCGATTCTTCAAGGAATTTGAACTCACCAGTATCTCTTCTCCCTTTCATAAACTGGATAACAGCTACCTTTCTGCCATGCCCCGCGGCCCTAATAGCATGGGCAAAAGCAGACATTGTCTTCCCCTCACCCTTCCCGGTGTAGAGGATAACTCTTCCCTGCATTTTTCTACATTCCACTATTAAGAGCATACATCACTCGGACATCCTCCAGCAGATTCATCCTCTGCCTCCAGACCTTCCGATTCGCCTACAGAACCCACATATAAAACCTGTTCGCGCTTGCTCCCATACCGATAGACAGTTATGCCCTTACATATACAATAACTAAATTATGGAAAGTATTAGAAAAGAAAGTTCAATATCAAACATATAGGGCGGAATTAACTATTTATTAGAATCTAAAAAGATAATTATCAAAGATAAAAAAAACTTATTTGAATTTTCAATACAGAATTGATGAATAATTTATTAAAGAATTCGGAGAAAGTGTCATAACTTGTGGGAATCTGTAAATTCTATCCATGTCATGAAGGAGAAAATCACGAGTGTTCATTCTGCTGGTGCCCCATCTATCCCTGTGAAGAAGAAATTACTGGCGGCTATTGGTATGAAAGCAAAGGGATTAAAGTATGGGATTGCTCTGGTTGTGGTTATGTCCATAATAAAAGATTTACAGAAATGCTCAATTTCAGATGGTCAGAAATCTGGACTTTTGGAGGTTTTAAAGAAATGTTTGTTCTAAAGAGAGATGGTTCTAAAGTTAAATACACGAGATCTAAAGTTGCTGAAGCTATTCATAAAGCAGCTAATGCTATTGGTCACGAAAATGAAAAGCATACTACTCAAGAAATGGCTGATAAGTTGGCTTATGAAGTTGAGGAACTTATAATTAAGAAGTTTGAGGATCGGTTGCCTGGTGTTGAGGATGTTCAGGACACAGTTGAACTTGTTTTGATGAATAATGGCCTTGCTGATATTGCTAAGAATTATATTCTATATCGTAATGATAGGACAAGACTTAGAAAAGAAAAAGCTCGTATGGGAATAGTTGATGAACTAAAATTGTCCATACCTTGCTGTAATACTCTAAAAAAGAGATATTTACTAAAGAATCTTAATGAAGAAATTATAGAATCAACTGGCGAATTATTTAGAAGGGTTGCTAAATCAGTTGGGGAAGCGACTAAAGAGAAAGGATTACCTAAAGCGACCGAATTTTATGAGATAATGGTTTCTCAAAAGTTTTTTCCCAATTCTCCGACTCTTATGAATGCTGGAACTGAACAAGGTTGTCTTTCTGCTTGTTTTGTTCTTCCTGTTGGAGATACAATGCAAGATATTATGATGGCTGGTTATTGGTCGGCTATGATTCAAAAATTTGGTGGGGGAGTTGGAATGTCTTTCTCCAGATTAAGAGGATCTGGAGATCATATCAGCACAACTCATGGGAAAGCTTGTGGACCAATAAAGGTTCTAAAGCAAATGTCATCTATTTCTTATATGGTAACTCAAGGTGGGAAGCGTGAGTCGGCAAATATGGGAATCCTTAGGATAGACCATCCGGATATTGAAGAATTTATAATTTGCAAGAGGAAGGATGAAAGTTTGTCAAATTTTAATCTATCTGTTGCTATAACTGATAAATTTATGAAAGCTGCTGCCGAAGGAAAAGATTTTGATTTAATATCACCTAAAGATGGTTCAGTTATTAAAACCGTTAAAGCGAATATTCTTTTTGAACAAATAGTTGAAAATGCTTGGAACAAGGGAGATCCTGGTATTGTTTTCATTGATGAGATGAATCGCAAACATCAAGTTAAGGGGGAAATAGAATCAACAAATCCCTGCGGGGAACAACCGTTATTGCCTTATGAAAGCTGCAATTTAGGTTCTATAAACATTGAAAAGTTTGTCGTGGATGGAAAATTTGATTGGAAAGAGTTCAAAAGAGTTATCGGAATAGCGGTGGTCTTCCTGGATAATGTTATTACCATTAATAAATTTCCTACTGTTGAACTTGATGGGCATAAGGTTAATTCGATTCAAGAAGAAACACTGAAAAATAGGAAGATAGGGCTTGGAATAATGGGTTTGGCAAATACTCTTATTCGTCTTGGGTTAAGATATGATACGGAGGAAGCACGAGAGTTTGCCGGGAAAGTGATGAAAACACTGACTCATACTGCAAGAAGTAAAAGTTCAGAGCTTGGAAAGATCAGAGGAAACTTCCCTAATTTCAGGAATAGAACCAAGTTCAAAAAACTGAAGCACCTTAGAAATGCGACTGTTACTACGATTGCCCCGACTGGGTCTATTTGTATGATAGCCGACACTTCATCATCTATTGAGCCGTTATTTGCAGTGTCATATAAAAGAACAACCGGTTGGGATAGTTGGTATGAAACAATTCCATTGTTTGAAGAAATGCTAAAGAAACACGGAATTCATAGCGAGGAAATACTTCAAAAGGTTTCTGGTGTTAGCTCTATTCAAAATGTAGCAGAATTACCAAAGGAAATCAGGGATGTTTTCGTAACTGCGTGTGATATTTCTCCAGAAGATCATATTAAAATGCAATCAGTTATTCAGAAATATACTGATAATGCTGTGTCTAAAACCGTTTTACTACCGAATTATGCTACGAGAGACGATGTAGCAATAGCATATATTTCTGCTCATATAGCTAAATGTAAAGGTGTAACTGTTTATCGAGATGGTAGTTTGAGTAATCAACCATTACAAACCGAAAATAAGCAGGTAGAAAATCCTTTTTCAGCATCTAAATGTGATATAACAGGAAAAGTATGTTCTTGAGTGATATAAAGCCCCTTTTCAATCAGGCCCAATAGGGGTCCATCGCCTCAAGAAATGCGTGACAAGCAGCTATTGCCCCTTGAGCAACGGCCACTATTAGAAGTTCAAAACCCCCGGATGCAGAGGAAATGTCACCAACCGCATATACGCCCTCAATGCTTGTCCTCTGTGCTGTGTCAGTCACTATCAGTCCTTTATCATCTGTCTTAAGACCCAGCTTTTCAAAGATCTCGTTGTTTGGAGTCATACCCACCGTCAAAACCACCATGTCAATATCTAGATCAAACCTGCCTCTATTATTATTCTTTAAAACCACGCCCTCAATCTCCTCATCGCCCTTGATCTCCAAAAGCTCGGTACGCATAAGAATCTTTACCCTGTCTTCTTTGCGGAGTTTTTCCACATTTTTCGGCAAGGCCCTAAACTGTTCTCTCCGATGAATGATAGTTATCTCGTCAGCTGTATCTTTAAGATCCCATACCGCGTCTACCGCAGTATCACCTCCGCCAACAACAAGGACTTTCTTGCCTTTGAACTTATCTGGTTCTGTAACATAGTAGTAGACGCCTCGGTCCAAGGTGTTGAAATTTGACTCACCTGGCACGCCAAGCTCTCTTGGTCTGTTGCCTGTGGCTATTATCACAATTTTGCCCGTGTATTCATTCTCATTGGTTTTGACCTGTTTTTCCCGCGTTATCTTGACTACTCTCTCCTTTCTGATCTCAACCATTGCTTCTTCAGCCTTTTTCAACCATTCATTAATGAGGTTCTCGGCCAATATTCCCTCTGTGTATCCTGGATAATTTTGGATGAGTTTCTCCGGGAAAAGCGTGATAGGAAGCCCCCCTATAGCTCCGCCTTCCAGTATCAAGACTTTTAGCCCTCTCTCTGAGCACCATATACCGGCAGTTAAGCCTCCAGGTCCTGCCCCGACTACTATGACATCGAATTCTTTCTCCCTTTCCATACCTGCCATAGCTAATCATCCCCTTTCAAGAGATTTATATTCTTCTATCAAGAACTAGCATGGATGTGGAAAATCGAGTCAAAATGAGAGAATATTTAAAGCGATGCTTCTATGAGGATTTGGCCTTCTTTTTCTTAGGTTTGCTGGACGCCTTTTTAGTTTTGGTGGTCTTTTTAGCGGTTTTTTTGGTAGTTTTTTTGACAGCCTTTGTCTTCTTCTTGGTCACAGGTTTTTTAAAGACCTCGGTGAAATTAACAGCCTCCAGGCCTTCTAAGAATCTGAAAATATCTCTTGCAACGTAATGCTTCCCTGTCAAAGCCTCATTCTTCAGCTTAATTATGTCGGCCAAGGTAATGCTTACGGTGTTCTCTTTTATCCTGATCTCATGGTCATTGGCGCTGGCGTAGGGAAAATGTCTCTCAAGCAGCAGTCTGATCTTCTCTTTTGTATTGTTTATCTTCTCGTCAACTGCAAACTCGTATTCCAGCGCCTTTCCAGCTAAACCATGATTGAAATCCACCCTCACTCTCCCAGCGCCTACGCTCTGAATCCTCCCGATCTTATCATCAAGCTCTACCCTCATCCCAGCCATAGGCGTGGTCCCCCTCTTTTTAAACTCTTTTACCGGATAGACCTTGATGAGTTTAGGATCCCTTAGACCATAGCCCTCTTCAGGCGCTACATCAACCTTCTTCTCCTCACCAACCTCAGATCCGATCAGCGCTTCATCCAGACCTTTCAATATATGCCCCGCACCTATTACGATAGGCTGAGGCTTAAATATGACACCATCATCATAAATTCCATGCTCTTTGGCAGTTTCTTCAGAAGTCGTATCAAAAACTACCCCGCTCTCCTTGACTCTTCCTGTATATTCGATCTTAACAAAATCTCCTTTCTCTAAAACCATGTCATCATTCTCCTTTTCTCAGATACCAACCTCTATCCATGATGTTTTCAACAAGAACCTCGCCTTTGTCCAACGCTCCAATTCCTAGGCATTCATTATTCTCATTTACGATCAAGATTCTGTCGCCAACATCTGCTTCTTTGTAGAGATGCCGTACCGACTTAGAAAAGATATCTCTGCCATATAAAACTAACTGTTCTGCCTTTTTATCCACTACAACCTTTTTATTGCTATACTTTGAGATGATGTTGGCGCCTTCTAACCCTAGAAGGAACTTCTTTCCTTTAATGTCCCCGATATACAAACCTGCAAAATAAGGCATTCCCTGCATACGGTTTAATTGTTTATTAGTTGCTTTGTTTGTGATGAATACCTCTTTCCTTTTTCCCTCTCCCACGAGGATAGTTTTATCCCTGAAGACCTGTTCAATATCAACTTCGAACTCTCCGCCAAGTGTTTTAAGGACCTCTTTTTCCTCATTGTTAATAGGTCTAAACTTTATCATGATGAAACTAGGCCTCCATCCACTAATTGTGCACTTTTTTTATTCTTGAGTCATTAGAATAAACCATCTATTAACGTCAATGTAACTCCATCTTTAAATACGGCTGGTATTATATTTTTTTTAGGAGGAGAGCCATGT
>JAZFTJ010000075.1:0-4433 GCA_036446635.1 Hydrothermarchaeales archaeon (SeqCode) | reverse complement strand
TATAAGTAAGAAGCCAAGAAAAGAACGTGACAAGAATAATTAAAAGTCTCTTAGACCAGTTTACTGAGATAGCGTGGGCTCTCCATAGAATTACGACTGCAATAAAGATAATTACAAGAGAAATCCCCATAAACGTATTGTGTCTATTTTCTATTTCTATTGCTTGCTTTAAATGTTCTTTAACAAACTTTTGAATAGCAATTAACTTTTGAATAACAATTCTTTTCAATCCACTCATCTAACAAGTTTCAGACTCAAATCTAGATAAAGATTACTGATTAGATAAGTATGTAGTTTCCTTATACCTCCTGTTGGAGGATTACAGATAAAAATTAGCATAGAAACAAAATAAGCTACGTCTGAGTAGTTGCCTTTTTCTCAGGGTGCCATTTTGTCAATATTGTCAGGCAGAGAATGCTTAAGATAGTGACAAAGACCATGACATAGTATCTGTCCGGTGTCCCAAGCAGTATATAGGAATTTACTAGGCTTATTATGAATGCAATGATTACCGCAGTTACCGACCAAGACATGTCATCCATTTTTCATCACATTTAAAGAATGCCTCTAAAGTTATGCCTCATTTTATGTATTCGGAAGAAGGACATAGGACAAAACCAAATAACCAACAGCAGCTACAACAACGCTAGCAATAATCCAAAACCGGGGTGAGAGTTTCTTTCCATGCATTTTTCTCTATGCTTTATTCTCAATGATATTTAAATAGATTTTGAAAAAGTATGAAAGAATGTAGGTAAAATTATATACTTCAAGCGCTATTATCGCCTCGGTATCCATGACTGCAATCGAGAACATCAAAGGCGTGATAACAGCGCCGAAAGAAACATTCAAAAATATCCTAAAAGCGGATCACAAGCTTATTATTCCGCTGGATATTATCATCGGTGTTGGCATATTAAAGGGGATAGCCAACTACCTCCAGAAACAAAAAATGTTGGAGACTATTTCATATTTAAGGTCTATTATGGCAACACAGGGTTTAACCACTGCTCAGGAGCAGATGTTAACCCATTTAGCCAGCTTGCAAGATGTGACCTTTTTTGACGCCGTATCATATGGGGTCCAATCAGCTATTTTTGGATGGCTATTCCTAGTCGTGATTTATTTCATTATTTCAAGAATCCTCAGCGGGAAGGCAAGTCTAAAAGACATTCTGGAAGTGACCGGCTACGCAAGAGTCCCTGAGATAATAGGGGCCGTTGTAGCCATCTTTTTAGCCTCATTTAATCCGTTTCTCATATCATTTTTATTACTGGCCTTCATCCTATGGGCCCGCGTCTTAGACATACTCGCAATAAAAGAAGCCAATGATTTCTCGATGAGAAAAGCAGTTGGAGTAGTGGTTATCCCCCTCGCCTTATACCTGTTTTTTACTTTTATAATGTTTATGGCAGTTGGAATTTGAAGCTAAACTTCTCCATTACCTAGTTTTGACCAATTTAAGAAAGGGAGAAGGGGTTGGCAACATAGTTTTCCAACTCCATCCAATCTCGCCAAGCAGCTTGGCACTCACACTCCAATCCATCTAAATAACCAGAATCTTGGGTAATCGAAAATCCGACTATCGACCCATAAACCTTAGCGTCGCATTTTCCACAGTTATGTGCCCCTCTTTTTCTGCCTGCAGCTGTCGGGTGGCTGAGTACAGGGACCTTAACCTGCCTTGAAACCTCTTTTAATATCTCAGCAACGCTCCAAAGCCAAGGCGCCCTGTACTCCCCTCTTCTCCACAAAAGCTCAACTAACGTGCCTTTCTGTATATTTATCGGATTGTATGAGATCCGGTCTACACCTAGTTTCTCAGCTTCAATCCCGGAGTTTATCGCATCTTTTATAGCTTCTTTTTCAGAGAGAAACGGCGGCTTAATCAACAGATACGCTTTTACCTGTATATCATTTTTCTTGCAATTTCCAAGCGCCTTCTCAAAATCCTCCAGCAGAAAACCCTTGTTGACACAGTTTATCCTTACTCCATCATTTGTGGTTTCAAGACCTATACCAACCTCAAGCTCCGGATCCAGCATTTCTCTGGCCTTTTTTAACACATTTTCTTCTAAGAATTCTGGCCTTGACTCAACCTGCACCCTGCTTATCCCTGTTTCATTGATTTTCTCAAAGATCATCCTAACTGAGTTCTCACTTAGCTCGTTTGTATCAAAAAAGCTCCCGGAATTGAAGATCTTAAGATATTTTACCCCACCTAAATTCATCAGAACCTTCCCAAACTGATCCATTATCGCATTTTCATCCGCCCCTTTATGCTGGGAATCATAGACATATCCACACATACTGCATCCAGAGACAAGACCCCATCTACACCCGCATGTAGGAAGTATCATGACGCCGGCATCAACGGTTTCGCCATCCAGGAAATCCTTCTCCCTCCAACTTACTATCCTATCCTTACCACGATACTTCTCCAATCCTTTGAGGCGGATCTCTTTTATCGCCTGGTTCAAACCTTCATTTCTCATCAATTGATATCAACTTCTTCTCCAGTTCTCCTTTCAGGGTCTTTAATCCCCCCCCATATTCGGCCGAGAGGAATATATGGTCTTCGGATATTACTCCTTCGACCAGGTCCCCTCTCTTATCATTCTTGTTTAGAATAAATAGACGGGGTATAGCATCGGCACCGATCTCAACCAACATGTTCTCACAGATGTCTTTTTTCTTCAGAATTTTTTCCGCCGACTCTGAAACATCAAGAACCAATAAGATCAGATCAGAATCCCTAATATCGCCCAAGGTTGCTCTGAAAGCATAAATGAGGTCATGCGGCAGATCCCTGATAAATCCGATGGTGTCGTTGATAAACACAGTTTTATCCTTCAAGGCAAAAGACGCGGTCTTGGTGCTAAGCGTCGTGAATAGCTCATCATTTGTCCGTTTATCTGTATGCGTCAGAGCATTTAGCAGAGTTGTTTTACCTGCATTCGTATAACCGACCAAAGAGACAGCCTTTCCTTCTTTTCGTCTCCTCCTTCTCTGCCTTTCCAGTCTATCTTGAAATTTCCCCAGTCTTTCTTCGATCTTTTTTATTCTATGATGAATAGCGGTAATAGTGCTGTGTATAATAAACTCTCCGCTCCCACCGAACCCGGGGTGTTCCTCCTTTATCTTTTTGTTCATAAACATCTTTAGATATGGGATTTTTCTTTTAAGCCGCACAAGCTCAATCTGAAGCTTGGCCTCCTTTGTTCGGGCATGTTGCTCAAAGACGTTCAAGATCAGATCAAACTTGTCTATCACAGGGACACCAAAAACACCCTCAAGAGACATAGTCTGTCTTGAACTGAGAAGATTCTCAAAAATAACCAGCTCAACGCTGTTTTCAACAATAAACCCTTTGACCTCATCAACCTTCCCAGACCCTACAAGAAACCTGGGCCTCGGCTTAGACGACTGAAAAAATACCTTTAAAACACTATAACCTGCAGTCTTAGCAAGGCTCTTGACCTCACCCTCCCTATCCTCCAAGTCATCAACAACAAGCATCACAACAACAGACTTCATGCCAAACCACTAAGCAACTAGCTGAAGCAATATTAACGTGATACTAAAGGAAAAGATAAAAAAAAGTTCCTGTACAACCTCTAAAGATCAGAACTCATACTTATACTTCATAATCTTTGGATTCATCATCTTAAGAAGTTCTTTTCGCCTCTTCTCCGTCTCCACCACTTTCTCTATCTTCTTCATTATATCCTGGGGGCCTTCGTCCACAATCTTCAAGATGTCTATGAGGGTCTCCCTTTTAAACGGCCGTGGTAGATGCCATTCTGCACCAGCATAGTTAAAACTCGTATCTATATCTTCCTGGGCAGACTTAGCTGTGAACATAACAATGGGTATCGAGCGTGTCTCTTCATCTTCCTTAATCTTCTTGGCAACCTCCCATCCATCGATCCCCGGTAACTTGACATCCAACAAGATAACATCAGGCCTCTTATCCTTTATCTTCTTCAGACATTCTTCACCAGACGAGGCCTCATCTACTTTGTAACCTTCTCGCTCTAACATTGTCCTTGTTATATAGAGGATGTCTGCCTCATCATCCACAGTCATAACTTTCAACATGCTCTAGGCCCCTCTGATAACATAACCTCACGTTCCACATACAATATTCTGGATTAATGGTAAGAGCAACGAATATTTAAGCGTTTCTTATGGCCAAAAGCCTCCCAGTTTTCAAAAATTTCGTTGGATAAACCGCTCTCTAATCCTCTTCAACAGAGAGAAAAAATTGAAAAACCGGGATTTTGCTGAAACCCTAAAAATAAGGTCCTTCTTCTATCTTCTTTTCCTTAAAACAATGGCCAGACCTTTTATCGCCTTCACCATTTCATCGCCATTAAGCACTGCTTTCCCAACGCCAACGATCTTGCCATCATATTCCACAATAACCTCGT
>JAZFTJ010000074.1:0-7695 GCA_036446635.1 Hydrothermarchaeales archaeon (SeqCode) | reverse complement strand
ACTGATGGTGCCATCCCAAGGACTTTTTTAATTTGATCTCCCACTTGCTTGTTTTGGATATGTTTTAAATAACAATGGGTAGAAAGGGACTACAGTGGAGACAATGGAGAGAAGGACATGGATATAAGGGGAAGATGGACGAATCTGCGTTATTGGAAGAAAGGAGCGATATTAGGATTTCTCTTTATTCCTGCATGGTTTTCAGTAAGCGTTCTCCTGATGGTAGTTGCGGCTTTAACACACTCCAATACATTTGGGGGAATAGCTGAGGCTTTTTTTATGCTGATAATTGTCCCTATGTCAATTATTCATCAGATTCTTGGAATCTCCCATATTTTCCCTATTTTAACCTCTATACCCTTTTGGACCTTAATCGGTGCTGTGATAGGCTATTTAATAGATAAAAGGAAAAGTTAAAAACCCCAATTTCAAGTAGGTTTTAAATAACACCTAGGAGAAAGGATAAGGTGGACATGAAGAGAGTGATCATTTGGAAAAGAGTTGAGATAACAGACTTTTAATTTGTGGGTGCTCTTCGTAAACGACTTCTTCGCCTCAAAATAATTAAAGGGAAAAAAAATGTTTAAAAAAATTCATTCTAAAAGTTTATATAAGTGACAAATATGAAAAAATACAAAAAAATAAAGGGGGAAGACCTTCAGTATTTGGAGGCTAGTGATATGCATCCAGCAAACACATATTTTCATTTTTCCTTTGCCAATTATTGTGATCCCAAAAATATGAATTTTGGAGTTTTAAGAGTATTAAATGATGATAATGTAAAGCCTCATAACGGTTTTGGTACTCATCCCCATAATAATATGGAAATTTTTAGTTATGTTGTTGATGGAGAACTTACACATCGTGACAGCGCAGGTAATCATGAAATCCTTAGCCGTGGACATGTACAGTGTATTTCAGCAGGTACTGGAGTGACCCATTCTGAACTAAATGAACAGGATGACTGGTGCCGTTTTCTTCAAATATGGATTTTACCCGAGGCAACAAATTTACCAGTTAGATATGATCACCATAAATTTTCTTTCGAAGACAGAAAAAATAATTTATTACAAATTATATCCAGTTCAAAAAATAAGGGCCAAGCCCCCCTCTATGTTTGTCAAGATATAAATGCATATGTCTCTGAATTAACAGAAAAAGATAAAGATATATCCTTCATTTTAAACGAAGGTCGCCAGGCATATATCTACTGCTTTGAAGGAAGTATAAATATCGACCAGTATCCTTCATTGAGAGAACGTGACTCATTGAAAATATATGGTAAGGCCAATCTTGAGTTTGCGCTTGCCTCCGATAAAGCACATTTTATCATCATTGAGATGGCTAAAGAATCTTAATCACCCTCAACTAAAAGAGAAACAGTGGAAAATTCCTTACAAGGA
This sequence comes from Hydrothermarchaeales archaeon (SeqCode), assembly GCA_036446635.1. Lineage (GTDB taxonomy): Archaea > Hydrothermarchaeota > Hydrothermarchaeia > Hydrothermarchaeales > SZUA-236 > JAZFTJ01. Next base: position 6,292 of record JAZFTJ010000074.1, on the reverse strand, counting down.
GTCAAAAATGAAAACTGAGCCTTCATGGGTTTTTCAATTCTCAACTAGCTCTAAGCCTTCCAGCCTTGTTAAGCTCTCATGTTAGATCCTATTCTATTTCTTCAAAAGACACTGTCCACTTTCCTATCTTATCGCTGAATTCCCAGATAACTTTATATTTTTTGTTTTCAACGTCAAGATTAAGCAGTGCTAGATGCGGAAGTGTTGAAGCATAGGATTTTTGGCTTCGTTGCCAGAGTTTTGTTTCAAACTTCATATATAATACCTCATAGAATATATGGTGTAATACCTATATAAATAACCATCGGTTAAGGATAGTAATTAAGTTAAATATATCTATGTAGAAAGTAGTTATATCAGCTTAATTTTATCCTACTCCTGTGGGGGTATAGTGTAGCGGCTATCATTACGGGCTCCAGACGTACTCGTGTTGAGCACGAGAGAAACCCGTGGACCTGGGTTCAAGTCCCAGTACCCCCATCTATAACTAATAATGGACCAAGCCTTGTTTTGCTTAGTAGATTATATTCAAACGTGAGTTAGTTTAATATGTAATTCGATGTATAATCGAATGAAACAGCACAGTAAAGGTGGGATGAATAATAAGTAATCGGCGGGTAAATCAAGCAGAGTAGATGACGGTGATATAAGTGGGGCCAGATTTTCTTGATTCTCCCGAAGCGATATATATGTCGTTAATAGAGGCTAGTGATGATTATGTTTTTGCGTTAGATTCTGAGGGGAAATTCATATTTGCTAATGCAAAAGCCATTGAGACATTTGGCAACTTAATCGGTAAGTCTTTTACCATACCCATTCCGCCAGAATACCATGACGTAGTCAAAAAAAATTTTAAGCCGAATTTTTGTAAATCCTCCCATAACTTTTATTTAACAAAGAGGATATATAAAACCGGTAAAGCATGAGTCTAATGTGGCTGTGAGATACTATGAAATCGCCTTTGAAGCTAAACGATCTGACATGGAAAGAGGTCAAAGAGTATCTATTGAAGAGAAAGGACATAATATTGCCCATCGGCTCTGTTGAAGAGCATGGATATCACCTGCCATTGTCAACAGATGGTGACATCGCTTTAGGCATTGCACATAAACTGAGCGAGGATACGGGGGTAGTTGTGGCTCCACCAATATGGTATGGCGTCTCCAACACCACAAAGGCATATACCGGGACGACCATGGTAAACTTTGATACCTTGAAGACATATACACGGGATATCCTCTCCAGCATAGAAGGGAACGGCTTTAAGGTTGTTTACATAATCTCAGGTCACTTGAGCAATTCTCAGATTTCTGCGATAAAGGAAGCAGCAAGGGCCGTTGAAGGCATCGAATCCTATCTTTTAGACTTCTCAAAGATAGATATCTCCGATATCCTTGAAACCCCGCCATTCCACGCGTGTGAAGCAGAAACATCCCTGATGCTTTACCTTAAACCCGGAAAGGTGAAGATGGAAAAAGCAGTTGATGAGGAGATAGTTACAGAACGGTTCGCTATAAAAGGGGGTTTGAAGAAGACTAAAAGCGGGGTCTTCGGGTCACCAACAAAGGCTACATATGCCAAAGGAGAGAAGATATTTGAGAGGATAACAGAGGAATTGAAAGAATTTATACTCTCAAAAGAATTAGGCAGATAATTCGGTTAGAAAGCAGAGACTATGCCCAAAAACTTGTGAAAAGAAATGGAGCCGGGGATGAGAGTTGAACTCATGTATAGCAGATCTGCAGTCTGCCGCCTCGCCCCTAGGCTACCCCGGCAAGTGAACAAGGCAGAAAGAGTTGTTTTCCAATGCATCTTCTATGTAACGTTTTTCATTATCAAAGTTTCACATGTATATAATTTTAAATAACCCTCTGAGAGATTAGAAGTTATGTTTGTAGAGCATCCCTTGATCAAGAAGGATACAGTTGAATCCCGCCTATACCAGGAGGTTATTGTTGGAAATGCTGCAAAATCAAACACCTTAGTTGTTGCACCGACAGCCCTTGGCAAAACTGTTATAGCAGTCTTATTGGCAGCTCATAGGCTCCAAACGTTTCCTGAAAGCAAAATTTTGATGATCTCAACCACGCGGCCACTTGTAAACCAGCACGCAGAAAGCTTCAAACGATTCCTGGTCACAGATGAAACAGGGATAAATGTTTTCACAGGACATACCCCCCCTGATAAACGGACTGAGATATGGGCAGATTCAAAGGTAATCTGCGCAACTCCTCAGGTCATTGAGAACGACATAATCTCAGCAAAATATTCTCTTGAGGACGTCTCTCTCATCATCTTTGACGAGGCGCACCGGGCGGTGGGCGACTATCCCTATGCTTTCATAGCCAAGAATTACCTGAGACAGGCAAAATATCCGCTGATACTGGCGTTGACCGCCTCTCCCGGGTCTGACGAGGAGAAGATAGCTGAGATATGCGAAAACCTATTCATTGACAATATCGAGGTAAGAAGTGAGCGGGACCCTGACGTAAAGGGCTATGTGAAAGGGATTGATTTAACCTGGAAGAAGGTCACATTGCCTGAGCCTTTCATGAGGGTTAAAAAACTTTTAGAGAATGCTCTAAAGGACAGGCTTACAACCCTAAAGAAGATGGGGTTTGCAAGGTCATCGAGAGTTGAGATAAGCAAGAAAGACCTCTTGATGGTTCGTGGAAGACTCCAATCAGATCTATCCACAAATACTGGAGACCCTGATCTGCTAAAGGGCCTTTCTTTGGTAGCAGCATGTATTAATGTTGTTCACGCGCTGGAGCTTCTTGAAACACAAGGATTAGAAACGCTTGTTAAGTATTTTGATAGGATGGAAAGTCAGGCAAAGACGTCTGGATCGACAAGAGCAGTCAAGAACCTGTTAAAGGACTGGGATTTTACGAGGGCCATAAAGATGAGCAGAGAGCTCTCTTCTGAGATGCATCATCCCAAGCTCGATGTCCTTGTGGAGATAATAAAGAAGGAGAAGGGCAAGAGCATGATCTTCACCCAATACCGGGATTCTGCCCAGAAGATCGTGGAGACACTGGGAAGACTTGAAGGTGCAAAGCCAATACGATTTGTGGGACAGGCAAATAAGGAAGGAGACCGTGGTCTTTCACAGAAGGCGCAGTTAGACATACTCCAGAAGTTTAGAGAAGGCGAGTACAACATACTTGTCGCGACATCGGTAGCAGAGGAGGGACTTGATATCCCCAAGGTCGATCTTGTGATATTCTATGAGCCCATACCCAGCGAGATAAGGACCATACAGAGGAGAGGCAGAACAGGAAGAGACCGGATGGGCCGAGTCATTGTTTTGATGACCAAAAATACAAAGGATGAGGGATTCTACTGGAGCAGTTTCCATAAAGAGAAGAGGATGCGAGATATACTGGAAAGACTGAAGAATAAGCATTACAAGCCAAAAATAGCGGTTGAACAGAAGGACTTGGATTATTTCGAGAAAAAGTATGAGATATATGTTGACTCAAGAGAGCTTGCCTCCACAGTGGCCCGGGAGCTCCTGGAATTCGGGATAATATCAAAACCCAAGATGTTGGATGTGGGGGACTATGTGTTAAGCGACAGGGTTGTGATTGAGAGAAAGACAACAGAAGACTTCCTGCAGTCCATTGTCGACAAGCGCCTTATGGAGCAGGCTGTAAGGTTAAAACAGAGCTATCAGAGACCTATAATGATATTGGAGGGCGAGGGGCTTTACTCAAAGAGGGGCATCCACCCAAACGCTATAAGAGGCGCCCTTGCAAGTGTCGCGGTAGACTTTGGGATGCCGATATTGTTTTCGCAAGATGAGAAGGAGACAGCGAGCTTTATAAATGTCATTCTAAAGCGTGAAAGGGAGGAGCGACGGGGCGAGGTCCAGATCCGGGGCGAAAAAAAGGTGTTGACCCTGAAAGAGCAGCAGGAATACCTAATCGTGGGTCTGCCCAACGTGAACATCACCCTTGCAAAAAGACTTCTGCGAGAATTCAAGAGTGTAAAGGGCGTATTTGAAGCCACCCCTGAAGAGCTTGAAAAGGTCCAGGGAATAGGCAGGAAGAAGGCAGAGGAGATAAGGAAAGTATTGACTGTGGAGTATAAGGAGTAGTCTCGGTCACAGGCCAAGACCCATAATTTCTTTGTGAACCTCAAGCCGACGTGGTTAGAAAAAGATTTAAGCATCATGATCCAAGTGCTCATCTAGAACGGAGATGCTAATAGATGGGAGAAATCAGAAGATCATTTTTTGCCCTTATAACCGTTATAATCTTGGGCACCGTTGGATTTCACTACTTTGAAAAGGTTTCACTTATAAAATCCCTATACTGGACAATAACCACCATCTCTACAGTAGGTTATGGGGATATCACTCCAAAGACACAACTAGGATATGGCGTCTTTGCCTTTGTTGTAATTGGAGGAATAGGGACGATATTATATTTTTTACAAAACGGCTTGGTGGGGCCAATAATTGAGGGAAGAATCAAGGAGGTATTTGGCATGGGAAGTGGAATAAGCAAAAAGTTAAAAGGTCATGTTATTGTCTGCGGATACGGGGATGTTGGAGAGAATGTCATTAAAGAACTTGACCTTATGGACGAGAAGATAGTGGTTGTTGAGAAAAACCCTGATAGGATAAAACACTTAGAAGCTAGAAAAATCAAAAATTTGAAGGGAATCATAAGCGGAGACGCAACTGAAGAAGAAACATTAATCTCAGCAGGTCTGGACACTGCAAAGATATTGATATCAGCATTAGACGGAGATGCTGACAACGTGTTCATAACATTAACCGTTAAAAGCCTGAACAAAGATGTGGAAGTCATATCAAGGGCTTCAGAACCAAGTACTGTAAAAAAGTTGTACGCAGCAGGTGTAAGCCATGTCATCTCTCTAACAGAGATCGGGGGAATGCTTCTTGCAAACGCTGCAACAAAACCCTATACAATGGAATTTCTCCAAGATGTGATGACAGCCGTTGACATAGGTGGGGTTGAGATTCAGACGATAAATGTTCCTAAAGGGTCTTCCATTGTCGGAAAAACCCTCGCTGAGGCAGAGATAAAGCATCGGACAGGCGGTCTTGTAGTTGGCGTGGGCAGATCAAAGAAGATGATACCCAACCCCTCAACAGCTTTTAGATTTAAAGACGGGGACAGCCTAATTGTCCTTGGAAGAAAAAACGAGATTGAAAGTCTTCAGGAATATCTCAGGGGCACTGCCTGATTCCAAAACAAAAATAATTACACGTCCAGACCCATCTAAACTGTCTGTATATGGCTTTTATGCACTATTCGATCTTTATCCCAGGTCTGCCCGGCTCAGCTCGGGAGGCCTTATCATCATTACTTTCCTCGGCTTTAGCAACATTTACACTGCAACCAAACTCCTTGGAAAGGACATCCTTTGCATTGTTTAACGCCGCAAGTTCGTCTTCTTGTTCAAGAACCAGCTGGAGGTCATGCCTCTTTAAAAGAGACTGAACATACTTTGCAGCAGCTTTCCCAGCTTTTCTAACGTCCTCATCTTTCATAACCTTTGCTATAAGGTTCTGAGGCTTCTCCAACGCGGTGGCGTATACACGATACTTCCAAGCCGGAGCAATGTAGAGTGTGATGGCTTTTGGCTTGTTTTTGACGAGCTGTTGAATACTACGAATGTCTTGGACAGTCTGATTCACGAATTCCTCCTGCATCTCAAGCTTTACATCTATCTTATTCTCGTCGTATTCTGGCCATTTTTGTACGGAAATAAACCCTTTGTTACCTAGCCTCTCCCAGAGTTCCTCTGTTATGTGTGGGCAGAAGGGATGCAGTAGCTTCAAGAAGACTCCAAGAGTGTCACTACCAGCCTCTTCTTCAAATGTACTAAATAAGCTCCTGAGTTTTATCAGTGCAAAGTTATACCTGAAGTTCTCTATATCATCGGTGACTTCCTTTATAGTCTTATGAAGCTTACTCTCCACTCTCCTGCTTGACTTTCCTATTTTGACAGTGTCAAAGTACTTCAAAACTTTCCAGACAAATCTTGAGCTTCCCTCAATAGCCTCGCTGTTCCACGTCATATCCTTATCAGGTGATGCAACTGAAACTAGGAAAAATCTGATGGTGTCAATACCGTATCTCTTGAACACCTCCTCTGGAACAACTATATTTCCTCTTGATTTTGACATCACATGGCCATCCTCTCCATGTATCATTCCCTGGTTGAACAGCCTACTAAATGGCTCATCGAAATCCAAGAACCCCAAGTCTCTTAGAGCTTTCGTGAAGAACCGCGCGTAGATAAGGTGCATAGT
>JAZFTJ010000073.1:0-2402 GCA_036446635.1 Hydrothermarchaeales archaeon (SeqCode) | reverse complement strand
CAAAATAAAATAGATATGTATATCCTGGAAACATTCCTAATGTCCGTTGTGATCTATACAGTCTCTTATTTCGAGATCTTTTATTATTTTAGAAGAAAAGGCACTTCACCGAAGCAGTTGATGAAGAATCGCTGGATAATCTCTGGCATGATCTTAGGATTTCTAATCCTATGGTTTACAATATGGAGCTACTTCCGATACCTACCGCTGCCCCAAATCTAGTACCGCGATAAATCATTTTTAAAAATTCCTTAGCTACTGGTTAAAATGATAGAAAATCTGACAGTCTATGAGAAGATGTTGGAGATAGCAAAAGAAGATAGCAGAATAACGCAAGACGAATACCTCCTATTGGAGAAGATCAGAGAACACTACGGCATATATACAGACTCGCTGAAGAAGGCCATCAAAGACGGCATGATAGGGGAAGAAGAGGCGAAGAACCTTAAAAAGATCCGAATAGAGATGTATGAAGATGTCCTAAAAAGCGCCCTCGAAGACGCCATGATTACAGACGAGGAACAGAAGATCTTAGACGCCCTGAAAGAGTCGTTAGAATTAGACGACTACACCCTTGCAATGATCGAGATAGCAGTTAGAGGCAAATAGAAGGCTTAATCCCAGAAACGTCTGGTCCTCGCATAATCTCGTTCTGCCTTCAAGATATTTCTGTAAAGCTCTTCCTCTTCTCTTGAAGCAGCAAGCACACGCTTTGCGGTTTCCGGACTTCCTTTCTTAAGAGGGAAAAGGATTTCATCTTATCTTTTTTTCCTTCTGCTGTTTTATGGCCTCTTCTAGACTGATCTCTCCTTTCACCACCATCTCTGCAAGCTCTTTGGATATGGTTAGGTCTCTGCTAAGCTTTCTGCTGTCTCTCTGGATGTTCTTTATCTCGCCTTTTTTCGGCAGTACTTCGACCCCTTTTTTCAATAAATACCCTTCTTTTAGAGCAATGTTTATCGCGGCGGCAATGTCCTTTGTCAATGGTTTTCCACTCGATTTTCCAACCGTGGGGGTGGTGGATATCTCATCCACTATCTCAACTGGCACGTCAAAATTCTCTTGAAGAGTCTTTAAGACCCGACTGCTGTATGCGCCGCCGCCTGAACCGACCTTTACCAGAACCTCATCTGCAGTGTATCTTTTAAGGACCTCTCCCATTACATCAGCAACATCCTCCGGAGAAGCCAAGTGCTGTATGAAGACGACGGTTTTGTCTCCTAGAACCACAAGCCCGGGTTTTACACCCGGATCGATGCCGACCACCAAATTATTAAATGAACTCCTGACACCATTAAGGAGCTGTATTGCACGTTCAACGACAAGGAGTATGTCATCCCCTGACACCTTCTTTTCAAAGTCTATCCCCGCCAGTTCATCGCCGGTTGTAATAACAACATCCACGAAACTGGGGGTGGTCTGACCCAGCTTCAGGCTTAGAAAATCCTGGTTTCTCTTCTTCAGCTCCTCAACTATCTTGAAATAGAATCTAGAAACCCCAGTAACAACTGCGATCAAAAACTCCACCGATCTAAAACTCAAAGAGTAACCTTAAAAACGGCACTGATAAAATGGTATGCATGTATAGATTGCTCATACTTCTCCTTCTTTCACTGCCCATAACTTCTATGCCCACGCAGAAGCAAGTATGGGTTGAAATTCATGATGCTTCACCGGGATATGGAGCCGAGAAACTGGAGGAAGTCACCGCGATACTGGATAGACACAAATTGGACAGAAAGATAATCTTCACAATCCCGAATCATAACAACGCCACCCCATTAACCGATTATCCTGGTTTCGTTGACTATCTCAAGAGAAAGGAAGCCGAGGGATACATCATAGGCGCTCACGGCTACACACACATGGGCTTTGAGTTCTACACATCAGGAAAAAAGGCAGAAGAGCTGGTTAAAGCCTCAGAGGCGGAATTCAATGCATACGATATGAACCCCCGGGCGTTTTATCCCCCCCGGTATTTAGTGACTGAGGATAGTCTGGAGGTTTTAAAAAAGAGCTATGATGAAATTTATCTGATAAACAAGGTCATCACAGATGACCGAGTCTTGCCCTTTTGGGCCTATGTGTTCACATGGTTTGATTTGGACCATAGACTAACTCTGCCTTTTGCAAAACTGACTTATCTCAAATCAAGGCAAAGGGTGTTTAGGCTAAGCCTCCACATGGGCGCTGTGAACAGCCCCGAGAATCTGAGATTTCTGGACGAATTCCTCACATGGAGCGATCAAATCAAAGAGAGCTGAATAAAAAAAATAACCTGATTAAGCAGGATAAAACCAAGAGGATGGGAATTTTAAAATTTGCCCGTCGGCTCAGGCAGTTTAAACGCCAGTCTATGGGCTAGGTCAAAAAAGATCCGTGCCAGCTCAACCCCTATATCC
>JAZFTJ010000072.1:0-4189 GCA_036446635.1 Hydrothermarchaeales archaeon (SeqCode) | reverse complement strand
TGATTTGTTGGGTATTTTGGATACTGTTGTTGTGTCTAAGGGTCGTTATGGTCGTAGTCGTGAGATTGTTTTGGATGTTCCGCCTGTGGGTATTCGTTTGGTGTTGGAGGATGATGTTCGTCTGCGTTCTCTTATAGATTACAAGGCCCCGCAGAGGACGCTGAAGTAAAGGTCTCATTTTTAAGGTCGATTCTTACTCTCGATTTTGTATTGGGATAACTTATTTATATTGTTGATAATATAAGTAATCTATAATCTAAAATAGGAGCGAGATGGGGTGCGAGAAATGACCTCTACGAAGAAGTATACGTGTAAGGATTGTGTTTTCTTTGCGTTAAGCAGTAGTGGGTTGGATGAGGATATGTGTGAGTTCTTCGGTAAGCCTCTCAAGCGTGTTGACATATTAAAAGGCCGGGATTGTAAGGAATTTCGTGTTAGGGAAGAGGGAAAGGGTGTTGAGGAATATCTGCCTCAAAAAGCGAGTGAAAAGGCAGTGTATAAACAGGAGATAAAAAAATACGTTGTGGCTGCTATTGTCTTGGTTCTGCTCGGGATTGTCTTGCTATATTTTCTTACTACTCTATAATCAATATATAGATGGCTCTTGATAGTTGTGGTGTTGGGATAACGTCTTTTACAGGTTCAACTCTATCTCTTATTTGACTGTTAAATATTGGAAGGGATATCTAGGATAGGGAGTTTGATGATAGATCTCAATTTAGATTATCTCTAACCTTTTTCCTTGTTATCACGCAGAATCAGAACCAGTTGTAATAGAAAAGCCTATTTAACAATCTTTTGATATTAGAAAACTAAGCGGGTGGTTTGTTGAGCGATATATCCTCTGTGGATAGGCACAGGCTAAAAAAAGAGATCGATGTATTGAAGGCCAAAAAGGGCCGTGGCACAGAGCTAATCAGCCTCTATATCCCTGCGGATAAAAATCTGGACGATGTCATGAGCCAGATGAGGAACGAATATTCTCAGGCTGCAAACATCAAATCCAAGAGGACAAGGAAGAATGTGCTCTCTGCATTGGACACGATAAAGCAGAGACTGAAGCTGATAACCAAGGTTCCTGATAATGGTATAGTTTTGTTTGTCGGCACCATATCCAAAGGCATTCAAGATCGGATGGAGGTCCATATCGTTGAGCCCCCTGAGCCTTTGACAACCTATCGCTACCGATGTGACTCTGAGTTTATTTTAGAGCACATTGAGGCCTTACTTGATGAGAGCGAAACCTATGGCTTGTTGGTGATGGATAGGAGGGAGGCAACTATAGGCCTTTTGAAGGGGAAGATTGTCGAGTCGGTGAAGAGGCTTACCTCTGGGGTGCCTGGAAAGACTAGAAGAGGCGGCCAGAGTGCGAAAAGATATGAGCACATTAGAGAGCTAGCTGCTCATGAATTCTTCGTCAGGATTGGGGAGCATGCTAGCGATATATTCTTGAACACTCCTAAACTTAAAAGCGTCCTGATAGGCGGCCCAGGACCCACTAAGGATTATTTTGTCAAGGAAGAGTACCTGCATCATGAGATCCAGAACAAGATCCTGAGTGTGTTCGACGTCTCATATACTGAGGAGTTTGGTTTGCATGAGTTGGTTGATAATGCTGCTAAGACGCTTCAGAATCTAGAGGTAATGAAAGAGAAGGATCTGGTTCAGAAGTTCCTATCTGAGGTTATAAAGAACAATGGTTTAGCAGCTTATGGCGAGAAAGAGGTTAGAGAACATCTTCAAAAAGGTGCTGTTAAGATTCTTCTCATCTCTGAGAGTATGGAATCTGTTCGGGTGGCTGTGAAGTGTACTTCATGTGATTACGCTGAGGAGAAGGTTTCTAAGAATCTTGAGGTTTTTGAGAATAAACTTGGTGAGCGGCCTTGTCCGAAATGTAATGGGTTGACTCTTTATGTTTATGAATATAAGAGTAGTTTGGATGAGCTTTCTGATCTGGCCGAGTCCACAAATGCAGAGGTTGAGGTGATCTCGGAGGAGACTGAGGAAGGGCAGCAGTTGAAGGCGTTTGGAGGCATTGCAGCGATTTTGAGATTTAGGCCGTGATAATATATGTTTAGGGAGTTTAGAAAGCAGGCAGAGAGAGCATTGAAAAAGGTGTTGAAGGCAGAGGGTGTTGAGCTTGAGATAAAGTTTGAGGAACCCCTCGGGGAGTTTGGTGACATCTCATCGCCTGTTTGTCTTGAGTTGGCGTCAAGGCTTAGGAAATCTCCAAGCAAGATTGCTGAAGAGTTCGTGGAGAAGGTGGATGTTAAAGAGGAGAGTTTCATCAGGGATGTTAAGGCGATAAATGGTCATATCAATTTTTATCTGGATTATGAGCGGTTTTCTCTTGATCTAATAAAGCAGGTGAAGCGGTTGGGGCGTGATTATGGCAGAGGAGATAAGGAAGGTAGGATAGTGCTGGAGCATACGTCTGCCAACCCCAATGGCCCTCTTCATATCGGACATGGGAGAAACGCGATTATAGGGGATACGCTGGACAGGGTGCTGAGGTTTTCAGGCTACGATGTCGAGACTCAGTACTATGTAAATGATATGGGAAAGCAGCTTGCAAAAGTGGTCTGGGGGCTGAGGCGTTTCCAGTCGAAAAAGGAGAAGGTGGACCATAAGATTGCTGAGGTTTATTTTGAGGCGAACAAGGCGATTGAGGAAAACCCGGAGCTTGAAAAGGAGATCTCAAAGCTGATGACAGGCTATGAGGCTGGAGAAAAAGAGATTACCCGGGAGTTTGAGGATGCGGTGAACTTTTGCCTTGAAGGCATAAAAGAGACACTTGATCGGTTAGATATTAAACATGACCAATTTATCTGGGAGAGCAGGTTTTCACGGGATGGCACTGTTGGTGCTGTGTTGAAAAAACTTGAGGATACAAAGTATGCTAAAAAAGACGAGGTCTTGTATCTTGACTTAACAGATTTTGGTATAGAAAAGGAGATGGTGTTGCTGAGATTGGACGGCACCACCCTGTATCCTACGCGGGACATAGCATATCATCTTTGGAAGAAGGATCAGGGAGTGGTAATCGACATCTGGGGTGCTGACCATAAGCTTGCTGCGTTACAGCTTGACGCGGTTATGAAGATACTTGGTGAGGATACGCCGGAGTTTATCATCTACGAGTTCATCTCTCTTCCTGAGGGCTCCATGTCCACAAGGCGGGGGGTCTTCATATCTGTGGATGATCTGATCGATGAGAGTGTGAAGAGGGCGTATGATGAGGTGGATAAGCGGAGATTAGGGGAAACCCGGGAGTTTAAAGAGGAGGTTCCGAACAGCGTTGGTGTGGGTGCTGTGAGGTTTAATATAATACGTGTTGCGCCTGAGAAGTCGATGGTCTTTCGATGGGAGGAGGCCCTTGATTTTGAGAGGCAGGGCTCTCCTTTTATTCAGTATGCCTTTGCTAGGGCGTGCAGGATCTTGGAAAAAACAGAAGTTTCAGATGATTTTAATACCCACGAGTTGACCGATTTTGAGAGGGATTTGATAAGGACTATCTCCCGATTCCCCCTTTTGGTGGAGGAGGCAGCAGAGACGAGGAGGCCATACTTACTTGCCAACTACGCCATGGAGCTTTCAGATGCTTTTCACAGATTTTATATGCACAACAAGGTTTTAGGGACAAAGGAGGAGGATTTGCGGGTGAATCTTGTGATGGCAACGAAGATAACTCTTGGAAACGTGCTGAACCTTCTTGGTTTGGATGCGCTTGAGGCAATGTAGATCTTACTTACCATATCTTCTTTTTCTCTGCTGATAGGTCCTTATTGCGCGCAGAAAGTCTATCTTTCTAAAGCCCGGCCAGTAGCTTTCGCAGAAGTAGAGTTCTGAATATGCGCTCTGCCAGAGCAAAAATCCGGATATCCTTTCCTCGCCTGAGGTCCTTATCACGAGGTCTGGGTCGGGAGCTCCGTTGGTGTAGAGGTTTTCTGCGACGGTTTTTTCATTTATTGTATCTAGGTCGATCTTTCCTTCTTTAACGTCTTTGGCGATCTTCTTAATGGCGTCAACAACCTCCTGTCTGCCGCCGTAGGCCATGGCAAAGTTGATGTAGAATTTGCTGTAGTTTTTTGTTGCATCCTCTGCCTTTTTGATGGCCTTTCTCACTCTTTCAGGCAGCATTTCAACCCTTCCTATTGCCCGGACCCTTATCTTATCCTTGTGTATCTTT
>JAZFTJ010000071.1:0-4800 GCA_036446635.1 Hydrothermarchaeales archaeon (SeqCode) | reverse complement strand
AGCTTTTTCTAGATCATCCTCAACCTCGCCTACATGTACGCCAAGAAGTTTTGACCTTTCCTTAACAATTTTTGAAATCTTATCCAATTCTTCTTCAGAATAATCCCTGACGCTACTAACACCTATGCCGTCACAATTCTCCAAAACTTCGTCAAGACTGTCAGAGTCCTGCCTACCCATTATAATGCCATCCATCGGCGTTTCAATAGCGGATTTAAGCTGGTTAATACCCTCTAATCCGCCCTCCCTAAAATCGCAAAAAACAGTGGTGCCACCCATAAGCATTTTTCTCAAGGATATTTCAATGGCTCGTGACACCTCCGAGCTCTTCTCTTCCAGTACCTTATGCTTAATACCCCCTTTGCCAACCCTCTCCTCAATATCCCTGTATGCGCCCAGGTCTTTTGCAACCGAATCTCCTAGATGCACATGAGAGTTTGTAAATGAGGGAAATATTATTCCTCCGTCAACATCAATATTTTTACCAGCATAGCTCCCCTCACCTACTTCTTTGATAGTCGTGTCCTCAACCACAACATATCCATTCACAACCTCAAAATCCTCCCCATATAAAACGGTTGCATTCGAAAAAACATACTTCATTTTCACAGCCGTTTTAATTATTGGAGGAATGGCTTAAAAACATTAGCTGCAATCCAGATATCTGATCAAAGGTTTGCCTGCTCCAATATTTTGGTTCAAGAACCACCGGCTTATTTTATCCATATTCGATGTTCCTTTAATGAGTTACTTTAAAATAGAAGTTCCGGGATTTTATACTCGGAGCAAAGATCATGATCACGTTGAACACCGTATTTGCTGCCCTGTTCTTTTTCTTACCCGCATATATTGCAAATTTTTTTGCCGGCTTTGGATCAGGCAGACCGCTTGATCTTGGAATATCATTCTTGGATGGGCGAAGAGTCTTCGGCGACGGCGTTACGATAAAAGGCATTGTAATAGGAGTAGCTATAGGCACATCTTCAGCTGTCATAATTAACCTGTTTAGAAGTTCTGGGCAACCAGTCAGCGTTTATTTTGCATTTCTGCTCTCATTAGGCGCGTTACTAGGCGATGCATTCGGCAGCTTTATTAAACGAAGGCTGGGCATGGAACCGGGTGAATCTGCACCATTATTAGACCAGCTAGACTTTGTTTTCGGAGGACTGTTCGTTGCAAGCTTTGTCGTAGCTTTAGCTGTGGACTGGATAGTTGTATTAATGCTTGTAACACCCCTAGGACATTTGGCCGTTAATTTTGTTGGATTCCAGCTCAAAATGAAAGAGGTGCCATGGTGATGTTTTCAAGAAAGGAACTTGAGAAGCAGATAAAAGAGCATGCTGTAACAAGGGGGGAGTTCATCTTGGCTTCTGGAAAGAAAAGCTCGTATTATGTAGATCTCAAGAAAGCATATACAGATCCAGATGTAATGGTGATGATCGTTGAGGGTATGAGGGAGGTGATGAAGGATGAAAATATTGACAGAATAGCCGGCATCGAAATGGGTGGGGTCCCAATAGCAACCGCTCTAAGCTTGAAGACAGGCATCCACTTTATCATAATAAGAAAAAAGAAGAAAGGCCACGGGACTGATAAAAGGATCGAGGGAAAAATAAGAGAAGGCGATAATGTATTGATTGTGGAGGACACGGTAACAACCGGCGGTTCAGTAAAAGCGGGTGTAGAGGCTGTTAGAGAAATAGGGGGCAGATGTACCCTGGTGATATCTGTTGTTGACAGACTTGAAGGGGCTTATGAGAATCTGGAAAAGGTTAATATACGCTTGAAATCGCTAGTTACATTGAAAGATTTATAAGCGTAGAGAATGATTTATTTTTGGGTGCTTGGATGCGAGATTTTCCGTCTGTTTTATTGCGACTAGTTGGCGTCGTTCTTATAGTGCTGGGTCTAAGCGGGATTGCTTTAGGCGCTTATACATATAAGACTGTGTATGAATACAACCTTGGATCATCAAGAGGGGATGTAAAAGAGGCCATAGCCGAGATCTCAAGCATGCAGAAGAAGCTTGAGGAGGATAAAGGAGAGATAAAAGCCGCTGTTGATAAGGCTACGTCAAGTCTGAAAAAGTCAGGAGAGGCCGCATCTGAGTCAGGGAGAAAACTTAACTCTCCTGAACTAGTGGAGATGGGGGAGGGCCTGGAAGAAGCCAGTGACAGCCTTCAAGTATTAAACACGCTAGTCGAGAATGTTATCACTGATGTTTCCCAGCCATTAAGCGACACCGTTGATAGTCTTGAGCTGGTTGTGGAGATGGCCTCGAGCATTAAGGCGATAGCCTACGCCCTCATACTATACCTAATCTTTGTTCACTTGGTTATAATCGGGATAGGGATAGCTCTTTTGGCTATTGAGGCGAATCTATTTTATTACCCTGAGGAAGAGTAGATAGCTCGTCATTATAACTTGGTTTCTATAGTATAACAATGAAAGGTGGTTAGATGGAAAATGTTGGAGTCTTGCTCATTAGCTACGGTTCAAGGGCATCCTCAATTGCCGATGCATTGACACGCAGTAACAACTATGATGTGAAAATCTTTGACGCAGACAAACAGAAGAATCCATTCATACTGGAAAGATCCGCGGATTTTATAATAGATCTTAATATCGAAAAGATAGTCGAATTTGCCAAAAAACATCAAAACGAGATCGACTTTGGGATCGTAGGACCAGAGGGGCCAATTATAGATGGCGTAAGAGATGCAGTTGAGAAGGAAACAAAGATACCAATGATCTGCCCCTCAAAAGAATTTGCAATAGAAGGGAGCAAGATAGCTCAACGCGTATTGCTAGAAAAGTGTTGCCCAGACGCCAACCCCCGATTCAAAGTATTTGATCCAAAAGATTATAGCAACATCGACGAAGTTAAGAACGACCTGTGGCCATGGCTTGACGAATTTAACAATCAGGTTGCGGTAAAGCCAGACGGACCCGCTCAGGGAAAAGGCGTGGGCGTATGGGGCGATCATTTCAATACAAGAGAAGAGCTCTTCGACCTCTTTAAATCAAACTACGAAGGAGGACCGGTCATTGTCGAGGAAAAGATCGAAGGAGAAGAATTCAGCATCCAATTCTTTTCAGACGGAAAACACCTTCTAGAATCTCCTCCAGTACGAGATTATAAACGGGCGTTTGAAGCTGACCGCGGCCCCAACACCGGGGGCATGGGCTCATACAAAGACGTCGGCAACATCCTGCCTTTCATGAGTGAAAAAGACTGGGAAGACGGGCTTAGCATTGGTAAAAAGATATTCAAAGAGATGAGGGGTGACGGAAGCAATCCCGGACTAAGAGGCATACCCCTTTACATGGCGTATATCTGTGCCAAAGATGGACTGAAGGTCTTTGAGATCAACGGTCGGCCAGGCGATCCAGAGATCATGAATCTGATGCCTATCCTTGAGGGCGATTTTGTTGACATATGCTTTGACATCATCAATGTGAGCCTGACTAAACTGGAATTTAAGTCCAAGGCAACTGTAGTGACATACGCTGTCCCAATGACCTATGGAGGATACAGGAAGAGATGTTCTTGCGATAGACGAACAGATCTAACAGAGACATATGATCTTAGCCAATCTTTAGATGGCAATTTAAGAGTCTATCCCGGCTCTATGGAACTGCGAGAGGATGGTAAGACATATGCTTTGGGCAGCAGAGCAGTTGCCTGTGTAGGAATAGGGGATAGCATCGAGAGTGCTAGGGAAATTTCTTTGGACGGCGTTGCCACAATCGATGGGCCACTGTGGAACAGGGTGGATATCGCGTCAAATGAGCATATCCAAAAAAGTATAGAGAATATGAAAGCCTTAAGAGGTTAATGGGATAATCCTAAAGAGTGCTGTGATAAAGATGGATTTGATCTCTGTACTTGATGTAGCAGATGAGATCGACAGGATCTTTAAGAAGTCTCAGGAGATGAAGAGGGAGGTTGGGAAAGGTGTTTTCAGGGAACACTTGAAAAACAGAACTCTGGCCATGATCTTTGAAAAACCCTCTACACGAACAAGGGTCTCCTTTGAGACCGCCATGACCCATCTTGGAGGTCATGCAATTTATCTGACAAACATCGAAACACAACTATCACGTGGGGAGAGCATATCGGACACGGCAATAACACTTAGCAGATATGTTGACTGTATAATGATAAGGGCAAAAAGGCACAATGACATTGTTGAATTTGCTGCGAGTTCCGCTGTTCCTGTGATAAATGGGTTGTCTGAGCTGGAGCATCCTTGTCAGATTCTCTCGGATCTGTTCACCATAGAAGAGAAGAAGGGGGGTTTAAAGGGCCTTAAACTTGCATATGTAGGTGATGGCAACAATGTCTGTAATTCGCTTCTTCTTGGTTGTGCGTTGACTGGTGTGGACATATCAGTCGCAACCCCTAACATGTATGCTCCCGATAAGAAAATAGTGGAGGATTCGAAAGAAATTGCCAAAGAACATGGCTCCAAGGTCAAGACGGTGAACGATCCTGAAGCGGCCGTTAAAGGTGCTGATATAATCTATACTGATGTCTGGATCAGTATGGGACAAGAGAAGGAGAAAGAAAAAAGGCTGAAAGAATTTAAAACATATCAGGTCGACATGGCCTTGGTAGAAAAAGGAAATGATCCCTTGGTGATGCATTGTCTGCCGGCCAAGAGGGGTTTTGAGATCACTGACGAAGTACTGAGTTCATCGAATTCTATAGTATTTGATCAGGCGGAGAATAGGTTGCATGTGCAGAAGGCTTTGCTTTGTCTTCTTTTGGATGAGGAAGGAATGCCTGAGCGTTGA
>JAZFTJ010000070.1:0-12408 GCA_036446635.1 Hydrothermarchaeales archaeon (SeqCode) | reverse complement strand
TGCTTATGGGAACCCACACAAGGTATAACGGATCCTCAATAGAAGACCGTGGGAGATTAGGTGAAGAGGCGATGGATTCACATAAAGATCTACTCTTGCTACAGAGGATTAACAATGTCCTTAACAGCACCATGGATCTTAATGAGATTTTGGGGGCTATTACGGATGGTTTGGTCTCTACCTTGGACTATGATACGAGCGCTATAAGTCTTTTGAGTGATGATGGGAGATATTTGACCGTGAGGAGTGCGGGGATGGATTCAAAAATGTTGAAGACGGTTGAGCGTCTGACCAGAATGAAGGTGGAAGGCTATAATATCCCGTTGTTTGAGGGAAGCATGTTAAAAGAGGTGATTGACACCAAGAAGGCGATTGTGACCCATGATCCTGTTCGTTATTATGAGGATTGGACTGATAAAAAGTTTCTTAAGCCCCTGGCAAGGGGGATTGTTCAGGTTACACGGGGAAAGAGTTTGATCACGGTGCCCCTGTCTGCGAATAATAACGTTGTGGGGATTATAGGGGTTGGTAGTAAAAAAGAGCTTTCTGATAAGGATGTGAAGAGGCTTACTGCTTTTGGTGAGCAGGCTGGCTTGGCGGTTGAGAAGGCGCGCACTTATGAGGAGCTTCAGGATAGGACGAGGAGGCTTGAGATCGCTTATGAGGGGCTTATGGAGTTGGATCGTATGAAGGACGATTTTCTTTCCACTGTGTCTCATGAGCTTAAAACTCCACTTACTGCCATTAAGGGTTGTTTGCAGCTTTTAAGGGATGATGTGGATGGTGAGGAGCCTTTAGAGTACTTGTCTGTTGCTGAGATGGAGTCTACGAGGCTTAATGATCTTATTGAGGATATTCTGGATCTTTCCCGGTCTTCGACTCTTTTGGAGAAGATCGAGTTTAATAGGGCTTCTATGAGGTCTATTATCTTAGCGGCTTTAAATGAGGTTCAGTTTCAGGCGAATGCGAAGGAGATTAAGGTCGAGTTGGATGTTGAGGATGTTGAGGTTCGTTGTGATAAGATTCAGATGGAGCGGGCTATTAAGAACCTTTTAAGTAATGCTGTGAAGTTTAATAATCGGGGTGGGAGCGTTACTATTAAGTCAAAAGCAAAGAAAGATAAGGTGGTTGTGAGCGTTGAAGATGCTGGTATAGGGATCCCGAAGGAGCATCTTGATAAGGTCTTTGAAAAGTTTTATCGTGTCGACCATGGGGATGCGAAGGAATATTATGGGACGGGGTTGGGTCTTTCCATCGTAAAGAATATAATAGAGGCACATAAGGGTAGTATTGATGTCAAGAGCAAGGTGGGAAAAGGTACTAAGTTTGTTTTGAGTATACCTCTTGGGGTGGTATGATGCAGAAGAGGATTATGATCATTGACGATGAGACTAACATACGGTTTGTGCTGAGGAAGATGCTTGAAAAAGATGGATATGAGGTTATTGAGGCTAGGAATGGTAAGGAGGGCTTGGAATTATTGGCTCGTGAGAGACCTGATCTTATCCTGTTGGATGTGATGATGCCTGGGATGGATGGTTGGGAGACATGTGCTAAGATCAAGAACAATGAAAGAACACGGGATATCACGGTCTCCATGCTTACTGTCAAAAAATCCCATGAGGATAAGATCAGTAGCCTTGAAGAATCTTTGGCTGATTGGCATATCTCAAAGCCTATTGATAGGGATGTGTTGACTAGCACTGTGAAATGGCTTCTGGAAAATCCTCCTCAGAGGGAGTGACGGGTATGGGTACAAGCATCTGCATTGCCTCGGGAAAAGGGGGGGTTGGGAAGAGTACAATAGCTGTTAATCTTGGGGTTGCCTTGTCAAGGATGGGGGTTGATTCTATCGTCGTTGATGGGGATGTGGAAGGAACCAGCATCGGCTCTTTGATAGGAGCAAACCCGTCTGTACCTTCTATCCATGATTGTTTGTCTGGTGAACTTGATGTTGAGGATGCGATAATCAACCTGAATGGGACGAATTTTGTTGTTGGGGGGCTTGAGATTGAGAAATTGATGGGTGTAGACATGAGCCTTTTCGAGGATATAATCAACAAGCTGATGGAGAGGTTTGAGATCGTTATAGTGGACTGCCCACCTGGACTGGGGGTGGACTCTGTTAATGTGATATCCTCATGTGTGGCGATGTTATTAGTTGTGACCCCAGATATTACGTCTATGATAAACGCTCTGAAGACTGTTGTGTTGGCTGAAAAAGTCGGGTGTACTATTATTGGAACTCTGGTGAATAAGTCCAGTAGCGAATATGATATACCTGATGCTCAGATATCCAGGGTGCTGAGAATTGAAACTGTAGGCAGGCTCTCAGAGGATGAGGATGTTAAAAAGGCGCTGAGCATAGGGGAGCCTTTGGTGACTTATAATCCAAAGTCTCAGTTTTCTTTGGAATTGGAGAATGTTGCATCGAGTTTGGTAGGGAAGTGAGGTCAAATTTTGTATTTGGCCAAATCCTCTGCCACGATTACTTCTTGGAAGATTTCTTTTGCCTGTTCATACAGTATGTCGGTTTCTTTGTATCGGGGGCTTATGTGTGTTAGGAAGAGTTTCTTTGCCTTTCCTTCTTTGGCGATGTGAGCGGCGTCGACGCATGTTGAGTGCATACTCTCTGTGGCCTTGTCTTTTAGTGTCTCGTCGAATGTTGAGTCATATATTAGTATGGCATCTTGGCAGTTTTTGATTATGCTTTTGCACGGGAGGGTATCTGAGGAGTAGACTATTTTTATGCCTTTTTTTGGGCTCCCTAGAACGTCTTCGGGGGATATCTTTTTGCCGTCTACTGTGACGTGTTCTCCTTTGTGCAGTTTCGAGTATGCAGGTCCGGGTTTTAGACCTAGTTCCTGGGCTTTTTCTATTAAGAATTCTCTTCCTTTTAACTCTTCGAAGACAAGACCATATGTGGGTACGGAGTGTTCAACTTCAATAGGTGTTATCTTGTAGTGTTCTGTCTTGACTCCGCTACCTTGATATTCTCTTGCTAGGATGTCGAAGTTGAGGTCGAAGTTTCCTATTCCTGAGAGGATATCCACTATCTCTTTTATTCCCTGCGGGCCAAATATTTGCAGCGGCCTTTCTCTGCCGGCAAAGGCTAGTGTTTGTATGAGTCCTGGTATGCCTAGGAAGTGGTCGCCGTGAAAGTGTGTGATGAAGATCTTGGAGACTCTCATGTAGCTTAGTTTGGACCTGATCATCTGTCTCTGGGTCCCTTCTCCGCAGTCCCACAGTATGACCTCATCTCTGTATTTTAGGGCAATGGATGTGTGGTTTCTATTTGCGCTTGGAACTGCTGCTGTTGTCCCGAGGAAGATTATCTCCATGTGTAAGAAAAAGGTGTGTATGGTATTTTATATCTTTGCCTTTTCTTTTATTATGGCGCAAATAAACGAGGAAGGCTAATGCGAAAGAGACTGAACACAGAAGGTATATAGTAAAAAAGGATACCTTTCCATAAAATGGGTTTTGATACAAAGGATAAAAGGGCTTGATATCTTGATACAAAAAAGAGTCTAAGAATATGTGGAGGTAAAACCCGGCTAATGAACCCATTATGACCTCTTTGAAAGAGGATTTCTGTCCAACTCCAAACTTGTCTGTGAGTTTGAACCCGATATCTCGTAGTGGAAAGAGCAACAGCAGCAGCATGAAGATTCCGGCGATTGTTCCCCCTAGAAATGAATGGAAAAAACCGTGCCATACCGGGCGCGATCTAAGCATATTCAATAGAGGTTCTATATCTATGATGACAGTGGCTACCAGTAGGGCTGTTAGATCGAGGTATTCAAAGGCTAGTAAACCCAGTAGTAGTGCAGGGCCGAGATGGAGAGGAGTGAGAGGCATTGGATCATTTCCTCAACACTATTATTTTTCTTGTCAGGCTCTTGTGTATCCGTACAAGATATCGTTCTTTCATCTTAAATCCTTGATCTGCGGCCAATTTTTCCAGATCCATTGTTTCTGGGCTGACGATGCATGCGTATCTTTTTGGTTTGAGTATTACATGGAGGGTCTCCAGCGCGTCTTGGTAGAGTTCTATTATGTTTTGGCCCATGGTGGTGGATGATTTTCCATATGGCGGGTCGGTTGCTGCTGCGTCGAAGTAGTCCTGGTAACAGTTTTTCAAGTCTGTGACATCTGTCTCCAGTAATTTAAATTCTTTAATTCCTTGATGGCGTAGATTTTTCTTAGATCCTTTGATCATTTCGCTGTTGATGTCTGCTCCGAATACTTTTGCACCGATCAACCCTGCCTCTATTAGTAGTCCTCCTGTTCCGCAGAATGGGTCTATCAGTTTTTCGTGAGGTCTTATCCTGCTTAGGTTTATTATGGCCCTGGCCAGTTTTGGCCTCATTGAGCTCGGGTGAAAGTACGGCCTTAGATGTGGTTTTCGGTTCTCAAATTGTGATTTGTCTATTTCAGCTAGCTTTCTTCCGAATACGAATCTGTTATCTGTTAACAATCCGAAAAAGAGGTTCTCAGGATTGTTCAGGTCTACTGTCCTTGGTCCTTTTTCCCATATTTTGTCTCCGATGACTTTTTCGAGTTTGGGGATATTTATCTCCTTGCCATAGCCCATGACTCTTTTTACCCTGACTGCGTAGCTTCCCTCAACCTCAATAGTCAGTTCTTTGATGTTGGCGGTTATCTCGTCAAAACTTGGGTAATATGAACCAAGATACTCAAAAACGGCATGGGTGAACGCCAGTCTTTTTTTCAATATTTTTGATTCTTCGAGGTCTGTGGATATTAAAAGTGCTTGATCCAGCGCCTCAATTATAGAATAGTTTACACCTAAACTTTCTAGAGTGGCCAAAACCTCGCCTTTAGGGAGGGTTTCATGCTCTCCTGAGAGGTAGAAAAATAGGTCCATAGGTTTTGTAATATTATAATAGATATAAAGAACCATGGATATGCCATACAAATGTAGATGGCTTAGTGACGCGGTCTTAGCGGGAATAAAACGACGGTTCCTTTTGGGGAGTGTTTCTAAGAGGGTCACGGAGCATGCCCATTGTTCAGTTTTGGTGGTGAGGGAAAAGAGCTCTTAGGCTGTTTTAGTGATCATCTCAACTCTTCACCTTTTATTGATTAAAAAAAACAGATGGTTTGCTGATGTCTGAGAAAGTTTTTTATTAGAGTTTGTTATAGTTGGATCACATGGAGCTCATGCCGGTTATTTTTGGTTTGGTGGGGGGTTTAGCTCTCTTTCTTTATGGTCTTTTTCTTTTAAGCGAGGGGCTTCAGAAGGCTGCGGGAGATCGTCTTAAAGAATTGCTGGAGAGGATGACTGACAGGCCTATTAAAGGCGTTGCGGTAGGGGCTGTGGTTACTTCGATTATTCAGAGTAGCAGCATTACGACGGTTGTGTTGGTGGGCCTTATCAACGCTGGGTTGATGAATCTGGAGCAGTCGCTGGCCGTTATTATGGGTGCGAATATTGGTACCACGGTTACTGCTCAGATGGTTGCTTTTCATGTGGGTGATTTTGCTCTTCCAATGATCGCTATAGGTTTCGTGTTGTTCTTCTTTTTTAAAAATAAGAAGTATTTCTACACCGGTCAAGCTGTCTTGGGCTTTGGTTTGCTGTTTCTTGGGATGAATTTTATGAAGGATGCCGCTGTGCCTCTTCGCAGTGCCCCCTTCTTTACGGATGCGCTTGTTTCTTTCAGTCAACATCCTGTGCGTGGTGTTGCGGTTAGCACTATTTTTACTGGAATTGTCCAAAGTAGTAGTGCTACGACTGCGCTTGTGGTTGCACTGGGTATGGCCGATGTTATTACACTTCGTTCTGCAATTCCTCTATTGTTGGGTGCAAATATCGGGACTTGTATTACTGTGTTGTTGGCTTCTGTGGGTTCAAGGCTGACTTCTAAGAGGGCTGCTGTAGCGCACCTTATTTTTAACGTTGTAGGTGTTTTGATCTTTCTGCCTTTCATCACTCCTCTTGCAAATATTGTGATGCTTACATCCACTAACTTGCCAAGGCAAATTGCTAATGCTCACACCATTTTTAACATTGTCACAACCCTCATGCTCCTCCCATTTATCGGGGTTCTTGTCTTTGTGGTTACCCGGCTTCTGCCTGGTGAGGAGATTAAGATAACTCGGGGCGCCAAATTCTTGGACGACCGCACTTTGAGGACACCATCTATTGCTCTTTCCCAGGTTTTAAAAGAGACTGCTAGGATGGCTAACATTGCGTCTGAGATGTTGGGTTTGAGTATCAGGGCGTTTGAGGAGGGGGATAAGAAGATTTTTTTGACTATTAAAAAGGAGGAGGAGGCGGTGGATGAGCTCCATGGCCTTATTGACAGATATCTTGAAAAAATTGGCGAGAAGGATCTATCTGAGGAGCAGATGAGGGCGCACGCGACATTACATCACAGTATTACGGATATTGAGCGTGTTGCTGATCATGCTCATAACATCTCGGAGCTTGCTGAGAAGAAGTTTAAGAATAAGATACAGTTCTCAAGCTATGCGGATGAGGAGCTGCGGATTACGTATAATAAGGTGAAGGATGGGTTTGATAAAGCGATTAAGGTTCTTGAAGATAGGGATGAAGAGTTAGGGAAGAATGTGCTGGAAATCGAGAGAGAGATCGATGTTCTGGAGAAGGAGTTTGAGGAGAATCATTACAAGAGACTGCGGGAGGGGATTTGCAGCCCTGATGCAGGACCGATTTTTGTTGAGATGTTGAGGAATCTGGAGAGGATCTCGGATCACTCTCACAATATAGTCAATGCAGTCCTAATTGGATTTTGATCCTTCAATTGCCCTATGATTAGAGGGGGACATTTGATGATCTTTTAAACAACTAAAACAGAGGTGAAAACCGCGGTTTACAGTACTTCTTTTTCTGAGCTCCACTTGCCGATAGATGTTGCAGTGACGTACTGGTTTCGGAGGTATGCAGTCTTCTCCAAACTCGCATTCTCTTAGATGCTTGCATCCCCCAGATATATGTTGCTTATTAATTCAAACATATCTTGTTCGTATAGGGCTTTATGATTTAACGATTATTTCTCAAGGTTAGAAACATGCTGTAAAAGAAGTAGAGGGGTTTTAAATCTGTGTATTCCAGATGCGTTGATCTCACTATATCTGGTGGTGGCTTGGTATCTCAAAGTTTTTGAAACCTTTTGACTTTAGTATCGTATGTTTATTTGTTACAAAGAGACCTTCAACCCCTTCGATATTGTTTATAAACTCCATGCCCTTGTCCAGACCCAGGACAAAGACTGTGGTTGATACTGCGTCTGCCTCTAAGGCACTTGAGGCTATTATTGTGGCACTTAAAAGCCCATTGGGATATGTGCCTGTTTTCGGGTTTTTTATGTGAAGCTTTTGGTAGTTTCCGCTTGTCGCTACAGCGTTATCCTTTAGGTCTATTGTTGAGATAAAACCAGATCTATCTGTTGGGTCTTCCACTCCTACCTTCCATGATATGCCATCAGCGGTGTCTCCTATGGCTCTAATATCCCCCCCTATGTTTATCATGCCACTTTCTAGGTCGTAGCTTTTTAAAACTTCTATGGCGGAGTCTAGGGCATGTCCTATGCCTATTCCCCCCAATGTTATTTTCATTCCTCTTTTAATGAACCTGATGTTTCTGCCCTCAAGGATTAGGTTCTTATAGCCCACAAGGGATGTGGATGTTTTTTCTGTTTCAGAATCCAGGATTGGTAGTATGGAGATGTCGAATGCCCCGTCGCTTAGCTCGGAGTAGTGGTTTGCTCTCCAGATGACATGGACTGTCTCAGGGCTTAGTCCTCCATAGTAGCCGTGTTCGTTCAGCATGCTGATCTCGCTGTCCTCTCGGTATATGCTCATAAGCCTGTCAACCCTATACATGCGGGCGAACGCCTGGTTTGTCGCTTCTTGGGCGCGATTCTTGTTTCTGGTTAGGAGGGTTATTCTCGCGGATGTGCCCATCAGTTCTCTTGTTGTCTCAACGATCTCATATTCCGCCTGGGGAGGCTTTAATAGTCTAGCACCTTCTATCGTCAAAAGAGCTGCAGCGGCGCCTTTTATGAAATCTCTTCTTGTGATCCGCACTTTAAAGCCTCCTTAGGAGATGCATAAATTTCCAGAATATGGGGTGGAAGTCGAAAGGAAAGATTACCTGTCTTGGACATTTTTTTGCGCATTCTCTGCATCCGGTGCATTTTTCGGGGTCTATGATGGCTATGTTGTCCACGACGTGAACCGCATCTACTGGGCAGACTTTTTCACATTTACAACATGCTATGCATCCCATCTCACATTTTTTTCTGACGTCTTTTCCTTTGTCATTGGAGGAGCATGCAACGTAGAAATATTCGCTTACTTTTGCAAGTCTTATTATCTTTCTTGGGCATGTTCTGACGCATGTTCCGCAGGCTGTGCATAGGGCTTTGTCGATAACTGGCAGCCGTCGTTTGCTCATGGTGATGGCGTTAAATGGGCATGCCTTTGCGCAGCTGCCGTGGCCTAGGCATCCGTATTCACAAGACTTGTCTCCTTTGGTGTTTAGGGCGAGGCTTTCCCAGCAGTCCTCGACGCCTACGTAATCGTATATGTTGTTGCATCTTGTGCCTCCGCTGCATAGGACGGTGGCTATCTTCTTTTCTTCAAAGGGGATCTTGACACCTACGATGTCCTCTATCTCGTGGATCGCTTCTTCATCGCTCTGGACGCACATGGGCAGCTTTTCTCCTTCGTCCACGGCATTTATGGTTGCCTCGGCAAGACTTGCGCATCCTGCAAATCCGCAGGCGCCGCAGTTTGCTCCTGGCAATGCTGCGATGACGTTTTCTAGTCTCTCATCAACTTTTACCGCAAATCTCTGGGATGCCCATGCCAGGCTTAGAGCGCATATTGTTCCGATTCCTCCGATGGCTATTATGTTTATGATGAGGCTCATAATATGAACACCCCGAAGTAGTGCATGAATACCATGGAGAGTAACCCTGCTATTATGAAAGCTATTGGGGCTCCTTTGAATGAGAGAGGGACATCCTCCAGCTCCATCCTCTCCCTTATGCCCGACATGATAAGTATTACCATGGAAAAGCCCAGTCCACCGCTGAATCCGAAGACTATGCTTTCTGGAAGGGTATAACCCCAAGAAATGTTCAGCAGGGCAGCGCCCAGTATGGCACAATTGACAGCGACCAAGGGGAGATATATGCCCAGGGTTCTATAAAGGGACGGGCTTTTTTTCCTTATGATAAACTCCGCCACTTCCACAAGGGTTGCGATGATCAGGATAAATGTTATTATCCAGAGATAGGTGAGGTCCAGGGGCTTCAGAATATAGAAGTATATGATCCATGTAATGGGTGTGGAAAGCGTCATAACAAAAGTAACCGTGGCCCCCATTCCGAGGGCGCTTTTGGTCTCTTTGCTGACTCCGAAGAATGAGCATAGGCCCAGGAACATGACCAATACGAAGTTCTTTGTGAATACTCCTGTCAGGAATATTTGAAGGAATCTTGTGGTCATTATCCCATCCTCCTTTCAAGGTGTGCAAATAGTGCTAGCAGTAGCCCCATGACAAAGAATCCGCCTGGTGGGAGTATCATGATCTCTGCGGGCATGACCCCTATCCGGAGTAGTGTGGTTCCTCTTATCACTATCATTCCTGTGCCGAGTGCCTCTCTTATGACACTGATTATGAGTAGTCCTGATGTGTATCCTATTCCCATTCCTGCTCCGTCTAGGAATGATGATAGGGGTTCGTGTTTGGATGCGTAGGCTTCTGCTCTTGCCAGGACTATGCAGTTTACGACTATGAGAGGCAGGTAGATGCCTAGTGCCTTGTGTATGTCGGGTAGATATCCTTTCAATGTGACTTCGACCAGGGTGACAAAGGTTGCTATAACTACGAGGTATGCGGGTAGGCTGACGGTGTGTGGGATCTGGTCTCTTATTATTGAGATGACGAGGTTTGATGCGCTTAGGATGAATATGGTAGCTATTCCCATGGCTATGGCGTTTTCTACCCTGATGGTGATAGCTAGTGTTGTGCATAGGCCTAGTAGCATGCTGAATACGGGATGCTTTCCTATGATGCCTTTTCTGAATTCGTACCAGAGTGATCTTGCCATCTTTTTATCCCCCGGTTATGCTTTGTATGCTGTTCATCTCTTTTTTTATTGTGTCGACTACTGCTTTTGATGTGGTGGTTGCCCCGGTTATTGCGTTCACTTCTCCGCCGAATTTTTTCAGTTCTACTTCTTCTGCTTTGAGGCCTTTGAATTGTTCTTGGAACCATGGTTCTTCGATCCTTGCGCCTAGTCCGGGTGTTTCTCCTTGTTCTAGTACTGTCATGCCTGTCAGTTTGTATTTTAGGTCTATTCCTCCTGCGTATTTGATCTCGCCCCACATCCCTTGTCCTGTGAAGATGAATCCGTATCCTATTTGTTTGCCTTCTTCGTCGTAGGCTTCGTAGTATATTATCGCGTCTTTTTCGTTGATGACGGGCTTGAATTCCGTGGCCCCGGGTATGACCTGTTCCAGGATCAGGTTTGTTATCCCTTCTTCTTTGGATTTGTTTGCTTCGATGTAGTTGTGGTAGGGTATCAGGAGAGATGCGGATAGTCCGACCATCAGTGTGAGTATGAGTACTGTTCTTAGGGCGGTTGTTTTATCTGAGGTCTTCATAGATGTCCCTCGCTGCTATGGGTTTTGGTACGGTGAATCTGTCTATTAGGGGTGTTAGGGCGTTCATGAGGAGTATTGAGAGGCCTATGCCTTCTACGAAGCTGGCATACATGGCGTATAGGACGGTTAATAGTCCGCATCCGATTCCGAATATCAGTCTTCCTTTTTTGGTCACGGGTGTGGTAACGGGGTCTGTGACGAAGAAGAAGACGCCCATGTGGAAGATGCCTGTGAATACGAAGGCGATGTTCTGTTTAAACAAGAATAGAAAAACCAGGGTTGAGACTAGATAGCTTAGTGGTGTTCTCCAGTCTATGTATCTGATGATTATCAAGAACAGTGGAGGTACTATTAGGAGGATGGGTGATACTTCTGCTAGTCTTAGTGCGCTATAGTTTATTATGGGGTGTGGGTGTACTGGTCCTGGGACTGTGACTGTGTGCATGGCCCATGACATCATTAGGAAGATCCATCCTGCGAGGGCTGGGTTGAAGATGTTGCTTCCGCCTCCTCCGAATGCTTCTTTTACTATTGCGATGGCGAATATCGCCCCTATCATAGGTATCCATAGCGGCACGTCGTAGGGTAGGAGTAGTGCTAGGAGTATGCCTGTTATGGCGGCTCCACCGTCCATGAGTTTTACTTTCTTTCCTCTGATGTGTTTGATTATGATTTCTGTTCCGAGGGCGCTTCCGATGCTGACCACAAACACTGCTATGGCGCGTAGTCCGAATACGTATCCTGATATGACTATGATGGGCAGTAGGCTTGCTACGGTGGCCCAGAGGATGTCTGATGCCGAGATGTCTCTTTTAACAAATGGCGGGGCTGATACAGTTAGCTTCATGTCTCTCCTTCCTTTTTCAGGTTTGCCTTGGCGTATCTTATTAGTTGGAGTATTGGGATCCGTGATGGGCATTCGTATGCGCAGTAGCCGCATTCTACGCAGGCGAATATGTGGTATTTTCTGCATTCTTGGAATCGGTTGTTTTCTGCGTAGATGGCGATTAGGCTTGGGACTAGGTTGACAGGGCATACGTCTACGCATTTGGCGCATCTTATGCAGTGTATGGGTTTTTCTATCTCTGTGTCGTGCTGAACCATGATGCCGTATGTCTCTTTTATTACTGGTACTTGGTCTGTGTATTGTGCGAGTCCTGTCATGGGGCTGTTCATGATGATCCTTGTAGGTGTCCCCTTGTATCCTCCGCAGTAATCTATTACATCTTTAAAAGGAGTGCCCATTCTGACCAGCAGGTTCATAGGCTTTTGGACTCCTGTTACTGATATCAGTGCTTCTATGTTGGGTCTGCCCTCAAAGACTGCGTCATAGATGCCTTTCGCCTTCGGAACTGTGCTTATCAATACTTTTCCAAGCACCGTGTGGCTTCTTCTAGCTACTGCGTATACCAGGAGTTTGCCCATCCCTCTAGCGTATACCATTTTCAGTGGTATCAGGTTTATTCTGGACTCGTTTTTCACCATGTCTTTCATTATTTTCGTGGTGTCTTTGTCGCTTGCGTTGATGCATATGTACCCTCTTTGCGCCCCTCCTGCCGTTATCAGGATTTTCATTCCGTTTATTATCTGTCGGGGTGATTGTATCATGAGTGCCTTGTCCACTGTGATGTGGGGGTGGAAGTCTGTGCCGTTGAGTATTACTGTATCTATCTTCTCTGGTCGTGCTAGTGGGCCCAGGCCGTATGACTCGATTATTCCTGCTTCTCTTATTATGTTCAG
>JAZFTJ010000069.1:0-13111 GCA_036446635.1 Hydrothermarchaeales archaeon (SeqCode) | reverse complement strand
CGCATGGAATGCTGGTGAAACGGCCATCCTCGGGGATGCAAGCCCAAACAATCGCCGATGACCTCCGCATGAGACGAGTGGTAGGGCGCAAAGCTGAATGATGTCATAGAACAGAAGGCGGGTTACTCCTAGCACGCCAATTTTTATTATTGTGATTGCTAATTATCATGGGTCTAATATGGAGATAATTGTCAGACAAAAAAAAGAGAAGAAGATCAAAGTAGAAGACGGCCGTTCAATAGGGGACCTGTTGAAGAATCTGGGGATAAATAAAGAGACAGTCTTAGTAGCTAAGAACGGCGAAATATCTCTTGAAGAGGAGATTCTCAGGGAAGGGGATGTCGTCGATATAATATCTGTCATATCGGGGGGGTAAAATGCGAAGTAAAATGGGATGTGACAGGTGCGGTGAAAAAGCTGTTTACCTGAGAAGGTATAGCGGACAAAGATTCTGCAAGGACCATTTTATCGAGTACATCGAGAGAAAGGCTGAGGACACCGTAAAGGCGGATAACGCAATCAAAAGAGGGAGCAGAATAGGTGTTGGCCTATCAGGAGGGAAAGACAGTATAACAACCCTATATATCCTTAAAGCTTTGGAAGATAAGCTTGATTTTAACCTCCAGGCTATCACAGTTGACGAGGGCATTGAAGAATACAGAGAGAACGGCGTAGAGACCGCAGAAAAGGTTTGTGACACCTTAGACATACCTTTGCACCTGGTTTCGTTTAAAGAAGAGTTTGGAAAGACTTTGGATGAGATGACAAAGAAGGGGGACAAAGGCCCTTGCACATATTGCGGAGTATTTAGAAGAAGGCTTTTAAACAAAAAAGCCAAGGAGCTCGGGCTTGACCTAGTTGCGACAGGCCATAACCTGGACGACGAGGCCCAGTCGATCCTGATGAACTACCTCCAGGGAGATATCGAAAGATTAGCGAGGCTAGGCAGAGGAGTCAACGACAAAGGCCTTGTTAAGAGGATCAAACCACTACGAGAGATACCTGAAAAAGAAATAGCACTATATGCTATTCTAAAAGAGTTCAAAGTCAGTTTTGACGAATGTCCATATGCCCAGGAGGGCTTCAGGACAAGGATCAGGGACTTCCTCAACGATCTTGAGCTTGACCATCCAGGGCTGAAATTCTCGGTTCTACGAGGATATGAGAGGATGAACTCCTGTCTGGATATTGGAAGCACCCCTTTGAAGAGCTGTATTATATGCGGCGAGCCTTCCCCCAACAAGACCTGCAAGGCCTGCTCCCTCCTATCCGAGTTAGACCAAAGCTTAAAATAGAACAAACCCTTTTTTATTAAACGGCGGGCTAGGCTGGGGAGTTCGGCGTTCCTTGTAACCTGAAATCGCCGCTGCAGGAGCTAAAGCCTGAAGAGAGGTGTTCTCGACTTTGAGCAGGCCCATGACAGGGCATAGAAGCCTCGTCCCATAGGATTGATGGTTATGTGATCTCTTTCGGAGGAAAGGTGTCAAACATATTTGTCTGCTGAACCCGTCAGGCCCGGAAGGGAGCAGCGGTAGGTTGAACAGCCGATGCTTATGGGGCTGCGGGGTGGAGCCTTTGTTATGGATAACCTTGCTCTCTGGAGAGGCATCCATCTTCGGGTGCGCCCGCTACTAATTATCTAGGATGTACTAAGAAAATTAAATCCCGGCGGCCGGATTTGAACCAGCGACAAAGCGGTCTACAGCCGCCCACTCTGACCAGACTGAGTTACGCCGGGCAAACTTAGATTTTGATCCAAAAATATAACGTTTGCGGTCAAGGCTCTAGCGGTATCCTCTTCTTCTATGCCTCGGCTCCTCTTTCTGGATCGGAGGCGCAGTGAACAACTTGTACTTCCCCTTCCCAAGCTCCTTACCGCCCTCAAGCTCCAGGACGATCCTTTTCACAATCATGTGCTTTGGATCATGAACTGCCTTCACCCTCACAGAGATGTCCTCAAAGCTCTCAAAGGGCTTCTTTCTCCGCTCATTTAGGATCTCCCACATAAGCCTGTTACCAATGCCTGGCAAAAGCTCTATCTGATGATATCTGGTGCTAATCGGCTGGGAATCGTTGAAGAAGTCAACAAACCGCTTCTCCTCTTTCTCCACGATCTTCTCAATCACAAATGGTAGCTCTGATCTTGCACTGGCAGTGAGGTCATCATAGTCTGCCCTTCGCTTGACATATTCGATCTTTTCTCTGTCATCCTTTCCAATATACACCCGTTCACCAATAGAAAGCTCAACACCCTTCTTAGGTATCAGCTCAAGAAGAGACAGATACTTGTCTCCCAGCCCATAGGCCACAGGCTCCCTCTTATAAATAGGCCGCTCATCCTCAGAATGACCCGTAGGTAAGTAATCCAAAATAAACGCGTATTCTTCCATCCCCATAGATCCCAAACCTCAGCTATATTTAGAAACAACACCCAGAATCTCTTTAACCTCGTCTTTAGTTAATGCAAATCTCTCTTTTGCAAACACAGCCTTTACGTCACTCTCATCTTTTGGAAGAAGGTCAACTACTTTTACAGCATGCCTTGGCTTGATCTTCTCGTTGATCTTTAAAAGCTCCTTCATCAAGTCATTTGCTGCCTTCTTTTTAAGCTTGGTAAACTTCTTAATATGCTCAAGGGTAAGGCGTTGCTCATAGATCAATTCCTCTACCTCTTTATTCCTCTTGACTAGAATATTCCCAATCGAAGCCTTGGGGATTGGCGTCTCCTT
Source organism: Hydrothermarchaeales archaeon (SeqCode) (assembly GCA_036446635.1). Taxonomy (GTDB): domain Archaea; phylum Hydrothermarchaeota; class Hydrothermarchaeia; order Hydrothermarchaeales; family SZUA-236; genus JAZFTJ01. The sequence goes on along the minus strand of JAZFTJ010000069.1, from coordinate 10,382 downwards.
CATCTTTCTCTTTCCTATCATCACTACATCCTCTGCTTCTTGAGATGAACAGGTTTCGAGATAAGGATCTTTTTAGCATCCTTATCAGTTACCGCTATTAAATACGAACGGCCTCTCTTCTCAACTACTCTGCCAGTCTTGCCATGAAACTTAGGATGGGGCTGGCCCTTCTGGACACTTGGCTCTATCACAATATGCACTAAGTCACCAGTCTCAAACTTCTGGACAACCTTAGTAACAGGAAGAGCACCTCTTTCTCTAGCTTTCCTACTGAGCTTTTTCCTCGTCCTGCTCTTAAAACCTCTTGATCTCTCCATAGATTCACCTTGTTCTGCTTTAAACTAACCTAACCATCCTAGAATTATACCGTATTATGTAATTTTTAGAAAAAAAATCTGGAAGAAGACATATAATTTTTTCTATCTCATCTGCCGCATCATCTTAGCAAGACCTGTCTTATTAAACCTCCCCTTCTTGAAACCCTTCAACGCCTTCTTCATTGTCTTATAATAATTCATCAACTCCTTGACTTCCTCATATCCGCTTCCAGAGCCCCTGGCAATCCGATGGTGCCGGGGCGAATTCAAGATCTTAGGATCATTCTTTTCCTCATCAGTCATCGAGTCCATGATCACACTATACTTCTTCATCTTCTTCTCAGTCATCTGCGACATATCCTTGGGAACAGCCATACTAAACCCCGGGATCATCTTCATCACGTTGCTTAAAGGACCCATCCGCGATATCATCTCTATTTGGGAGTAAAGATCATTGAGTGTGAAGTCGCCCTTTAAAATGTCCATAGCCTGCTTCTCATCAATAGTCTCTTTAGCAGTCTCTATCAAACTTGCAAGGTCGCCCATCCCTAAAAGACGGGAGATGAATCTATCAGGGTCAAAAACCTCGAACGCATCAACGCTTTCTCCAGTGCTAATAAACCTGATAGTTGAAGAGGTCTCAGCAACAGCGGACAGGGCTCCCCCGCCTTTTGCCGATCCATCAAGCTTGGTCAAGATAACGCCGCTTAATCCTATAGCATCGTTAAAGGCCTTCGCCTGAGCTCCTGCAGCCTGACCAATATTGGAGTCAATGACAAGAAAGGTCTCCTCGGGACGAAAGGTCTTCGAGATCATCTTCATCTCTTGGAAAAGCTCATCCTCAGACTTGTGCCTACCAGCTGTATCAAGTATCGTTATGTCAAATTTCTTAGCCTTCTCCATCCCCCCCTTTACTACTCCAATCGTATCCTTGCTCTCAGGATTGCCATAAAACTTTATATTCGACGCATCAGCGAGCTGGGCGAGCTGCTCATACGCAGCAGGCCTGTAGATGTCAGCGGCTATCAAAAACGGCTTTAAACCCTTCTTAGCATAGAGTTTTGCAAGTTTTACCCCGCTCGTTGTTTTACCTGAGCCCTGGATCCCCACAAGCATGATATTTGCCTTTTTAGGAAGGGAAAAATCGCGTTTCTCCCCAAGCATTTCAACAAGCTCCGCATAGACGATGCTCAGGATGTGCTGCTTCTTCGATAGTCCTGGCTTCGGCTTCTCATTTAAGGCGCGATTCTCAATCTTTTTTGAGATCTCCATTACAAGCTTGACGTTGACATCTGCAGACAAGAGGGCTCTCTGTATGTCTTTAATAACTTCTTTGACAAACTTCTCGTCCATTAAAGAGGCAAACGTGATCTTCTTGACTATCTTTGTCAGCGACTCCCCCAGCTTATCGAATACCATCTACATATCCTCATATAGACTAAAAAAAAGAGCATTAATAAAAAAAATAAAAAAGAAAGAGGTGAATAGATTAAATGTCGATGGTTTCCATGGCCTTAGACCATCTGTTACCTTCCATCTTCATGACCCACGCTTTCTTGACATTTGAATTGTCCTTTGCAGCGTTTATCACATCCTCTCTGGAAGGCATAGAATCGCTAGTTCCGAGGGTTACAAATCTCTTCGCCTCAACATTTTTTTCTTCGCCCCTTATCTTTACATTTCGTCCCAAATATTCCAATCCTTTTATATAATAGGTCATTAGATCCCTCCAATTTTTTTTATAATTATGTTATCAAATATTAATTCATTATTCATATACTTTTCGGAGCCGGTAACCAAAAATAATGAAAACGTCCCTTTATTAAGGGATAATAACTGAGTGATCAGAAAGTAGGCGTCAGTATATCCTCGCCTTCATCAATAACCTCGATCATTTTCCTAATATGCTCATCTATCGAATATCCCGGCTCAAAATCATAGCCAGAAGTCAGCAATTCCCGTAAAAACACCGCATATCTCTCCATTTCATCTTGAAGCTCCTCTTTGTTCTTAGAGTTCGCGATTCTCTCCATTTCTTCTAATGAAGTTGATCTATTATACCCATAGATATCCATCTTGGATTTTTCAACTAAATCCAGAACATCCCCATTAGTTACCTTACGATGTTGAAAGGACCAATGGTTCTTGAGTTCTATAAGCCTTCTAAAAGTCTCCTCAGAGATCTCAATTTGCCTCATTCTATCACACCCATCTAAGTAGCTAACAACTCGTCAATGAATTGATCAGGATCAAACTCAACTAGGTCATCATACTCCTGTCCAGTACCCAGGAAAAAGATCGGCTTATTTATCATATAAGATATCGAAACAGCGCTACCACCCTTAACATCAGCGTCGGCCTTAGTGAGAACGACCCCATCAATATTCACCGCAGAGCCAAACTTCTGGGCTTGATCTATAGCAGAATTTCCCGTCAGCGCATCACCGACAAACAAAACAAGATCAGGCCTTGAAATCCTCACAATCTTCTTCATCTCCTCAAGGAGATTCACGTTGGTCTCCATCCTCCCGGCAGTATCTATCAAAACACAGTCCTTCCCTTTAGCCTCCGCATGTTTAATAGCGTCGAAAGCAACAGCCGCCGGATCAGCGCCTTTATCATGCTTTATCATCCTCACACCAAGCCTCTCAGCATGAATCTCCAGTTGCTCAATAGCACCCGCTCTATACGTATCGCTAGCAGCCAAAACACTTGTAAGACCCTGCTTTTCAAGGTATCTTACGACCTTAGCAATAGTTGTAGTCTTTCCTGTGCCATTAACCCCGATAAAAACTATCACAAAAGGCTTCACGCCCTTTTCCTTTATCAGATCAATTAGCCCCTTTTCTCTTGCAACCAAGATGTTTTTTAATGAAGATTTCAAAGCAGCCTCGACGGCTTCGTTTAGATCCTCGCTCCTTTTAAACTTCCGCCCATACAAGTTCTCTTTAAGATCTCCAATGATCTTCTCTGAGACCTCCATAGCAACATCCCCCTCAAGAAGAGCAACCTCAAAGTCCCAGAAAAGCTCATCCAGCTTTTTTTCGTCTAAAATTATCTCCCCTTTAAAAGCAGCCTTCACCTTCTCTTTAGCGGTTGGCTTCACATGCTCTTCTACGACGCCCTTGCTCTCTATCTGATCCTTGATCTTAAAGAGCTTGTTCCTGAGTGCGGAGAACACAACTAGCCCTCTTCCTTGACATTCTCAACAATCTCTTGAACACGAGGCGCGATTTCCTTATATTTTTCTGTATAAAGCTGAAGCCTATCATCACTCTTCTTCCTCACATCCTCCAACTCCTTTATCCGCTCTTCCATATCCATGATGGCCGCGCCAATGCTCTTTTTTGCAACCACACCTGAACCCAGGCCAATGATGACATTTTTTGTGTCCGTGATCTTTGCATTTATAAACGAGTCTGGACCCATGGGCACCAAGATCTCGCTACCAACCTTGGCATCTTTAATGACCATCAACCCTTCTTCAACCTTCTTAAGCTCAACTATTGAGACCTCAATTAACTCCAGATTCTCAGCGAGAGTTTTTATCTGTGCCTCGTATGCCGCGAACTCTTGAAGGATCTCCAGATTATCATCCATCCTAATTATACTCCTGACATCTCCCTTACGTAAACGTTCTCAGCTTCCTCAGGCGTTATCTCTTTTATTTTATCTATAATTATCCGGTTTCTCTTAACCTTATGCTTGCTACCTAAGTCTGTGTAAAGCTTCTCAATCCCGCTCTCCTTTGAGACAGCTCGAAACTCTTTTGTGAAAATCTGCAGCTCCTCGCCCATCCTAAACTTACCTGATATTCGAAATATCTTTGTTTCCATGATAATTCCTCCATTAAATAATAGCACGTTATAACGTTATTCTAAAAATCCAAAGACATCCTCTATTCTAGCGATCTCCGGACCTGTTGTCTGTTGACCCATTACCGCTCCATTTGAATTTGCCACCAATCCGGTCCTGACAAATCCTACTCCCCTGTTTATTGTGCCAACATCCACATAAACCTTAAGGAGACTTTCTACAAGTTCCAGATCCTCCTCAGTTACCATGGGATGTATCACAGCCCCTTTATTTGTAGCAACTCCTACAGCGCCCACTGTCCTGAAATCAGCTAACATACTAGATTCAACCTCTATGTCAAGGGTGTCCTCTATCTTTTTTTTGCTTTTTTTTGTAAAGTTCTTGCCGATTATTCCACCGTTGTCATTAACCAACAAGAGGTTGCCTAATGCTGTGAGCTTGTCATCTAATACGGTGGTATTCATCCCTAAGCCCTTAAAGGCTTTAACCTCCCCCTTGTAGACATTCTTTGGCAGTACAATGCCTTTGTTATTCATCGCCACCATAGCCCCTAGAAGAGATGTGCCGCTTATTGATGTCTTAAGGACTTCCACCTCAAGTGCCTTCTTCAAAATAGATGAGAATCTATCGGAACAACCGTCTGGAGCCAAGGCAAATTTGTCATTCGCCCTCATGAAGACCCCAAGATTAGGGTTCCCAATGTAGTTCACCCTATCTAGCATATAATCCCTACTCTGCTAAGGTAACCAGGACTACATCGTCTTCTATTGTCTCTGCTTTCACCTTTATTTTTGAAGGCATGTTCTTTATCCCCCGCTCCCATACCTTTTCATTGACAGAGTTATCCAATATGACCTTGTCACTCTTAGTGTGTTTTTCTATGTATCTCCTTATGTATCTCATCGCCTTTGGCGCGTGTTTTATCCTCGGTGTTTTCCTAACTTCTCTTAAGGGTATAGTGTAGACCCGCTCCATTTTCTTTCACCTACTTTTTTAGTTTACTTCTGCGCCAATATCTGCGCTTAGGATGTGTTCTCAGCCGACCCATAGTCTTTGCTACAGCCCATATGGGGACGGGTCTGTTCTGTCTCATCGCTTTTCCGAGCCTTCTCTTCTTTGCTACATGAACTATGCTCACTGTGTTTCACCTCAAACTCTAATGCCTATCTGGGAGGAGTAACTTTTGAAACCATTATGATTACTTGTTCTATCAAAAGCCATAGGGGGCTTATACTCTTCGTATCTTAAATTCTCTCTTACTCCCCTCAGCTATCTTCTTGAGTATGCCTTTTAACTGTTCATCTGTTATCTTATTTTGTAACTGGCCGCCTTGAGCGATCTGTATCAGCATCAGCTCTATTTGTGTCGCATACTCTGGCTTGGCCATCTTAATGTTTGCAAGCCTGGCACGGGCTTCGGGGGTTAAAATCTGCTGTATCGCGCCTCTAATCTGCCCCTCTACATGTTCCATCTGCTCCTGTTTTGCCTGGTCTTCTAGCAACCTTTGCTGGAGCTCAGCCATCTTCTTTCTTCGAAGAGTTTCAAGATCATCTACCATATCGCATCCTCAGTACTTTTTCAGTTCTGGCATGCCCTTCTTTATGTTATGAGAGATCTTGTCTAAAAAGGATATTCCCTTTGGTGTTATAGCACGGCCTTTTCTTGTGGTCTTTATGAACTCTACGCTTTCAAGCTGCTTTATTATGCCTGTGATTATGGACCCGCTCCCTCTCCTTCGGGCCTCTGGCTTGTATCCTCTATTCTTCTTGTTTCCATATTTTTTGCTAAGCCTTGTTATGCCTATGGGCCCAGCAACATAGATTTTGCGCAGGATCGAGGCGGACCGTGTGTACCACCAATCCTTCTGATCAGGGGACATCTCTCTGCCCGAGCCTGTCTTGGCGAACTTTGCCCAATCAGGGGGGCTAACCTGTTTTAATTTCTTAAGCTCTCTTGAAGCTGTACCTATCACTTTTGAAGCCGGCACATCATATACCGTAGTCATCATAATCCTCCTTTTTTAGCATTTACCGTCTTTTAACCTCATCAATATTTTTCTTCTGCTGTCTTTCCCTTTGAAACGGGATTCTTGTAATATAGCCGCATTCAAGACATGTAAGTATTATCTTAACATCTTTAGTTCGTATCCTGCAATTTTCGCCGGGCTTAAGGAAAGCATGACAGTTCTTGCAGATACGCCTCTTCCACTTAGCGGGCATATGTACGTTGTAGCGCATAGCTATCTTTCTTGCAAGCTCCGCGTATCTGTCTGCCTTTTTCCTGTCAACGTGGAAAACAGCTTCAGCTCTTTGCAGGAGAATGTCGATTCTCTCCTGAGCTATCTTTATCACCCAACTGGGCCTTCTTCTCAATTTATAACCTCTAAATCATTGATGCGGCTGCCGGGATTCGAACCCGGGCAATTGGCTTGGAAGGCCAAGATCATAACCCCTAGATCACAGCCGCTCGAAATAAAGGAGAAAGTTTTGCGAGTATAAATATTTTGTCAGAAGCTCAAAAAGACCAGTGCCTTTATAAAAATTCTTTTACAAGCACAGGCAAGAAGACTCCGACATCAGTTACAACCCCCAGAGCCTGTGCGCTACCCCTGTCCATCAGCTTAGTGACTGTGGCCGGATTGATATCCACACAGATGGTTTTAACATAAGATGGCAGCAGATTACCCACAGCTATCGAGTGAAGCATGGTTGATAGCATCAGGACAAGCTCAACCCCTTCCAGGTTTTTTCTCATCTCTCTTTGAGCCTCTATAACGTCCGTTATCACCTCGGGCAGAGGCCCGTCGTCGCGGATAGAGCCAGCCAAAACAAAGGGGATATTTTTCTTTATACAGGTATACATAACGCCTTTTGTCAACCTTCCCTTATCGACAAGTTTTTTAATGGATCCGGCGGCCATCACCTCATTGATGGCATATAGATGATGTCTGTGACCCGCCTCTGCAGGCCTTCCTGTCTCAAGATTTATACCAAGTGAAGTACCATAAAGAGCGTTTTCTATGTCGTGAACAGCAAGGGCATTGCCTGCAAAGAGTACATCTACCAAGCCATCGTCTATCATCTTTGTAAGATGCTCATATGCCCCGGTGTGAACTACAGCGGGACCGGCAACCACCAAGACCTTGCCCCCCCTCTTCTTAACCTCGTGAATCTCCTTTGCAATCTGTCTTATCAATGCCTTGGAAGGTTTCTCAGAAGACACCGTGGACTTCATGAATTCAAAGACGCTGTATTCCCTTGGCCTTTCAGGAGGCTCCACCCTTATGCCTTTCTTGCCTACAGCTATCATATCTCCCTCCCGCACATCGCTTATGGGCTTGCAAACGGCTTTTTTCTTTTCCTTGTCCACAACGATAACAAGATCCATCTCTATCTTCTCGACATTGACCCAGCTATCGTCAATGCGGACATATGTGGGGTGATGTGTAGTGGAATAGAAGTCATCAGGCAGGGTTTTGTCTTTCGGAGCGGGTTTAAGCTCCAGATGCTCTATCTCAGGAATGGTGGCACCAACTTTAAGCAGTTCTCCGAGGATGTTGTCCAGATGCGCCCGGTCTTTGGCTTTTATAAGGATGCGTGTATAGGATGGGTCTGTCTTGTGTTTGCCTATCTCAAAGACCAGGACCTGAAAATCTCCGCCCATATCCATTATGGTGTCAAACACCTTGGGCAGGACAAACGAGTCTATTATGTGGCCTTTTAGCTCTATCTCTTTGACTTCCACCATCTCTATCCCTCCTTGATCATGGTGCCTATGCCTTCGTCTGTTAAAAGCTCCAGGAGGATGGAATGCTTCACCCTTCCGTCGATTATGTGCGCCCTCTTCACGCCTCCTTTTACAGCGTTGGCACACGCCTCTAGCTTTGGGATCATGGAGCCCTCGATTATGTTCTCTTTGATAAGTGAATCGATATCAGAGACCTTTATCTCGTTGATTAGGCTGTTTTTGTCTTCAAGGTCTCTCATGATGCCAGGCACATCTGTCAGTATCACAAGCTTCTTCGCGCCAAGGGCGGCTGCCATGTCGCCTGCTACAGTGTCAGAGTTCAGATTAAGGCTGTTGCCCTCCTCTGTGATTCCTACAGGAGATATGACGGGGATATATCCTCTGTCTGTGAGTATGTCTACGACCTCGGGATTGACTTTCACCGTCTCCCCAACATGGCCTAGATCTATCTCCGTCTCACGACCTTCCTTTATAATTTTATGACGCCTTTTTTTGGCCAATATCAACTTATTATCTTTCCCGGAGAGCCCTACTCCTTTTCCGTTGAACTTGTTTATTCTGGAGACTATGTCTGTGTTTATCTTCCCGACCAAGACCATCTTAACTATGTCAAGCGTCTCCTCGTCTGTTACTCTTAATCCTTCCACGAACTTGGGCTTTTTGCCCATCTTCTCCATGGCCTGAGTTATCTCAGGCCCTCCTCCATGAACTATAACCGGCTTCATACCTATGTATTTCAGCAAAATGGTGTCCTTGACGGTCCAGTCCTTTGCCTCATCGTCTAGCATGGCGTGGCCACCGTACTTTATCACAATGTAGGATCCATGAAACTTCTCTATATACGGCAAGGCCTCTGCTAGTATCTCTGCCCGGTTCATGTTTTATACACCTAATGATCTATCTATTTTGATCAGAGAATGGAGTATTATCCTCTTTTATACCTTTTGATACAGTCCTACTCCAGTTCTAAAAGTTCAAGAAATTCATCGATCTCCGGGTCTTCCTCTTTGGGATACCAGTCCCTTGTGATCCAGAATCCGAGAAGGAATCCAAATATAAGGCCAACAAGGTGGGCGAGAAAACCTGTGGTAGCTGCCAGGATAAAGAAGACAAAGCCATAGAAAAGAGACATAGAAATTCCTCCAGAGTAGAGGTTTCTATTGGCTATCAGGACTGTCCCGAGTATCCCATAGATGGCGCCAGACGCACCGGCAGATATTGTGCCCAGCGGATAAATGAAGTGGACAGACGAGGCAAACACGCCGCATAACACGTAGATAGACAGGAGACGCTTTCCCCCATATATATCCTCGGCTTTAGCTCCAAAGATTGCCAAAAAAATCATGTTGTATCCTAAGTGGGTGAAGTCAAAATGAGCAAACATGCTTGTTAGAACTTGATAATACGCTCCTGAGAGGAATAGGGCTTTGTTCAGGCCGAACTTTGCCATCCAGTATCTATCAATCGTAAGCCAGCTTGAGCTAAGATAAGCTAAAATCAAGTAAAATAATATGTTCACACTCAACAAAAAATAGGTTGTTTTTGGGTCGTCTGACATAATTTATCTCTGACCCATGTTTTATTCATAAGGTTTTGCCAAAAACCCTATATAACTCTGATTCCAAATATAGAATTGGAGGTGAAATATAATGGCGATTGATCCTGTTTGTAAAATGACTGTGGATGAAAAAACCGCCGAGCACAAGACAGAATATCAAGGGGAGACTATTTACTTCTGCGCCCCGGGCTGTAAAACCGCTTTTGAAGAGGATCCTGAGAAATATCTAAAAGGCGAGAATGCATCCAATGGCGGGATGTCCGAGAAGAAGTGGTGGCAGTTCTGGAAATAATCTAAGTAGCGTACTCAGCATTTATCGTGACATACTCTGGCCCCATGTCACATCCCAGAGCAGAGGCTTCGCCGTCGCCCATATCAAGGTCGATAATTATCTTAAGATCAGATCCACTGAGGATTTCCGCTGCCAATCTTAATTCGTCGGTATCAGGGAATGCCAAAATCTTGCCTTTTTCTATCAGACAAACCTTCTTATCGTCCGCTTCAACAGATAATGTGATAGCGTCGGGATTTATCTCTGCCCCTGAATAACCGACTGCAGCTATTATCCTACCCCAGTTTGGGTTTCTTCCAAAAATCGCTGTCTTTACAAGATTAGATCCGGCAACAGCCATTGCAGCTTTTTTGGCGTCTTCCTTGGTCGCTGCGTTTTTCACATTCACCTCAAAATATTTAGTTGCTCCCTCTCCATCCTCGGCTATCATCTTCGCGATCTCACGAGTGACGAAATCGAGGGCTTCTTGGAACTTTTCATCCACGTCCTTGTTTCCTGCCATGCCGTTGGCTAGAAGCACCGCCATGTCGTTTGTGCTTGTGTCGTTGTCTATGGTGAGCATGTTGAAGCTTTTGTCCACTGCCTTTTTGAGTACTCCGTTGATCTTTTCGCGGGGGATGTATGCGTTTGTTGTGATAAAGCATAGCATGGT
>JAZFTJ010000068.1:0-3202 GCA_036446635.1 Hydrothermarchaeales archaeon (SeqCode) | reverse complement strand
TTCCTTCTGAAATCTTAAATAAAATACTTATATAATCAGAAAAAGGATATTTCTTCGTGGTGGGTTGGTTTGGTTGCGTTGCAGTTGGCTTTGGATTTGCTCTCTATAGAGGATGCTATTACTATAGCTGAGGAAGCCGTTCTGGGTGGGGCTAATTGGCTTGAGGTGGGTACGCCGCTTATTAAGAATCATGGTATGGTTGCTATTAAGACGCTGAAAAACAGGTTTCCGGATAAGACCGTTGTTGCTGATATGAAGACCATGGATACTGGTGATCTTGAGGTTGAGATGGCTGCCAAGAATGGGGCGGATGTCGTGTGTATCCTGGGTTTGGCTGATGATTTTACGGTGAAAAGAGCTGTAAATCAGGGCAATGCCCATAATGTTAGGATTATGGCTGATCTTATTGAGGTAAAGGACACGGTGAAAAGGGCTTTTGAGCTTCAGGAACTTGGCGTGGATTACGTCCTGATACACACGCCCATAGACATCCAGAAGGTCAAACTTGAGAGGGTGGATTCTGCCTTAGACGAAGTAAAGGCGTTGAAAAAGAAGTTGGATATTCCTATAGCTGTTGCTGGCGGTATCTCCACAGAAACAGTAGGGTTACTAAGGGATGCGGGTGCTGAGATCTTTGTTGTCGGAAGGGCGATAACCAAGGCCAAAGATGTGGTTGGAACAACCAAGAAATTCTGTGATATCCTCGGCGTTGATGTTGTGGAGAAAAAAGAGGAAGCAGTTAAAATCGGTTTTGATGAGATCGTTTGTGAGTTTGAGAATCTCCCCACGCCTTTTATCTCTGACTCGATGAAGAGGTTCGGTGCTATGAGGGGTTTGGCCCCGGTCAATAAAGGCATAAGGATCGCTGGTAAGGCATTCACTGTTAAAACCTTGGGCGGGGATTGGGGCAAGGTTGTTAAGGCCGTTGACCTTGCGCAAGAGGGTGATGTAATCGTGGTGGATGCTCAGGGTATGGAGGTGGCTGTCTGGGGTGAGCTTGCCACTTTGAGCGCGATAAATAAGGGTATCCGGGGTGTTGTTATTGATGGCGCGATTAGGGATGTTGACGATATCAAGAGGCTGAAGTTCCCTGTTTGGACACGATATGTAACCCCGAATGCTGGTGAGCCTCATGGACATGGAGAGCTTAATACTGAGATCAGCTGCGGTGGCATTCCTGTCAAGCCGGGCGATGTTGTCGTTGCCGATGAGGTGGGTGTGGTAGTGGTTCCTCAGAAGATGGCCTATGAGGTTCTTCAGAAGGCTAAAGAGGTTTCGATGAAGGAGAAGAGATATAAAGAGGGGATCAAGAAGGGTTTGACGCTTTCTGAGATATTTGGGCTTTGATATAGAGTTTCTTTTTTTGAAACCAGTGCTATGCTACATAACCTATATGGTCCATAACAAAGATAGATTTATATCGTTTTTAGTAAGACTTGAAGTCGTGGGGAAAATGAGCAAATTAGATGAAAGATCAGAATCAATCAGACGCTTACAAACCCTGCGTAACATAGGTCCTGCTACAGCAGAAAAACTTTACTTGCTTGGGATCAAAACTCCTGAACAGATGAGGGAATCGGATCCTGGAGAATTATATGAACGGCTAAACATGATAAGCGGGGGTGAAGTGGATAAATGTGTTTTGTATCAATTCCGTGGAGCGGTCTTTGATCTTCCTTGGCCACAGTGTAAAAATCTTATTAAGGGGGAGGATGCACTTCTGATATGATCAAGCTTCCATATTTATCGTTACCAACTTTCGTGCCTTTTGTCCTATATTGTGGGACAATTGTCCCATTTTATGGGATAACTTTATATTTACCCTGCCCAAGATTACAGTATGAACAAGGAGAGCAGGCTTTTGCTTTTTTCACTGTCAAACTACGACGATCTGCTGAACGTCAGGGAGATATCCAGACAAACAGGGGTGAGTAGGAGCACCGCATCAAGGATCCTGAACGGGCTTTACTCCAAGGGAGTCCTGGCGAAGAAAGAGGTTGGGAACCAGGTGTTCTATTCTCTAAACACGAAGAACCTCCTGACCCTGAACATGTGCGTCCTAGCGCTGGGTTTAAAGTTCAGTGAATTAAAGACCGATCCCCCCCCTGCAACGCAGATCACCGCTTTTGTGGGCTCCTGCGCAAAATCTTTGGAGGAAGAACTCCTAAGCATCGTATTATTCGGCTCTGCAGCCAGAGGAGGGGTCAGAAAGGAAAGTGACATAGATCTCCTAGTCGTCTTGAGGTCCCTGAAGGACAGCAAAAAAGTTGACAAGATAGCTCATAGCATAAACGCGTCTTATACAAATAAAATCTCTCCGACCGCCATAACGATGAAGTCTTTCGCGGCAGAGCTGAAGGCAGAAAATCTGCTATACTTAAAAATAGTTAAGGAAGGAATCCCGATCTATGGTGCTGAGGCCTATTTGAGGGAGGTCTTCGGCTTCCTGGAGGGTGCAAGGTGGGCATGAAATTCCTGACGAAATGCCTAGAAGAGATCGAGAACGGTTTAACAGAGATCGAACCGGATGATGAGCTGGCCGAGAGGCACATCTACAAGGCCCGGCACAACCTGAGGGCCGCAGACAAACTGATAGCTGACTCGGACAGATTTCTGGAAGACAACGATGTTGACCCAGATTCCCTCGTCGATATGAAGACCCTGCCCCACGCTATAGACGAGAATACAGAGCTCCTGTTCTACGACTGGGCAATCATCTCCTCTTATTACGCCATCTATCACACGATATTGGCCCTCTTAATATCCATAGGCTATTCGAGTAAGAACCACTCCTGCGCCATAGCATCATTGGAACATTTCTTCCAGAGAAAAAAACAGAGGCTGGGGGACAGGGAGATTCTCGTGATAAAACATATCAAGGCCATCGGGAGGGATATGGTCGAGGAGGCTTGGACCATGAAAGACAGGCGGGAGAGAACCGCCTATGGGGTTGCTCTTTCGACCGAGAGATTCGATGCGAACCAGAGTTTGGAAGAGGCAAGAAGTTTTCTAAATGTTGCGATGAATATCTTGGATGAAATCAGAAAGACGCTTGCTGAGGAGAGGATCAGAAAAGGGAGATAGCCGCAGATGTTGACCCGAAACGAGCCCAATCCCTCGTCCGTCTTCAGGATAAGGTGCTTCAACCGATGGTTGAGTAGGTGATTGGAGCTGTTATTAGAGGGCTTCGCTGTAAACCCTG
>JAZFTJ010000067.1:0-3011 GCA_036446635.1 Hydrothermarchaeales archaeon (SeqCode) | reverse complement strand
TGTTGTAATAAAAAAATATCCTAGAAAAAACTGCTCCTTTAGATCAACCTAGCCCCCAATCTCTCCTCTTACCCTGACCACGTCACCGACCACGATGATTGCAGGCGGCTCAATGCCGCCATCCCTCGCCTTGGAGACAATGTCCTCTAAAGTACCGACCACAACCCTCTGATTCTCAGTCGCCCCTTCCTGAATGATGGCAACAGGCGTCTCCCGACTCCGCGTCTTAAGAGCTTGGGAAACGATATTTTCAAGATTCCCCACACCCATCAAGATTACAATCGTATCAGTGGTAAGCCGGCTGATGTCCACCTTCGGCTCAGACTTTGCAGGATCCTCATGTCCTGTGACAACGGCAAAGCTTGAGGCATAACGCCTGTCAGTAACCGGGATATTCGCAAGACCAGGCACAGCAATAGCAGAGGTTACACCGGGGACGACCTCAAAATCTATACCGTTCTCTTTTAGAGCATTCATCTCCTCACCCCCCCTGCCAAAGACAAGAGGATCCCCCCCTTTAAGCCTTATCACGATCTTCTTCTCATCAGCCTCATTTTTAAGGATCTCGTTTATCCTCTCCTGCCTGAAGATATGATGACCCTTCTTCTTGCCAACATACACAAGCTTAGCATCTTTCTTGGCAAACCCCAGGATCTCCTCGTTGGCCAGACGATCATAGATTATCGTATCAGCCTTTTTAACCAAATCCAGGGCTTTGACCGTTATCAAACCAAGATCTCCTGGCCCAGCGCCTACCAGATAAACTTTCTTAGCCATATTCAAAACCGGTAATGGACCTCTTCACCATTTCAAGATCAATCTCTCCAGCAAATTTCTCCTGCCCCGTCTTTATGTTAAACAACGTAACCTCTCCAGGAGCGAATATCCCGGGATCGATCTTGTAAAAATCATGCCCCGCCTCCTCAAATATCTCAAAGAACATCTTGCCATAGGCCTTCGAGGTCTTTGAAGGAATCTTTTCCACGTCTATATCCTCAAGAATGTCAAGCTTGACCTTAGAACCATATATGATCATGTCGTTTGTCACGCCCATCATCTTGTTGTCATCCCCAACTATAGGCGCAATAAACCCCATCCCAAGGGAACGTATCACCATCCTCAGAGGATAACCCAGATGATCAAGCTTAAAAAGAGCGGTCTCCGTAGCCCTGGCTGAGATCTGGATCACCCCCACCACAGACGCCGTTCTTGCCACTAATAAAAAGAGGTTTCTCGGATCCACGCCACACTCCCTCGCTATATACTTAGCTACGCTTTTTGTGGGATACTTGCTGCACTCAAGGGCAAGAACCGCTACCTCAGATCTCTCAAGATAGTTAAGCTTCTCATAGGTCTCCTTGGGCTTCTTTGCAAGGATCCGGGCAGGACCCGATCCTAAAGCCCTGAACTTATCAACATTGATGTTCCATCCCGCCTTCTGAGAAGCAATGCAGGCAAGTGCTGGATCACTACTCTCAACAATAGTGCTAAAGACAGTGAAATCCTCAAGATCCTGAGACTGAAAAGACACCTCGGCTAAGCCGCCAAGACACGCTAGAGAAAAAAGCCTGCCCGCCTCAAAAGATCCCAACGCCTTAACTCCGCAGTCAATAACTTTTGTTCCGTTATTAAGCTCAAAACTGTTTACATTAAGCTCTTCCTGTCTCCCCATCAACTCCATCGCAATGTCAGCTGCGTTCTCATTAAGATTCATAAGAGGAAAAACCATAGAATAGTTATATATAATTAGCGGGGTTAAATCGCCCGCTTCGTAGGTAATAGGTATAATGTTTCTTATTTAAGTCTAGAGTTAAGTAAATAAGCAGAATTAGTCTTAGAGCTGGTTGAGAAATAAGAAGAATGATGAACGGGACAAAGAGTAGGAGGAGAGCCTTACCCTCAATCCCCCCGTTCATCACACACTGCGTACATATTTTTGTTATTTAAACCTTATTTTTCCCTCTTCGAAACTGTCTGTAAACGAAACAAGGGGGTTATTATAAAACCTATCCAAAACAATGTTGGACTGCTGCAATGGGTAGAAAAACAAAGCGTGCTGCTGCTATGAAACAGTTTTGGCTGTTTGTATCTTATTCTCCATATGTCTCTGCTAGGTAGTCTATGATCTTTTCTGCCTCTTCGTCTGTTAGTCCTGCTTTCTCTCTTGCCCCATTTACATCTTGCATCCGTTTTACAGTGATTTCCCATTCGCTTCTGGTTTTTCTCTTTGACTTGGGCCGGTTTATGCTGTGACAGTCTGAGCATTTGGACTCAAAGAGTGCTTGGACGTCGGTTGTTGTCTCTTCTTCTTTTACAGGTGCAGATGTGATGGTTGGTGCCGTGGCTTCAGTTGTTGAAGGCAATGTTGTTGTCAGTGGAGGGGTAGTTGTTGGAGAGGCTGTGGTTGTAGTAGGTGGAGTGGTAGTGATAGGAGCAGACGTGGTTGTTGGAGGAGCCGTTGTCACCTCAGGACACATACTTGGATCAGAAACTTTCTCACCTGTAGAACATATTATCTTATAACTTGGTTCTAGTAGTGATGTGCATCCAGAACTAACCAATACCAATAAGATAATTCCGATGATTATTACCCTCTTTCTCATATTCTTTGACACCCTCTAATGTCCCTTCAGGCGATTAATAATAACATTGTTATGTTATTTAAAACCTATCCAAATCCCCTTCATATAGACCTGGCTTTTGCAAGTAGAAAGTAGATTCTGCTTTATGGATATCTCCTCCCTACCCCTAGGTTTTAAGAACGAAAAAAATTTCCCCTAAAAATAACTATATCTTTTTTTAGCTATTTAAACCTTATGATTCCTTCTTCGAAACTGTCTGTAAACGAAACAAGGGGGTTATTTAAAACCTATCCAAAACAGATCTATTTAATAAAGTTATTTTCTCTGAAAATCATGCCCAGATCCTGCCAGAAAAAGACGAAAACACCAATAACTGAAAGCATTGTAATTATTCCCCCCATGTACCCTGCAAGCATAATAAAGATGTTA
>JAZFTJ010000066.1:0-2429 GCA_036446635.1 Hydrothermarchaeales archaeon (SeqCode) | reverse complement strand
TCACCAATAAATCCTCCTGAAAAATAGGCTTTAAGAACTCATCGCAAATTACAAAGGGCAAAAGGTTTAAGACATTGTGTAAGCCAGATATTGACATAGAAAAACCGGTGTTTAATGTCCCTCTATAGAAATAACAAAATCGCCAGCGTAAACCCCAGAAATATATAAGATTTCCAACAAAATCAATAATAGAATAAGGAGAATAGGCGGGAGAGCCATGAAACCTACAATGGCTATGATGCTAATTGTAATATTAGTATTAGCCTCAGCGCCGTCCCCCGCAGCATCAACTAACAAGGTAAATATTGACATCCAGCACTATGATCTAAGTCTACAGATACACCCAAAAACAAACCAGTTCGATGTCCAAGCAAACATCAGGATAAAGGCACTGGACGATGATGTAGGCACAATCACATTCCTACTAAACGAAAGGATGGAGATAGCCAACGTAAAAGATGGAGACGGCAACACCCTAAGTTATAGGAGAGATGAAGACCAAGTCATCATAGAGCTAACAGAGCCGCTGGAAAAAGATGAAACAAAACAGATAATAGTCGAATACGTCGGTGTTTCAAACCCCGAGGAGAAATTTGGGCGACACGGCTTCTGGGGATACATAGGTGAGGAGGGCAGCTACATGATCTACGAATCAGCCTGGTACCCGATGATCTGGGGCGACCGATACACAACCACAATCAGCATAACCGTACCAAAAGGCCAGACAGCCATATCTGTAGGCCAGTTGATAGGCGAAACGGACTTGGGCCAATACCAAGAATATATATGGGAAACCTCACTGCCAACAAGAGGCATATCATTTGCCGCAGGCGAATATAACGCCAAAACAACGCTCTTTAAACACATGCGCGTAGAATGCTACACCTACATGGAAGACCCATCTCTGGCAAACAAATGCATGAAGACAACAACAGATATGTTAGGGTTCTACTCATCCAAATTCGGAGACTACCCCTATGCCAAATTCGCGACAGTAGAGATACCAGGATTCTTCTCAGGCGGACATGGAGACCAGAGCTTTGTCATGCTGGACTCAAACATATTCATGTCCTTCCTACCCTCAGAGTTCTTGGCACACGAGGTCGCGCATAACTGGTGGGGAGCACTTGTATTCGTTGAGGGAGAGAACAGCCTGCGCAGCGTCAAGGGATACTGGAATTTCCCAAAAACCCTAACAGACGGATTAAGTGTCGAAAGATACAACCTCTGGCTTTTAGAAGGGTTTGCCACATATTCAAGCGTCCTATATATTGAGGAATTCAAAGGCAGAGAAGAGATGAGATCCTCGATGGAGGATAAGAGGCTGGAGTATATTGGCAAGATTAGAGAAACAGAAGACGAGCCCATATCCAGTGTTGAAGAAGAATACAGGGAAGGCAAATACCATGCCGTTGTATATAGCAAAGGCGCGTGGGTACTGCATATGCTTCGATATGTCGTAGGCGATGAAGCATTCTTCACGATAATGCGAAACTATGCCCAACGGTTCAGAGGAAAAAGTGCCAACATCAACGACTTCCAAGAGATAGCTGAAGAGGTATATGGCCAAGACATGGACTGGTTCTTTGATCAGTGGATAGAGGATGTGATGCTCCCTGATTATGCATTACAGAGTGCAGAGGTCAACTACGCTGATGGAAAATACTCAGTCAAGGCAAACGTGGTTCAAAAAGGAGATCTGGGCAAAATGCCGGTAGACATTGTCCTCTACACAAAAGGAGGGGAGATAAAAAAGAGGGTTTGGATAGAGGCGGAGCGGAAAACCGTCTCTTTTACAGCAGACAGTGAGCCGACATACTTAGAGATAGATGCTGATCATTGGATACTTGAGTCAAACAAATCCAACAACGTCTATTTCCTCAGTTCATCATCCTTCTGGAGAAAACTGAGACATATAATCTGGAGATTAAGACAACTGCTCCCAATAATCTAGACCCCGCCCTCTGGCGAGAATTGGGGGAGCACTGCAGGTGGGGGGAGACCCATGTGCCTGCTTGTGTCGAATACCATAGCTATGATATTTTTGAATAGGGTGTTAATCGCCTGTCTTTGAATCTCTTTGTCATTTCCCCAGTTTTTATCGATCTCCTTTAGATTTTTCAGGGTGTCAGAGAAGTATACCTTGCCCTGAACTTTTATGCTTCCGATATCCTTAAGATATGATATGATAAACGTAAATTTCACTTCCAAGAGTTTTTTCTTTTTAATCAGCTTTCTGTCCCCATAGTCTATCTTATAGTCCAGCTTGTATTTCTCGATCTTCTCAGGTTCTATGGTCCTTTTGCACTCTAAGCTTTCAATAGTATATCTACTGATCATCCAACCACCTACATATGAACAATCTCTATCCGTGAAGGAACCACATATATATAGGTTTTCGATGAGATAGAGACTGGAGACCAGGAAAT
>JAZFTJ010000065.1:0-5543 GCA_036446635.1 Hydrothermarchaeales archaeon (SeqCode) | reverse complement strand
GGAACTGGTTCATCGAGGTGTTTTCTCTGTCATAGGGGATGGACTTGATGATGGTGAATCGCGGTCCGCAGTCCACGCATACCGTGAAGGGATATCCGTATCTCCTATCGTGTTTATCTGATGCTTCCCTCATGCACTTGTCGCAGATGCAGACGTCCGGCGGGAGGGTGGATCCGGATATGCCGGTTTTTTTGCTTTTTAATATCCTAAAATCTTTAAGTTTTGTCTCCTTTTTATGGGAGATTTCAAGGCCATCAACTCTTGCCAAAGGCGGGAGCTCATTTTTAAGTGACAAAAGGAAGCTGTCAATCTGTTCCTTTTTCCCTTCGAGGACAATAAGCACGCCATTGCCCATGTTCTGGACAGAGCCTTTAAGACCCGCCTTTTTCGCGGTTCTGTAGATAAAGGGTCTAAATCCCACGCCCTGCACAATGCCGTATGTCAGAATCTCTGTCCTCATGATCTTAGAATACTATTTTGGAGTTGAAAAATCTATTCCGTGTGCGGTTGGCATATTATAGGCTGACAGTGTCGGAGAAGTTGGGTGATGTCCCATAAAAGATATTTATGGTGAGAAGCCATAACATAGAGGGGGTTGTTGAATATGGTTTTGTTAGAGTCTTTGGAGATTCCTCTTGGAATAGAGATGCCTGGTTTCGAGCTAAGGGATCCTCAGGGGGAGGTCTTTAAGAGCGATCTACTCTATGCGAGGAAGGGTCTTTTGGTGGTTTTCACCTGCAATCATTGCCCGTATGCGAAGGCGGTATGGCCTAGGCTGATAAGGCTTGCCCGATACTCTAGGGATCTGGGAGTAAATACTGTGGCGATAAATCCTAACATCAATCCTGACTATCCTGAAGACGCTCCTGATAAGATGATAAAGAAGATTGAGGATCTGGGGATAGGGTTTCCATATCTTGTTGATGAAACACAAAAGACGGCAGGGGCGTTTAAGGCACAGTGCACGCCTGACATTTATCTTTTTGATAAAGAGCACAAGCTTGTTTATCATGGAAGGATTGATGACAACTGGAAGGACGAAACAAAAGTTACAAGAGAGGAGCTAAAAGAGGCAATTGAGAGTTTAGCTCAAAATAAGCCAATATCTGATACACAGTATCCATCCTTGGGTTGTTCTATAAAGTGGCGATAGACTTATTTTCCTCTTAGTATCTGGATGAGGTGAAAAATCTAACCCCTAAACCTTCTAATTTGACCAGATAATTTAAGACTCTCCCTGACAAATCTTTAATCATGGACAGGGAGTATCGTATCCTTGGAGGGATTTTTCTCATTTCCACGGCGGCCTTGGTTTTTGAGATAGCTCTGACCAGGGTCCTCTCTGTTGCTTTCTGGCATCACTTCGCGTTTCTCGTTATAAGCATCGCCCTCTTCGGGATTGCTGCAAGCGGGACCTTCCTATGCCTGTTTCCAATAAGGCGGGAGCTTGAAGACTCCCTATCCTTTTTCTCCCTCTTATTCTCTATAAGTGCCATAGGGAGCTATGCCGTAGTCAATAGCGTATCTTTTGACCCGTTTAGGTTTTTCTTGGATAGGTCTCAGGTCCTTTTAATATTCCTGTACTACCTCCTTCTCGCTGTGCCTTTTTTCTTCTTCGGGCTTTGCATAGCAGTCTCTTTTGAGAAGAAACCACAGGATGCTGGGAGGCTTTATTTTGCGAATCTTACAGGATCCGGGGTCGGTGCCTTGGGCGTCCTAGGTCTTTTTTCAATATTCGGTGGCTCAGGTGTCCTGATCTTTAGCGCTATTATTGGCTTGGCTGCAAGCTTTTTTTTCTCATCGAAAAGGAAGGTTTTGAATGGAGCGGTTCTTTTTATACTCTTGGCTCTTCTCTTTATGCCCTCCCCTCTTCTTGAGATAAACATGTCCCCATATAAATCCCTGCCTCTTGCTCTGCGATATCCTGGTTCAAGGCTTGTCTCTTCGGAGTGGAATTCTATCTCTAGGGTGGATGTCGTGGAGAGCGGGTATGTAAGATATGCCCCGGGACTCAGTCTTTCATATCAAGAGCGGCTCCCTCCTCAGTTGGGCCTTGCCGTGGATGGCTCTGTCGTTAGCGCTGTCACCGAGTTTAATGGCTCATCCGTTGAGTTTACGGGTTATCTCACCTCTTCCCTCCCCTACATACTAAACCGGGATGGAAAGGTCTTGCTCATTGCGCCTGGTGGGGGTCTTGAGATCATCCAGGCTCTTTCAAATGACGCCTCAGAGATAAAGGCGATCGAGCCTAATTCTCTTATCGTTGAAACGGTTTGGGGTCTGCAGGGGTTTTCCAGTGTCTACAGTGACCCACGGGTGGAGGTGGTAGATGCGGAGGTTAGGGGTTATCTTGAGACCTATGATGATAGGTTTGACATAATACAGATCGGGCTTTCTTCGGCGGCTCCTGCCTCCTCAACCGGTGTCTATGCGTTGACAGAGAACTATCTCTTCACTGTTGAGGCGTTCAAAGAGTATCTTGGGCATCTGTCCGACGATGGAATTTTGTCAATAACCCGGTGGCTTCAACCCCCTCCAAGGGAGAGTTTGAGGACTGTTTCTATCGCGCTTGAGGCCATGGACGAGCTGGGTATAGAGGCGCCTTATGAGAACGTTGCGGTTTTAAGGAGCTTTGGGACTATCACTGTTGTTGTGAAAAAGACTGCTTTCACCCCCGGGGAGATTGAGGAGATAAGGGTTTTTGCGCGGTCCCGTGGCTTTGACATTGTATATGTCCCGGGTGTCTCGGAGTCTGAGGTAAATATCTATAACCGGTTTCCCGAGGACTATTATTATCTCACTATAAGCGATTTGGTCACCGCGTCGGATAGGGAGGAGTTTTATAGGGCATATCTCTTCGATGTCTCTCCGGTGAGGGATGAGAACCCGTTCTTCTTTCAGTTCTTCAAGCCAGATAGACTAAAGGAGACGTATGAGAGTATTGGTAAGAAGTGGCAGATCTTTGTTGAGGGCGGCTACATAGTCTACATCCTATTTGTTCAGGCGCTCGTTCTGACCCTTATTTTTGTTCTTCTTCCTTTGGCGGGTAGAAGGGGTGGATTGGAGATGCCTCAGAAGGCTGGGAGTCTCTCCTATTTCTTCCTTATCGGTGTTGGCTTCATGTTTGTTGAGATACCGTTGATCCAGAGGTTCATTCTCTTTCTTGGTAGGCCTGTTTTTGCTGTTTCAACTGTGCTCTTTGGCCTGCTTGTTTTCTCGGGACTGGGAAGCCTTTATACGAGCAGGTCAGCGGTGTCGATGGGGCGTTTGAAACATAGATTGACATTGCTCGTTGCGACTGTGCTTTTTTATCTCTTCTTTCTCCCCTGGTTTTTCTCTGTTGTTAGGACAACTGATGTGTGGTTGAGGTATGCCGCCGCTGTCCTTGCGCTAGCCCCGGTTGGTTTTTTGATGGGCATGCCTCTTCCTATGGGGATAAGGCTTTTGGAAAAAGTTGATGTAACTCTTATACCTTGGGCGTGGGCTGCGAATGGCTCTGCATCTGTTTTGGCGTCTATTCTTGCTGTTATTATTGCGATGCACTCGGGTTTTTCCCAGGTTATTCTTTTAGCCTCGCTGGCCTATGCCTTTGCGTTGGTTAGTGTTACTGTTGCTTTTCGGCCTCTCCGACTAGGGGAACAAAGAGGACGTTTGTGATATGGCGTGTCTTGAGCTCGCCTTTTTCTTTTTCGACTAGGGTGAGGGTCTGGAAGTAGGTGGTGCTTCCGAGGGGTAGTATGAGTTTTCCGCCGTCTTTTAGCTGTGCTATCAGTGGCGGGGGGATGTGATTGACGGCTGCTGTTATCATGATGGCGTCATAGGGTGCGTGTTCTTCCCAGCCGAAGTATCCGTCGGCGTGTTTAACCCTGACATTGGTGTATCCCATTTTTTCGAGGCGTTCTTTTGCAGATCTTGCGAGGCTTTCCCTTATCTCTATAGTGTATACCTCTTTTGTGAGTTCTGCGAGGACTGCTGTCTGGTATCCTGAGCCAGTTCCGATCTCAAGTATCTTTTCATCGCCTTTTAGATCAAGTGACTGAGTCATTAAAGCAACCACATAGGGCTGGGATATGGTCTGTCCTTCGCCAATGGGTAGAGGACCGTCAGAATATGCCTTGTCTTTTAAGTTTTCGTCAACAAACTCTTGTCTTTTAATCCTGCCCATGACCTCAAGAACTCGTGGATCTGTGATGTCCCTCCCTTTGAGGTGGTGTTCCACCATATACTCTCTTGCCTCTTTAAGATGCAGAGGCTCCTCTTTTGCCAGTACTTCATTAAAAGAGACATTCTCGCCTGCTAAATCCCCCCCTAAAGGTGCTTCCCTCTCTTCTACTCCTATGCATGTTGTTAGGAGCATTATTGACAGGAGGATGATTATTAACTTCATCTTAGTAATAGTTTTGACTTTCTTAGGTAATAAATCCATCCGGTTAAAGAGTCCGAGATATTAGGATTTATAGATATGCAGTGGCAAGATATCCTAGGCTTAATAGTAGCCCTGTTTGTATGTGGATCTTTATTGTCATGGCGTTTGCTGGGAGTAGGTTTTGGGTATCTTTGTGGTGTTTTTTCAGTATCTTATAGGCTTTTTTTGCCTGGGGATATGTTAGTAAGCCGATGATTGTGAGTGGTGGCATTAGTCCTGTGATGACTCCTATAAGGATCAGGACATAGGCTGCGGCTGTTATGAGGCCGTATCCTTTTACCGCTTTTTCTGATCCGAGTAGTACTACGATCTGGTTTTTTCCTGCTTTTTTGTCTGGTTTGTAGTCTGGGAATTCGTTTATGTAGAGGACTGCTGCTATTAAAAACGCGATGGGCATGCTTGCGACTATGGCTTTTTGGGAGAGTGTTTGTGTCTGTACGTAGTAGCTTCCTATGACGATGAGTGGTCCGAAGGCTATGCCGACGACGACTTCCCCTAATCCTCTGTAGGCCAGCTTAAATGGCGGCGCGCTGTAGAGGATGCCGCATATGACGCCCATTATGCCGAGGACTATAATTATGTATCCGAATTTAAGTGCGAGGAAGCTGCCTATCCCTAGTCCTATGGCTATGGATAAAACTGTGGCTTGTAGGATGCTTTGTGGTTTTAGCAGTTCGTCTACTAGTACTCTGCTGCCTCCGCTGAATGGTGTGGGTGTTTCGTTGATGATGTCTGCGCCGCTTTTGTAGTCGAAGTAATCGTTTAGCATGTTTCCTCCTGCATGCAGTGAGACTACTCCGATTAGGGTTAGGAAGAAATAGGGGGGATTGAACGCTCTGTTGTATGTGAAGGCTACTGCGGCGCCCAAGATCACGGGTACTATGGAGGCTGTGAAAAATGGGGCTCTCAGTGCCTGTATCCAGACAGTGGTTTCATACTTCTTTTTATCTGCAAAAACTGTTGTCATACCTTCATGATTAAATATGTCTCTTTACTATTTATAATTTTGACCTATGGGCCTGATAGCTACTGTGGCATAATAGAGGCACATTTTTTTTGATTGGATTTTGGTGTTGTTGTCTGGCTGTATTGTGGGATTTATCCTTCTTCCATGAGT
>JAZFTJ010000064.1:0-5010 GCA_036446635.1 Hydrothermarchaeales archaeon (SeqCode) | reverse complement strand
GAACTATTAGCGATGTTTCTTATCTCCTTCATGCCGCATCAATCTTTTCTGCATGAAGCACTTTTGGACAGCTTGATTCTAGTCGTCTTTGTCTTCCCTATTCTATACTTTTTTGTGTTCCGTCCACTAACGTCGTATATCTTCGAGCGCAAGCGGGCGGAGGAGGCTTTGCAAAAGAGAACTTATGATCTTGGTGAGCGTGTCAAGGAGCTTAAAGGTCTCTATGGTACCTCACAGTTAATTGCGGATCCTGATAGCACATTGGAGGGGGTGTTCCAAGGAGCAGTTGACCTGATACCGCCTTCTTGGCAGTATCCAGAGATTACCTGTGCCAGGATTACCTTTGAAGGTAAAGAGTTCAAGACAGCAAACTGGAAAGCTCCCAAGTGGATGCAGACTGCAGATATTATTACTATTAAAAAGAAGGCAGGTGTTATAGAAGTCGGTTATCTAGAACAGAAACCTGAGATCGATGAAGGCCCGTTTTTCAAAGAAGAAAGAAACCTAATAAATGGTCTTGCAAGAATCCTCGGAGACTTTATCGAGCGCAAAATGGCAGAGGAGGAGCGTGACCGCCTGAACCGTGAGCTGATGGATAAAAACAAGGAACTGGAACAGATCATCTATGTGAGTTCGCATGATCTGCGGTCGCCCTTGGTGAATATCCAGGGTTTCAGTAAGGAGTTGGATAATGCGTTTAAAGAGGTGCAGAGGGCCCTGGATAGTAAGGATGTTTCTCCAGATATAAAAGAAGAGCTTGCGCCCTATCTTGAGGATGATATCCCGGAGGCGCTTCAATATATTCAGACAAGCACGATAAAGATGGATTCTCTGATCTCTGGTCTTTTACAGCTTTCACGTCTGGGCCGTGCTATGCTTAGATTTAAGCGGTTGAATATGAACCATCTTGTCTCTGAGGTAATAAGTGTCTTCGAGTATCAGATAAAAGAGCAAGACGTGAAGGTTGAGGTGGATGATCTGCCCATGTGTCTTGGTGACGGGTCACAGATCAACCAGGTCTTTTCCAATCTCCTGGACAACGCCCTAAAAAACCTCAGCCCCGATCGGGCAGGCGTTATCAAGATCACGGGGAGAAAAGAAGACAAAGAGATTGTGTATTGTATGGATGATAACGGGGTCGGTATCGCACAGGAGCATCAGGAGAAGATATTTGAGATATTCCACCGGCTAAATCCTAAGACTAGCTCTGGAGAGGGTTTGGGACTAACCTTTGCCCGCAAGATCCTTGACATGCATAGGGGTAGGATATGGGTTGAGTCTGAGAAAGATGAGGGGAGTAGATTTTTTATATCTTTACCTAGATCAAAGAACAAAAAACGAGAGAGGAGCGTGAAATGATGGTAAAGCGTGAGTTTACTATAATCCTTGCCGAAGACGACGAGGGCCATGCAAAACTTATCATGAAGAATTTGAAGCGTGCCGGAATCCGTAACAATATCCTTCACTTTAAAGATGGAGATGAGACCTTGGACTTCTTATTCAAGCGAGGATCCGGGCCGCATAGAGTCTCAGGAAAGGCGTATCTCCTTCTTCTGGACATCAGGATGCCAAAGGTTGACGGCGTAGAGGTCTTAAAAGAGATCAAAAAAGACCCGGAGCTTCGTAAGACACCTGTTATAATGGTCACCACCACCGATGACCCGCGCGAGGTTGAAAGATGCCACAGACTAGGATGCAGCAACTATATCGCCAAGCCTATTGACTATGATAAGTTCATTGAAGCTATAAGGCGGCTGGGCCTCTTCCTGTTGGTGGTGGACATACCAAAGATCAATGGTGAAGAATCGATATGAAAAAGGAGAAAAAAAGCAGAGAAAAGATCGGAGACAAGATTATGTCTTGGAGGATTCTTGTCGTTGAAGATGACGAGGGTCTGCTCCGCCTGATAGAGAAACGGCTTAAAAAGAGTGGCTACCAGGTAGAAGGCGTTTTAACCGGGGAGGAAGCCATCAAAAAGCTTTGTAAAAACCCGGAGACCCTTGTCCTTTTAGACTATCAGCTCCAGGACATGACAGGCAGACAGGTCATTGAAACATTGACAGAGGAGGGGTTAAGCCCTCCTTTTATCATCATGACAGGCCGGGGTGACGAAAAAATAGCAGTCGATATGATGAAGCTTGGCGCCCAAGACTATCTGGTAAAGGACGCGGATTTCCTAGACCTGATGCCTTCAAAAGTAAGCCAAGTAATAGAGCATTTGGATCTGGAGAGGATGTTGATAACAGCGGAGGAGACGCTGAAAGAGAGTGAAACAAAACTCTTGGAAGCACAAAGTATAGCTCATATTGGAAACTGGTCATGGAACCTTCAAACAGATGAATTATTCTGGTCTGAAGAAAACTACAGGATTTTTGGTCTGTCCTCTAAAGTCTCTCCCTCCTATGAAGCCTTTGAGAAAACTATTCATCCTGATGATCTGGAGTTTGTAAATAAAAGCGTTGAGGATGTACTGAAAAGAAAAAAGCCATATGATATAGAATTCCGTATTATTCTACCAGGCGACAAGGAGGGTGTTGTCCACGCTTTGGGTAAAGTCGATTATGACGAGGAGGACAAACCAGTAAGATTCTTTGGAACCGTTCAAGACATCACCGAGCACAAGAAGGTGGAGGAGGAATTGAAAATAAAAGACAATGCAATAGCAATGTCCGTTGATGCAATTATTTTGGCCAACCTTGATGGAACTCTAAACTATGTAAACAATGCTTTTCTCAAGATGTGGGGATACATAGATGAAAAAGAGGTTGTGGGAAAACATGGTAGCGAATTCTTTCAGATAGAAGACAAGGTTTTAGACGTAATAAAATCTATACAAGATCAGGGTGGTTGGATGGGGGAAAGGGTTGCCAAGAGAAAGGATGGCACATTGTTTTATGTCCAAGTTTCGGCAAGCGTGGTTATGGATGATGGTGGCAAACCTGTTTGTATGATGGCTTCAGTTGTTGACATCACCGAGCGCAAGAAGGCGGAGGTGGTATTAAGAGAATCAGAGGAAAAGTTTAGGAGCATCTTCGAAAATATTACGAACATTTTTTACCGTACAGACCTTGAAGGAAATGTGACTCTTGTAAACCCGGCCGGAGTGAGGGCTGTAGGATACAACAATATAAATGAAGTCACCGGGAAAAACCTCGCTGAGGAGTTCTACTATAACCCGAAAGATAGAGAGAAATTCATAAAAGAGCTTAAAAAGCATGGTGAGGTAAAAAATTATGAAATAATCTTAAAACGAAAGGACGGAACACCACTTATTGTGGAAACCAACTCTTACTTTATTTACGATAAGGCCGGTAAGCCTGTAGGTGTAGAAGGTATAGCGGGGGACATCACCGCGCGCAAGCAGGCTGAGGAGGCACTTTTGAAAAGTGAAGAAAAATACCGCTCCTTTTTTGACTATGATATAACCGGGGATTTTACTTCCACTCCCGATGGGCAGTTGATTGACTGTAATCCTGCTTTCTTACAAATTTTTGGATTTGCTTCATTGGAGGAGACAAAATCTGTAGAATTGGAATCACTATATCCCACGCCAGCTGAATTCCATAAAATGGTTGCTAGAATAGAGAGAGAAAAGAAAATAGTTAATTACGAACATGAAATGTGTAAAGCAGATGGTGAAACGATATTTGTCAATCAGAAAACAATCGGTGAATTTGATGAACAAGACAAATTTATCAAGATAAGAAGTTATATCATTGATATCACCGAGCGTAAGAAGGCAGAGACGGCGTTGAGGGAGAGTGAGGAAAAATTCAGGAATCTTGCAGATTATTCGCCTAACATGATTTTTATCAATAAAGGGGGCAAGGTGGTATATGCCAATAAGAAATGCGAAGAGATCATGGGATACACGAAGGAGGAGTTTTACTCCTCTGACTTTGATTTTCTCACACTAATTGCACCAGAATCTAAGGATTCTGTGATTACAAATTTCCGCAACCATATGAAGGGCATGGAGATTTCTGCTTACGAATATACACTTATCACAAAAAAAGGGAAAAGAATAGAGTCACTACAGAACAGCAAATTGATAAAATATGATGGGGAGAATGCCGTTCTCGGAATAGTTACAGACATCACCGAGCGCAAGAAGGCGGAGGGTGCACTGCAGGCACTTGTCAAAGCCACAGTAGGAACCACAGGGCAGGAGTTCTTTGACGGAATCGCCAGTAATTTGTGTGAATGGCTCGGCACTGACTGCGCTATCGTAGGGCGAATCACGGATGAAAACAATGTTAAAGCACTCTCAATGCAACTAGATGGCAAGATCATCCATGAATATTCCTACATCTTGGATGGCACGCCCTGTGAAAATGTTGCCAAGAAGGGGTATTGTGTTTACCCTGAAGGGATATGTAAACTGTTCCCAGATGACAAGGACCTAGTGGATCTCGGGGCCGAAGGATATGTTGGCACCCCCCTGCGAGACAAAAATAACAAGCCCATTGGAATACTCTGTGCCATATCCCGCCAAAAACTAGATCTGCCGTCACAAGCAGAGGACGTGATGGATATTATTGCGGCAAAGACATCTGCGGAGATCGAGCGCAAGCATGCTGAGAAGACGCTAAAAAACACTAAGGCTTTTCTTGACAACATAATTCAAAGCGCTCCTGACGCCATCATAACCGTTGATCTCAATGATAAGATCACAAGCTTCAGCCCCAGCGCAGAGGCCATGTTCGGCTATAAGGCCGAGGACATAGTCGGTGAGCCGGTTCTAAAACTTTATCCTAAAAGACAGAGAAAGAAGAGAAAGAGGTGGATGGAGAAGCTTTTGAAAGAAGGCCGCTTGGGCAGGATTAAAACCAAACAACAAAATGCAGATGGCAAGACTTTTGATGTCTCTCTATCAATGGCGCTTTTAAGAGACGCAAATGGCAAGCCTATTGGAATTGTAGGCGTCTCCCACGACATCACCAAAGAGTTAAAGGCAGAAAGAGAGCTGAAGAAAGCCAACCAAGAGCTGAAGGAGCTTGACAGGATGAA
>JAZFTJ010000063.1:0-16698 GCA_036446635.1 Hydrothermarchaeales archaeon (SeqCode) | reverse complement strand
TCATCTGTTTTTTCCTCTGTCATCCTCTTTTTTTCAACACTCGGTTTATATAAATATTTATCTAGTATTTTGCTAGAAAGAATTTCTTTAATCTAAAAAATATTTTTGGTTTTTTATCTAATTATTTTTAGAAGTGTTTCTAGAGTTTTTTTCTAATAAGATGCTAAAACATAAAGATAATTCAATTCTAGCATATATTACACATGAAAAAAGCAGAAATATTATTATTTAATCTGAATAACTGGATATATTAGTGAATCAAGCCTGGTTTATATACCTTATAATAAAAAAGATTTTCTAATATTCTCTAGAAATCTGAGAAACTCACATATTTAAAGTCACCAAAGTGCCGTCCAAACTCAAGGGATTGTCCTTCAAAAACATAATACGGTCTTGTAGTAAACCCGGCGGAAGATCCGTAAGGAAATGTAAAGACATCCTCTCAGTTTTTGCAACTATACTCTTGCTGACAATCCCAACTGAATCATAGGCGATATCAAAGCATAGGAAAGCCACAAAATATATCGGTGAAAAATAAGAGGCCGCACATAGTAGCATGATCCCGAACTTCATAGAAAAACGGTGCAAAAAGAAGAACTCCACTACCTTATTTGCACTATTATTGTCCACAAAATCATTCCCTTTTTCATCCACTATGCCCATCAAAGTCAAGAACACAAGAGGTATCAAATAGGGGCCAAGGCCACGGAGGGCAAAAAAGACTATCAAAGCAATTGTGCTGATTTTAAAAATGAAGTTATCGATCTTTCCAGTCAAAAGAACGCCCAGTAAAATTGAGAACAAAATGACTGCAGAAACCTTATCAACGACCGAAACCCATACCCATAACACCACAAGAATAGGTGTTAAAACCATCGCAAATCTCTTATCAAATACGTCTTCATCAAAGGCCTCGTCTATAAACTTAAGACCCCCACCTATTACAGCAAATGTGATTAGGATCGCTGTTATAGAACTGTTAATTGCTACATTCATACCCATTCCAACACCCCCGGTACCAACCGACTAGGAGCCAGATGATGCCTAGTAGTATTTAAAAGTATCCCTAAAATTCACGTATTTTTAGTTAAAGGCATTAAAAATTACTTTTTTCATATATATTCGGTATGATTCCCCTCGTGACAAACACTTAATTTTGCCACAAATCAGGGGATATATTGATATTTTTAGAATCTGGATACGTAAATTAATTTATATCTGTATGAAGAACAACAAAAGGTATGGATAAAATAAGAGGCACTCTTTTAGACATAGACTATATCACCAAAGATGGTAAAGCGATAATACGCCTCTTTCTCAAAAACCAAGAGTATAACATAGCTATTGACGACTCTTTTTCTCCCTATCTATATGTCCTCCCCAGGGTGGACGCAAGGAAAGTTGAGAAAGAGATAAAGGGAGTGGGAGAGGAGATTAAGGAGATCACCCATGAATCCCGGAGCCTCTTTGGAAAGAGAAAGGAGGTCCTCAAGGTAGTATTTCAACACCCACAAGATGTCCCAAAGCTTAGAGACTTAATAAGAGACCTGGATGTCGTCGAGGATATATTTGAACACGACCTGCTTTTCTTCAGAAGATATCTGATCGATAAACACCTCACCCCATCCGCAGTTGTTGAAATACACGGCAAAGGAGATGGTGAATTTAAGGTTGAAAAAATATCTTCCATTGAAGAAGCAACTCAGACACCTTTGACAATAATGGCTTTTGATATTGAAGTTTATAACCCTAAGGGCGCGCCAAGAGAAAAGAAAGACCCTATAACCATGATAAGCCTCGCTTCAAACACTGGGATTAAAAAAGTCCTAACGTGGAAAGCCGTGGAAAATGCCCCGGATTATGTGGAAGTCCTCAACGATGAGACTGAGATTTTGACCAAGTTCATGGAGATCGTGAAGAAGGGGGATATCGACGTTTTGATGGGGTATAACACTGACCAATTCGATTTTCCATATATTGAAAAAAGATGTAAAAAACTAGGGATAAAACTGATCCTTGGAAGAGATGAGTCCGAAGTAAAACTCCAGACCTCTAGGGGCATGACAAAAGCCGTAGTGAAAGGGAGGCCCCATGTAGACCTCTACCCCATCATCAGGAGGTCAATTCGTCTAAGTAGCTATGTCCTGGAGAACGTTGTCCTGGAAATCCTCGGGAAAGACAAAGAGAAGATACCCGGGGATGTGATGCACAAATACTGGGACGGAGGCGGTGCGGATCTAAGGAAGTTCTTTGAATATTCCATGGAGGATGCCCTGGTTGTCCTTGAGTTGGGTGAGAAATTTCTCCCGCTTTATATTGAACTTTCAAGGATTGTAAAGATGCCTTTGTTTGATGTATCCAGGATGACGACGGGTCAGTTGGTTGAGTGGCTGCTTATAAGAGAGGCACACAATAGGGGTGAGTTGGTTCCAAACGGTCCAAGAGGATCAGAGTATACAAAGCGAGCCGTTGACACTTATGTTGGCGGATATGTGCTGGAGCCCAAAAAAGGGTTGGTTGAGGATATTGTTGTCTTCGACTTCAGAAGCCTTTATCCCAGTGTTATTGTGACCCATAATATCGATCCTACCACTATCAGCATGGGTAAGTGTGAAAATAGTCCCCCTGACTTTGACTATTGTTTTTCCCAGGATGAGGAGGGATTCTTACCCGCTATATTGGGGAGTATTATAACTCGACGGATGGAGATCAAGGATGAGATGGGGAAAACATCAGATCAGGTCAAACTCAAGATGCTGGATGTCCAGCAGCAGGCGCTTAAGCTACTTGCAAACAGCTTCTACGGATACATGGGCTATCCCAGGGCTAGATGGTATAAAAAAGAGTGTGCGGAGAGCGTGACAAGCTTTGCCAGAATGTATATAAAAAGTGTCATGAAAAAGGCTGAGGAGGAATATGGGTTTGAGGTCGTCTATGGCGATACTGACTCTCTTTTCATTGTAGCCCCCGAAGAGAAAAAGAATGAAACACTCAGGTTCATGTCGCAGATGAACCATGAGCTCCCGGGTACTATAAAGCTTGAATATGAGGGCTTCTATAAAAGAGGAGTCTTCGTCACCAAGAAAAGATATGCCTTGATTGATGGGGAAGGAAACATGACCATCAAAGGGCTGGAATTTGTTAGGAGGGACTGGGCGCCCATAACCCGAAAGACGCAGCAGAAGGTGCTTGAGGCCATACTTAAGCATGGGTCAAAGGAGATGGCAGCTGAGATAGTAAGGGATACCATAAAAAGGCTGATAGACAGAGAAGTATCGCTGGAGGAGGTTACTCTGTCCACTCAGTTGACTAAGAGGATTGAGAGTTATAAGAACAGAGGGCCTCATGTGCTTGCTGCTGAGAAGCTCAGGGCAACAGGGGCAGAGGTTAGGCCGGGAAATGTTATTAGGTATATTATAACGAAAGGTGGAAAGTTGATCTCGGAGAGGGCTGAGCCCATAGTTTCTGAAACAACGATTGAGGATTATGATCCAGAGTATTATATAAACAATCAGATTCTTCCAACTGTTTCAAGGATACTAGAATCCTTGGGCTATTCAATAGTTGATTTAAAAAAGGATATGAATCTTAAACTCACCAGTGCCGATCTCAAATCTGAGAGAAAAAAAGCAAAGAAAAAGCAGAAGACCCTTGCTCAGTGGTTTTGATAGGTGAAGAGTCTTTAGAAAATCTTATTAGTTGATGTTGTTATTAAAAGTAGATTAAAAACATATAAAGAACATTTTTCGAGAGGAACATGTCAAGTAATTATAATAATTTGTAGGGATGTGTGATGAAGCTATTTGATCTCTTCAGACCAAAAAAGAGTAAGGTAAAAGCTAAAAAAAGACATCTAGAGAGTTCAAAGCCGTCTGATGAAAAACCATCGGATTCAGCGATTTTGTCGGAGATGGAGCCCCAGATTGAGGAAACGTCGCCTCCTGAGAATAAAATGCCTGATCAAGCGGTTTCGCCTTCGCCAGAACTTGAGATGGAGAAAACACTGTCTGTTGAGGAATCCTTAACTTTGTCAGAAGAGAAAACTGAAGATACGCTGCCAAAAACGGACATGGTATCAGAAAAAGAGCCTGACATCTTAGAGAGTAAGTCCATTCTTTTTGTGAAAAAAATAATCCCCGAGTTCGCACTTAAGCCCAAGGACTCTTCTTTAACTATATTTAATACGGTTATTTTAAAAAATTCAGGGACCACATCCGCCCTGAAGGTTAAGGGCAATATAAAATACAAGCAGAACGACAAGATATTAGCTAACGAACCGATAGGGTCAAACGTGACTTTGGGCCCTAACCAAACTGTTAATATTGAAAATTCCTTCGACCTTCCTTTAAACGAGATCCAATACATAAAGATAGCTAATATAATTAAGAATAAACAAGCTCTTGAAATCCCAGATGTAAAGCCTGTCATGAAAGTGGATATTCACTATGAAAGAGAAAATGGTGAAGAATCAGATATTTCCCAGAGCTACTTATTAGACTTTAAGAATAATTCATGGAGGCTGTACATATAAGGGTGGAGTGATTATCCCCTCATCCTTCTATTAAGCCAGACTTAGCCCCGCTAATTCTTATCCCTGTATGGATAATCTTATATTGTTTTTTTTAAAATAATTTACTTGGAGTTTAAAAATGGCTAAGATAAAGGCCCTCTTCTTTGATATTGATGACACCCTTTATGACAGCAGTAAACTTGCAAAAATGGCAAGGAAGAACTCCATCAAGGCCATGATAGATGCTGGTTTGCCCGAGAAGGATGAGGTGAAAGTTTTTGAGATACTTAAGACGATTATTAAAAAATTTGGATCAAATTATCCACACCATTACGACGAGTTGATAAAAGGGATGGGGGGACGCTGGGACCCAAAGATCATAGCCTCGGGTGTAGTGGCCTATGAGCATACAAAGGTCGGATACCTTAAGCCCTTTCCAAAGGTAGTTCCGATATTACTGGAGATTAAAAAGAACTATAAGCTGGGTGTTATCTCAAATGGCTTGGCTATAAAACAGTGGGAGAAGCTGGTGGGTTTGGGAGTTCATCATCTATTTAATACCGTAGTCACTTCTGAAGAAGAAGGGTTTGAAAAGCCAGATCAGCAGATATTCACGCATGCTGTTAAAAAGATGGGGCTTAAGCCCGAAGAATGCATAATGGTGGGCGATAGGCTGGACAATGATATTGCCGGGGCAAAAAAATCTGGGATGCTCACGATCTTGATAAAGAATGATAATGCGGGAAAAATGTCAACAGACGATGAAAAACCGGATTTTATCATCAATGAGTTCTCAGAACTTATAGAAATCCTCAACGATCTGGGGTGATCTCTTATGGCGACAACATGCCCTAAATGCGGAAGCAAGAAGATCGATAAGAAGGTCCTTAACATAGAAAAATACGACTCAGTTGTATACGTCGATGTAAAGTTGAGCTGTAATGATTGTGGACATTCCGAGATACGTAAATTGACTAAAAGTTCTGTAAAAAAACTGGAGGATGAACCAGGCATTGATATTAAACCGCTTGTGACTGCTGCTGAGGCTCCATATATCCCTCCCGCGGAGGAAATAATATCGTCAAGGAAGAGGGGATCTAAGATATTTGGATATATCAAATTGACGTTGTTTTATTTGGTAGCTCTCCTGATAGGTATTTTTGTCGAGGTTATAGGGATCTTTGTGGAGAGAACAATGATGATGCTGGAGTTTCCGGCTTTCATCGGATTCTCGGTTTCTTTGTCATTTTTCGCGTTAGCACCCATCCTAGCGGTTGGTGCGTTTGTTAATTTTT
Source organism: Hydrothermarchaeales archaeon (SeqCode) (assembly GCA_036446635.1). GTDB lineage: Archaea > Hydrothermarchaeota > Hydrothermarchaeia > Hydrothermarchaeales > SZUA-236 > JAZFTJ01. The sequence continues at coordinate 10,893 of JAZFTJ010000063.1, read as the reverse complement.
TTAGAAAAAAGCCGTTTGAAGGATTTTTCATAGGGGCGCTGGCTATCCCTGTGACCCTGATTATAATATATTATTCGAGGAGATTTCAGTGGAATTACTTGGAACAACTATACGAGATATACGACTCGCTGCTCGCGTTATAAAGGCCGGGGGGGTTGTAGTTTATCCCACAGACACATTATACGGTCTTGGAGCAGACGCCTTGGATGAGGACGCGATACGTAAGGTTTTCGAACTCAAGAAGAGACCCTTGTCCCAGCCACTGCCTATTGCAGTGGCTGACATGAAAATGCTAAAAGACTATGCCGTGGTTGATGAAAAGTCTGAAGCTTTTATTGAAAAATTCTTGCCAGGGCCGCTTGGTGTGATCCTGAAAAAGAGGGATAACCTGCCTGATGTTTTGACTTCAGGTTTGGATAATGTGGCTGTGAGGATCCCTGATAACCCTGCCGCGTTGAGGCTTATAACGTGCCTAGAGGCTCCAATTACCACTACCAGTGCGAACCTTTCTGGAAAAGCGCCACCGATCTCTGTAGAAGAAGTCCTCTCTCAGATAAGAGACGTAAACTTGATATTAGACGGGGGGAAACTAGAGTCACGAGATCCGTCTACTATAGTCGATCTTTCGGGTGAGCCGAAGGTTGTTAGGGTGGGAAGGGTCCCTGTTGATGTTATAACAATGGCTTTGGAGGAAGTATATGGATGATCTTTATGCAAAAGCTGGAGTAATCGCCGCAGAGGTGATGGACGCGGGTTTAGAAAAGATAGGCTCTGGCGTGAAACTTTTGGATGTTGCCGAGTTTGTTGAGAAATTGACTGTTGAGAAAGGTGCGGTTACTGCTTTCCCCTGCAATATCTCAATAAACGACAGAGCTGCGCATTATACCCCTGTAGCGGATGATAAAACCGTGTTTAGTGAGGGAGATCTTGTGAAGCTTGATCTGGGTGTGCATGTAGAAGGTCATATTGCAGATATTGCCAAGTCAGTTGCGGTGGATGAGGGGAGTAATGACCTTATAAAGGCTTCTGAAAAAGCCCTTGAGACAGCTATCGGGATGATAATGCCGGGCATCAACACATCAGATCTGGGTGCGAGGATTGAGGAGACAATAAAGGATGCCGGTTTTCTGCCTATCAGTAATCTTACCGGGCATAAGCTGGCTATGTATAATCTGCATGGCGGGATGATAATCCCAAACGTCAAAACTACTCATTCTGATACGATAAATGAGGGCGATGTGTTGGCTATTGAGCCGTTTGCAACTGACGGCGCGGGGCGAGTTGTAGATGAAAACGATGCTCTTATCTTCAAATATCTAAGTGACAGACCTTTGAGGATGAAGGAGTCTAGGACTATTCTTAACTTTGCCAAATCAAACTATGGGACTCTGCCTTTTGCTGAGAGATGGATATCTGATCTTGTTCCGAAGTTTAAGCTGAACTCTGCCCTTAGACAACTAGCATATTCGAAGGCTATCTATGCGTATCATATTCTCAGGGATAAGGACCGGGGCACGGTATCTCAGGCTGAGCATACAATCAGGGTTACAAGTGATGGATGTGAAGTCCTTACTCGTAGATAGTCCTGGATATTTTATCGCATTATGGCAGGTGCTCAAACATATTAATATCACTTACAATGATACACTCTGTGGCGTGTTTAATTTTTTTAGATTGAGGGCGGAGTAATGTTGAGGATTAGGGATTTTTTAGAAACCTATGATGATCTGATCTTTGCTGTTGTCAGCTATAATCATCCTCCTGAGGGATATCTGGCTTTTCTCAGATATTACCCATGCAAAAGTGGTGGGCGTATGAGGGGAGATAAGGGATTTAGGAAGATAGGTTCGACTGAGGAATCGTTTGACTTTCTTGAGGAAACCTTTCCAGGATATGTTCGTCCTCTTAAGACAGCGAATGTTAGATTGCAATGTGTTCCTCATGATAACGTAAGGATTGTTTATCATCCTATAGGTAGGCTTGAGGAAATATTGTCCAATCCCGGGGATGAACTTGAAGAGAAGGCTAAAAAGATCGCAGAATTGTTGGATTTTTTGTCAGATGATAAGATGGGTGTTACCGGCTCTCTCTTAGTCGGGCTCCATAATCCTGGAAGTTCAGACATCGATTTTGTCGTCTATGGGTTGAAGAATTATGAGGAGGTCAGGATGTTTTTGAAAGAGTCTTTTCAGAAAAACAATGCTATTAGGCCGTTGGACAATTTAGAGTGGAAAGCCGCTTATAAGAAGAGGTTTCCTGTTCAGAAGACCCTAAGTTTTGATGATTTCTTATGGCATGGGAAGAGGAAGTATCATAAGGGTGTGATAGATGGCACTATATTTGACATCCTGTTGGTAAGGGATTTTGATGAGATCAAAGAGTCCAAAGAGAGGGTGTTTAAAAGATATAATAAGGTAAAGGTTCGTTGTCATGTCCTGGATTCTTCGCTTGCCTTTGATTCTCCGGCGGTTTACAAAGTTCAATGTGAAGCGGATGAGCGGTTAACAGATGTGGTCTCGTATACTCACACCTATGCTGGCCAGGCATTTGAGGGTGAGGAGATAGAAGTCGCAGGCTTTTTGGAGAAGTCTCTTGACGACGATGTGCATAGGGTTGTGGTCGGTACTACCCGTGAGGCTGGCGGGGAATATATAAGGGTGTTAGAAAGTGCAACCGAGGTCTTGTCATGAATAAGAGGTTAATTGTCATTGTCCTAATCCTTTTTTCTTTTCAAGCTGTTTGTGCTGAGGAGTTCTATGTTACAAATGCGAAGACCTTTGTCTCCCCGGACTCAAGCTATGAGTCTCTTGAGACATTCATTGACGGTGCCCAGGGCTCTCTTTACATAAGTGTCTATGAGTTCGACAGCCCCCACATAGCTGACCTGGTCTTATCTGCCTTGGAGCGAGGTGTTGATGTCGAGATCATACTTGAAGGCAGCCCTGTCACTGGGGTCTCGGATGTCGAGAGGGGTGTTATCCGGAAGCTGCAAGAAAATGGCGCGAATGTTTATTTTGATGCTAATGAGGATTTCGGTTTTTTTCATCCAAAATACTCGGTTGCAGACAATGACACTGTTCTTATTGTTTCTGAGAACTTTGGGGGCACTGGCTTTTCAAAGGACAACTCCTACGGCAACAGGGGCTGGGGGGTGGTGATTGAAGATCACGAGCTGGCGATGTATTTTGTAGACATTTTTTTCGATGATCTCTCTGAGACTAAAGAGGCATCTGTGACCGGTGGCTTCTATGGTTATTCTGCGTTGAAAGGAGCCTATAAGCCGAAGATTGATAGCCGTGTTTTCAGTGGCTTTTTCACCCTTGATACTGTTGTTGCCCCTGAGAATGCGGTATATGAGATATTAGAGCTACTTGATTCTGCTGAAAAATCCATCTATATTGAACAATTCTACATCTATAAGTACTGGGGAACGAGAAAGGAGGGCTCTGTTGAGACTTCACCTAATCTGTTTTTGGAAGCCGCTATAGCGGCTGCGAGGAGAGGGGTTGATGTGAAGATACTGTTAGACTCGACATGGTATAATATTGAATCATATGACCCTGTGAGCAACTATAACACAGTGAGGTATGTAAACGAAGTTGCATCTGAGGAAGGATTGGACTTGGAGGCTAGATTAATTGATTTGGATAAGGCTGGTCTTGTGAAACTGCATAATAAAGGTGTGGTGGTTGATGATAATAAGGTGCTTTTAAGCAGTGTTAACTGGAATGAGTACTCTCCTACGAGAAATCGAGAGGTTGGGGTGATTATTGAAGGTGATGTTGCACAGTACTATTCTGATGCTTTTTTATTGGACTGGTATGGTGCTGAAGATGGTGTTTCGCGGACTTCTATTGTTATAGTTGTGGTTTCTGCGTTCGTGGGCTTGATTTTCATCTATTCTGTGCGGAGGAAAAAGACGTGAGTGAAAAGCTGATGAGTATTTACGATGTTCTTTTTGAATACTTTGGAGAGCAGGATTGGTGGCCGGGGGATACGCGGTTTGAGGTTATTGTCGGCGCTATTTTGACTCAGAACACTGCGTGGCAGAATGTTGAGGTTGCGATTAGAAATCTGAAAGACGCGGAGTTACTAAGCCCAAGAGGCCTCTTGAAGGTTTCAGATGAAGAGTTGGAGCGGTGTGTTCGGCCTGCAGGATATTATAGGATAAAAACAAAGAGGCTTAAGAGTTTTATCAACTTATTATTTGATGGATTCGCGGGGGATTTGGATAAACTATTTTCACTGCCTCTTCCTGATCTTAGATCAACGCTTTTGGATGTAAACGGCATCGGTCCTGAGACCGCTGATTCCATCATCCTTTACGCAGGCGGGAAGCCCTCTTTTGTGGTTGACGCATATACTAAGAGGATCTTTGGTAGGATCGGCATTTTGAACGATGACCTCACTTATGACGCGGTGAAGACATTTTTTGAAGACCGTTTACTAAAAGATGTAGGGCTTTACAACGAGTTTCATGCATTAATCGTTATGCTTGGAAAAAACTTCTGCAAGTCTAAGAAACCGTTATGTAAACAGTGCCCCTTAGTTATTTTCTGCAACTATAAAGTTAAAAATGGGGATGGATTCTAAAAGGATTTATATGATAACCAAGCCATTTCAAAAAATAGGTGAAAAGATTGATAATACTTTATATACAAAGATCTTTTAGAGAAAAACTCTTTATCTCACGAAAACGGAATTCTTTGACGCGGTATAAGGATGAATAAGAAAAACATTATCCTTCCAAAGGAAAAAATTTCCAAATTCTGTAAAAGAAATCATATTCAAAAATTGGCACTTTTTGGATCTGTTCTTCGAGGAGATTTTGGACCGGATAGTGATATAGATATCCTCGTTGAATTTGACCCAGCCCATATTCCAGGACTTATCCGTTTGGCTGGCATGGAAATCGAGCTGAGTGAAATTCTAGGGCGAAACGTGGATCTAAAAACACTGCAGGACCTTAGCCGCTATTTTCAAACAGAGGTGTTAAAATCTTCAGAGGTGCAATATGCAGAAGGCTGACAGAATACGCCTGCAGCATATGCTTGATTCTGCCAAAGAGGCTGTTTATTTTGTAAATAACAAAACCAGAATCTCTCTTGTGTCGCGTGTAACAGCCAAAACTTAATAGTTTTGTAACTCCAAAACTGAACACCTAACTATTTCATAATCTCCTCGCCATCAGTATTAAAGATTATCTGCTTGTTGTCCTCCATGAACACCCTTATCTGATCTCTTATCTTCATCACTTCCCCCTTCTTTCCGCTCAATCCCTTCTCCAGCCAAAATCGTCCGAAAGCTTTTTATCCTGGTAAGATTCCCCTCCTATCTGCTACCAAAGTTTGCATCTTACCATATGGTGTTGATAGCACAATTTTTTGTTAGAATTGTATCACAACTTGAGGTGGCAATGCCAGCGTAAATGTTTTAAATTAAGACTACAAAATGTTTTAGTAACCAATAGTTAATTTTATCATTGAATACTCATATAATTATTAAAAGGTGCTCTATGACAGATCATGTTCCGTTAATAAACAGGGCTGTTGGATTTTTAGACAGCATATCAGAGGAACTCGGAGAAATCGACATAGTTAAGTTGAGGACCAAAAAGGAGTACTTCGAAAAGATATACATGGGTCTTAAGAACAACCTCGACAGGCTAAGAGAACTGAAAGACGAGATGGAGGTCAGAGGCTTTGACTCGCCCTATTTTGCCCTGGGCATGCATATGCCTCATCAGAGTTATCCTAAGCACGGCTACCGTAGGGAGGATGTGGAGAACCAGAGAGACACAGCAAGACATAAGAAGATTTTCATCGCAGACGCTTCCTTTAAGAAGGGCACCTTCGAGCGGACGAAGTCCTCTATTGCAACGCATAACATAGCTGTCGGACACCTGGAGGAGTTTGTTCAGATTGAATGCAGCTGCGGTAGGGTGCTAAAAGGCAAGGATGCGGCTAAAACTATTGAGGATCATGGCCGTTTCGAATGCCCTAAATGCCAATCCACAGACGTTATAATGTCAGAAAACGAGAACGGACTTTTCAGGATCGAGCTTTTACCCTATCTCCCTTTTGGCGGGGAGAATACTATGGAGATCTCTAAGTTCACCCCGAGCGAGAGAATCGCCTACCGGGAGCTGACGAGCATCCTGCGGGAGAGGAAGAAGGGAGGGATAAAGTCTGCCATGGTGATTTTCAAAGTAGCCAAGAAGGGGAGATGGGTCAGGAAGAGAGAGCTTATTGAGCTTAACAAAACAACCGGTCTTGACTGCGAAGGATTATTGATGGAGAAATATGGCAAGATCAATGTTGAGAAGATAAGGTTTCATCACGAGCGATCCATACTCATATCTGGCAAATACAACCGGCAGGCACTGTCTATAGCCTATACTAAGATCTTGAAAGAGAATAGGCCTGAGATCATCGATTTTCTCCTTAACAAAAGAGTTGATATTGAGAAACTCCGGGTCTATGAAAAGCTTAAGTCTAACCTAGATGCGATGATCCAGAGCACTGGGAACATCTCTATGCCAATGGATATCCGGGTGGACGAGGAGAAGAGGGAGCTTATAGACGCATTTGATGACAAGCTTAAGGAATTGGGCTTGATGGATAGGCGGGGTAGCCTCGATCAGGAGCTGGAGGATTCGATAGCCTATAGGCAGGAGCTCAGGAAGAAGGTGTTGTCACAGATACCTAAGATGATCTTTGGTTGGGATGTCTTCAGGTTTCTTCTTATAAAGCCCTATCGTGAGCGGAGATATGCCAGCATATTCCCTGGTTTGCAGCCTGTCCCTGAGGAGGATCAGCTTGAGAAGGCACTGGTCGTTTTAGAGGACGAGAATCTGGTATCAGTTATAAGTAAATTCATCGACATGGGGATTACGGTTGTAAAGGACGCTAGCGACATCATCTTCAAAAAGTTTGAGTTAGAGGATATCCTGAAGGACTATCTGAAGGTTACCTCAAGCAGAGCAGTTGGAGGTGTTGCCCTTTTCATTGATTCACGACTAACCCTAGAGGACTCTTCTGAGATCGTGGTGTCGGATATAAAAGAGCTGAAAGAGGTTATGAAGATCCTTGTACGCCTTGGAAGAAGAGACGCAATTCCTGAGGAACGGCTTGAGGGACTTGATGAGATAAAGAATATAGAGATATCTGAGAGGGCACAAGAGTTTTTGGAGCTTGTAAGATGATCGGCTCTTTCTCCTGTGTATCTTAGAATTGATTTCTGTTGTTTTTCTAAATCTTATTTTAACATTCGTTACAGCCCCGTGAGATCCTTTGTCTTGGGGGTCATTTCACCTGGCTCCCGCTCTCAACATCTCTATCCAAGGTTACCAAAGAGATCTTATCCCCTGCAACAGCTGCCAAAAGCATTCCCTCGCTCTTCTCCCCCCGTATCATCGCAGGTTTCAGATTGTTAATAACCACAATATCCTTACCCACAAGCTCCTCAGCCTTATACTGCTTTGCTACACCTGCCACAAGCTGCTTCTTCTCCCCCCCAACATCGATCTTGAGCTTATAAAGCTTATCAGCGCCCGGGATCTCATCCGCCGATATTATTCTAGCAACCCGTATATCAAATCTGCTGAAATCCTCGTAGCTCACACTGGGCTGAAACATCTTTTCAAACTCAGTCACCTTGCTTGTGATCTTCTTCAGCTCCGCAATCTTCAGGTCATCCAGCTTCGGGAAGATCGGTGTGAGTGGTCCGATCTTTGTTCCGCCCTCTATTTTAGCACAGCCAACGTCCTCAAGACCACCGGGTTTTACCCCTAACTGATCACATATCTGTAGAGCGCTTTTGGGTAAAAATGGAGAGATTAGTATTGCTAAGTCATAGCATATGTTAGCGCACACATACAAGGTTGTTTCAGCCTTACCCTCCTCCTCTTTGACGGTCTTCCAAGGCTCGTTTTTCTGGAAGTACTTGTTGCCTTTATCAGAGAGCTCCAGCACCTTCCTCAGAGCATCCCTGATGTGCACGTCCAAGATAAGGTCTCTGACCTCCTCAGCATATCCTGCCCCGGCCCCCAGCATCTCCTTGTCCGCGGTCTTCAAATTTGGAGCCGGGATCTCTCCGTTGAAATTGTTATTAATAAAGCTCAAAGTCCTGTAGATAAAGTTTCCAAAATTACCCACAAGCTCTTTATTCACACGTTCCTGGAACTCATTCCACTTCCACTCTGAATCATTAGTCTCAGGGATCAAAAGAGTAAGGTAGAACCTCCAGATGTCTGAGCTAAGACCTGTCTTCGGAAGGTTTTCGCAGAAGATTCCCCATCCTTTGGACTTCGATATCTTACCACCCTCGAAATTCAGATACTGAAGACCAGCCACCCGATAAGGCAGGTTGTAATCACCTCTAGCAAGGAGCATTCCCGGCCAGAATATGGTGTGGAACGGTATGTTATCCTTCCCGATAAAATGCACTATCTTAGCCTCGGGATTCTGCCAGAACTCCCTCCAATACTCAGGTTTGCCTTTCTTTATAGCCCACTCCTTTGTCGACGTGACATAGCCTATGGGGGCGTCAAACCAGACATAAAATACCTTGTCCCTGTATCCCTCAAGAGGGACTTTCACGCCCCACTTAATATCCCGGGTTATACATCTGGGCTTTAGACCCTCATTTATCCATCCCATGGCCATTTTCACGACCTGATCGCTCCAGATGCCTTCTTTGCTCCTAATCCACTTCTCAAGCTTGGGCTCAAGATCGTTTAGATTCAAAAACAGATGCTTTGTCTCCTGCATCACAGGCTTTGACCCACATATAGTACAGCGAGGCTCCTCCAGCTCAACAGGGTTTAATAGGGTTGAACAATGCTCGCACTGATCCCCTCGTGCCTCTTCGTATCCGCACTTAGGGCATCTGCCAACAACATATCGGTCAGGCAAGACTCGGTGGCATTTTTCACAATAGGGCAATGTCAGTGTGTCCTCGCTTATGTAGCCGTTTTTGTAGATCTTTTCAAAAAAGTCAATCGTAAGCTCGTGATGCATCTCAAGCGATGTCCGGGAGAAGTTGTCATAGCTTATGTCCAGCCACTCATAGATCTCTTTGTGCACCTCGTAGTATTTGTCGCAGAGCTCTTTGGGGGTTATGCCGAGCTTCTCTGCTGTCACCTCGCTAGGCGTGCCGTGCTCATCTGATCCGCCAACAAAAACGGTCTCATAGCCTGCCAACCTGCAGAGCCTCGCAAAAATATCAGATGGGAGATGAGACCCGGCTATATTGCCTATGTGAGGCACGTTATTGACATAGGGAAGTGCGCATGTTACAAGGATTTTCTCTGCGATTTCAACCACCTCTTCCTCCTAGGGCATAGGCCATATTTTAATGTGCTGGTTAGGAGAAGTATTTTATAACCTGGCCATAGTAAAATATGATATAATGTCGGATAAAGAAGAAGTTAACATCGAGGATTTCAAGAAGATCGACATCAGAGTAGGGGAGATCACAGATGTTGAAGAGATAGAGAATGTTGAGAATCTGTACAAAGTCGTTGTTGACGTCGGGGAGAAGAAGCAGATCGTTGTAAGGACAAAGCCATTCTATTTCTCAGACCAGCTAATGGGGAAAAAGGTCATAGTCATTGCAAACCTTGAGCCCACAAACATCCTAGGGATGGAGTCGCAGGGCAGACTCCTTGTCGCAGAGGACAACAGGACCATCTCATTACTAACTGTGGACCGGGATATTGAGAACGGCACAACCATCATGTGAGGACCGAACATGAATACAAAAATCATAGGCGCGATAATCATCAGCCTCTTGATCCTAGGCACGCTTTCAATCGGCACTGCTGCAGAAACCGACCTAAAAGACACAATAACCATTACAAAGAATCAAACTGACACCACAGATACAGTGCCTATTGAGGTTACAAAAGAAGAGGAGATCACAGTATCAAAGGATGAACCAACCATCTCCAATATCCAGCCCTCAGATACTGAAAAAGAAGCAGAGACCATAAAAGAGACTGAAACAACAGAGACACAGACTCTTGAAAAACCAACGATAGTTGAGCCGGAGATAATCGAGATAAGGAGAAAGATAAGGGACATAAGCAGAACCACAATCAAAAAGAGGATACTGATAGACTCACAGACTACAAACTTAAGAATATCAGCTCTTGAGATAATGCCAAAACCAACAATAGACCTGAGCGCCAGAGAGATAAGAATAAGAGAGTTTATCCTTGAAAAAAACACAGTACCGGAAAATAGGAAAAAACTCCGGCTTTTAAGAAACAAGATGGCCCTAGGGAGATACATAGAGGTAGACCTCCCAACAGCAGATATTGAATGGACAATTATAAAGATAAGCTACAATGACAGCGAGATCATTGAAAATAACCTAAGCGAAGAATCTCTGCGACTAATCTGGTATGACGAAGACCCTGCATCAGCGACGTATGAAACCTGGGTGGAACTTAGAAATGGAGAGCCCGAATGGGTCCATGGAGTCGGCGTAGACCTTGTTGAAAACTATGCATGGGCAAACGTATCACACACCAGCGTCTACGGACTAACAGGAACAATAACCGGTCCGCTGCCAACAACAGAACCACCAACCCCTACACCAGAGCCCACAACAACAGCCCCTCCAACAACAACTCCCACACCCACCACTACAGCTCCAACAACAACTCCCACACCCACCACCATATCACCCCCGACTACAACACCCGCCCTATTCACTGAAACAGTAGGGCCGGAAGCAATAGAAACCAGGCAGAAAAAGGGTGTATGCGGACCTACATCTGTATTGGCATTAACAATAATACCCCTTCTTTTATTATGGGCAAAATCCGAGGAAAGCTAATATTGCTAATCCGCCAGTTCTTTTACCTTCCCAGCGACTGCATGACCA
>JAZFTJ010000062.1:0-11633 GCA_036446635.1 Hydrothermarchaeales archaeon (SeqCode) | reverse complement strand
ATTCTCTTTCTTGATGGGTTGTTAATACGGTGGTGTATCCAAAGACTTCTTAATAAGTCCAAGCCACTTATCATTACCGAGTTTAAGGTCAATGCCTGCCATTTCTGATGGTGTCTTACCATCTAGAGCCATATGAGGTCTTACAAAATTATAATAAACTCTATGGGCATCTAGCATATTTTTTGATGTTTCAGGATTAAACAATCCCCTCATAACCTTGTTTCTTTCTCGGATAGTATTATGCAACCGCTCAACCTTGTTATTGTTTATCTTATCAGCAAGACCAACCTCAGCGATGTGTTTGCAATAATGATCTCCCAAGACTTTTTCTATTTTCTTAGATAATAGTAAACAGTTGTCAGCGGTATATCCAGCTCTTCTGATATCCCTTTAACAGAAAAGCCATTCTCATCTAACTCATAGACCTTATCTATCTTCCAATCTGGATGCAATCTCGGCCTGCCAGGAGTCAAAAGTAATGGAGTGAAATCTACGCCGATCTTTTCAAGGGCGTCCCCGAGTTTCTTCGGAGTCCGCACAAAAAGGCTTGGGGGACATGTTATAGTTTTAACATCCGGCGCAGCTGTCAATATAGACGCAAGTATATTGACTGTCGGCCGAACGCTCAAATGAACCACTGATGTACTTTTATCTAATTTCTCATCGATCTCATTGAGCAACGATTCTTTTTGGCTAGATCTTAGGACTATTACATCATCCATTTTTACACATCGAGTTGATTTCACTAGTTATCATGCCCTATCAACCAACAATAGGTTCTCTTTCTTATTTATCTCCTATTTATCTTACTCAGATAATAATGGGATTATAAAGAGGTTTATTAAGTTATTAACCTCAAATATCATTAGAGTTGGGGTGACAGAAAGACAAAACATTAACCGTGAACTCTACTCTGCCATTCTCACGCTATTTGAAAACTATTCATCAGGGTTGAAATTTATGGATATTGATATTATTGGCATTATTTTGATTATTCTTTTTGTAATAATTCTAGTTGCATGGGTATATCTTCAGTTCAAAGAAAGGATAGATAGGCTTATCGCCAGGATAGGGGGTGTCCGTCAGGTTTACAGGGGCGCCCTTTGAAACATTAAGATTGCATGCACTTAATGAACTCTGAGCAGAAGGTTTTTATGTTTTCAAAACATACAAATCTTATGGATTATCTTCAATCTATTGTAGAGGTTAGCCCCTCTTTGGACCCGTTTGACCCTCCAGAGCGTCTCCCATATCACCGCCGCCATCCTCATGTATTTGTGCGTTCACCTGAATGTGTCTCCATAGGATCTATTGGGTCGACAAGTAAAATCAAAACACATTATTAATCGGGGCGATATAATCCATTTTTTCAGAACTTCAATAATTTATAGATAATTCAACCATTTTATCCGTCTCTTCTATCCATGGCATGCAGATGTTTCATGGCTCTTAAAGAATATACAATTGCTGTAATCCCTGAATGGAACAAGATGAAAATTAAGGAGTATAAAGGAACTCCTAAAAGGATGCTCACAAGGATTGGGATATTATACAGGTTTCTTCTGCCTGCGACTCTTCTAAAGACTCTTTCAAAATCTCCGCTGTCATCTAAACTTCTGCCTGTTGCCTTTCTAAACTGGTCATAGACATTCCTGTAGAATGCTATGAAAAGGATTATGAATATGCAGAGGATTAAAGGGATAGCACTTTGAGTAGAACTAAAGAGAAACCAAGATAACGCTATAAACCATGAAAATTCAAATAAGAGATCGAAGGAGTGTTCCAGCACCCCTACCTTGCTGGTCATTAATTTCACTCTCGCCAATTTACCATCTAAACCATCAGCTATTCCCACAACGAAAGTTAGAACTGAAGCAGGGAGTAAATAGCCAAAAAAGAATAAAGCAACTACTGTGTAGGCTAATATATTTACCATGACGGTTATTTGATTGGGGGTGATATTAAAATTAGAGATATAAGATACCAGTTTAATTTCTATGGGTTTATGAACATAATAAGCAAGAGCATCGGATGGATTTTTGCTTGCGTTTTCAAGTATCGTTTTTTCCGCTTTTCTTAAATCCTCTTCTGTATCAACGTCTATCCACCAATGTTTGACATCCTTCCTCATTCCCGAATCATAACTTTCAATCTCCCCAATATCAAACACTTCAGCATCACTGTTCTTAGCAGCTTTAGCAATGCAGTCTGCAAGTTCAGTCTTACCTTCTTTTTCTACATCTTCGATATAAGAAAATATTTTTGGTGAGCACAAGAAGATGCCAGTATCTATACAGTTTGAATTTTTTATATCCTTACCTATCTCCACGATCTTTCCATCTTTTTCCAAAACTTTCGTATCCCCTGGCAACGGTTCTCTTCTATCGACTGCTAGGATAACAGAACTTCTTATATCACAATCAACAAGCTCTTTCAGAATACGACCGTCAAATATATGATCAGACATCAATAGGATGAAGTTCTCATTTAACACTCCCTTAGCCTTTGAAACAGAAACTCCATTCCCCCTCTTCCATTCCTTATTTTCAATGTACTCTATTTTCACCCCATGCCTATCCCCATTTCCTAAACTTGCTTTTATTCTGTCTCCAAGATGACCAATGACTATTACAAATTCGTTAATGCCCGCTCCTCTTGCAGTTGATATTACCCTCTCAATTAGAGATAAACCTAAAAGCTGGATTAACGGCTTGGGTTCATCGTTAGTTAAAGGCTTTAATCTACTTCCGTCTCCAGCAGCAATTATTAAGGCTTTCATTTTCATCTTTCAGTTTCCCTGCCTAAGCTCCTCTAAAGACGATTCAAAAATTCGCTTAACGACACATATACGATCACAAATTCGTATATCCTGCCATTTTGGTGGTATATCCGAATACTTCAGACACACCCCCCCTTGGTTGAACCTACTACACTGTAGTGTGGATTAACATCGGTTACATAGAGCTATCAAAAAGATCATTGATTTAAAAAGCGGGGTTTCTGTTGTCGATACATCAAATACACAAAACCCACAAACAAAATAGTAGTGACAATCAATAGGGGATAGCTCAGATTGACATACATAATTTCATCCTCTTAATTAAAATGGTGTATAATATTACGTAAAGCTTCCGTTCAATTTAATTTTAAACAATGCAAGGTATAATTTGGCAAAGAAAAAATATATCTTTAAAAAGTAAAAAGTCTTAATAAACCAAAGGGATTTGGACATGGACTGACTAAGCCCGCCGGCGGATTCTAACCTATCATAAACTGGTTAGGTTTGAACTTCAATTTATTGTTCAAAACCCAAACTCGGCACTGAACTACTGGTTCAAAGCTCACCCATCAATGCCCGGCCGGAGCACATTTTTTTATCTGGACTGGACGAGTGATATTAGGAATTATAAAACTATTGGCAGAAGTTAAATTACTTAATAAGTATATACACATAAATTACTTAAAAAGGTGATTTACACATGGTTAACATGACCCTATCCATACCCAAAGAACTCCACCAAGTGATCAAACGCCACAAAGAAATAAAATGGAGCGAAGTAGCAAGAAGCGCCATGACAAAATACGCAGAAAAATTAGAACTCATGGACAAGCTCACAGAAAAAAGCGAACTAACAGAAGAAGAAGCCTTCAAAGTAGGAGAACTCATAAACAAGAGCATCTGGAAACGACACAGAGAGAAGATGCATGCATGAACCTCATCGTAGATGCAAATATTGTAATCTCCGCAATTCTAAAAGACTCCACAACCAGAAGGATCCTCCTACACCCATCGTTTGATTTTTATGCACCAGACTTCTTATTCGAGGAGATAGAAAAAAATATCGCACTCATCTCAAAGAAAAGTCGAATGCCAAGCAACGAATTAAAGATGCTAATAGAAATACTGACAGAAACCATATCCCCCATACCATCAGACATATATCAACACAAGCTCCAAGAGGCCTACAAGATAATGGGATCAATAGACGAAAAAGACGCCCCATACATCGCACTAGCCCTTACAATCCCCAACGAAGGCATAATAACAGAAGATAAAGACTTTTTAAAGCAGAAAAATGTTAAGATCCTCAGGATAAAAGAACTTTTGAAATTCATCGCATAAAAACTAATAAAATATCCGATTCAACCCCCCATCCAGGGCATCGAATTAAATGTGGCCGAGGTAGTGTAGCTTGGTTAGCACAGGGGCCTGTGGAGCCCCTAGCCCGGGTTCAAATCCCGGCTTCGGCCCTCACCTGTAACTGCTTATCCTGGCGTCCCATACTTTCTAAGCACCTTCTCCGCTGTATTGCTCACATGGAAATCTTCATGCGCAAGCCAAGACTTCAAAGTCTCAACCACCAACTCAGGAGAAGAACTAACCAAATCCTCCAAAGCCAAAGCAGTCTTCTTCTGCACCTTAGAGTTGGAATCTTCAAGCAACTTCTCAATAAGTCCTAAAGCCTTATCAGGATCAGAACTCCCCACAACCTTCAAGGCCTCAGCAGCACGCAATCTTATACCCATGTCTATGTCGGAAACCATCTTCTCTATCAGTTGAAGAGCCTTATCAGGATCAGCGCCCCCCACAACCTTCAAGGCCTCAGCAGCACGCTTCCTTATACCATCATCAACATCAGACACCATCTTCTCAACAAGCCCTAAGGACCTCTCAGTATCAGTGCTACAAACCTCAAGCAGGGTCTCAGCAACACGCTTTCTCAAATCAGGATTCGGATCCGCCAATAAATCCTCAAGCCTATCAAAGACCCCATCAGGATGAGACCTAATAATCTCAATTATCGCACTGCCCGCCCTCTCCTGAACATCCAAACTCGGATACTCAGCCAACCTCTTCAAAAAATCAATCACATCATCAGGACACGAATGACCAATCACAACCAAAACCGATATTGCACGCTCCTGCAAAAACCTATCTGATTTATCAGTCAAATCCCCGACCTTCTTCAAAACCTCCACAGGATTCGACCCCCCCATCTTAAGAAACGCGTCAAAGGCCCGATTCCTTATCCTCTGCGAAGGATCCTCCATCAACCTCTCAAGAAGCCCCAAAGCATCCTCCGGATAGCTCTTCCCAAGCTCCAAAATCGTGCCAACAGTCCTCTCCTTCACATCCGAACTTAGATCTTCACCCAAAATAGCGAGAACCCTGATAGTCTCCCCCGGATTAGACTCCACTATGTCTTTCAAGGATTCAGCAGCCTTAAGACGCAGCTTCAAATCCGTAGAATTGGCCCAACGGATGATCTTATACGAATCATCCGGATGATACGCCCCCACCTCTTTGACCGCCACAGACACCTTATCTCCCACCTTGAAATCAGACCGCCCCGCCAACGATTTAAGAGCCTCCACCGCCCCTTTAGGACTGTAGTGCTTGCCAACAGCAACATATGCGTCAACAACGAACCCTTGAACCTCCGGATCAGCATCCTTTGAAACCTCAGCTATCAAATCAAAGGTCGCATCCAGATCGAATCTACCCAGATCAACCAACATGTCCAAAACAGCCCCCCTATCCCCCGCATCCACAACAACCTCATCCTTTAACCAACCAACAGTCTCTTCAGGATCAGATCCCATGATAACCCAAAAAGTGGAAGAAGCACTTTTCTTTACCCCAATATCAGGCTCCAAGAAAACCTCCATCAATAACTTCAAGGCCTCACGAGGATTAAACCTACCAACCTTCCCCAAACCATCAACCGCGCCCTTTTTAACATCGACCTTTGAACATTTTAACAGATGCTCTAGAATCGTCAAAGCCTCCTTGGGATAGGATATCTCAAGATCCACAAGAACCTTAATCGCCCTCTTCTGCAAAACTGGATCAGTCCCCCCCTCAACTATACGCTCCAATATCTCCATAGCCTTAATCGGGCTAAACTTGGCCAGATCTTCCAAAGTATGAAGAGCCCATCTTTGCACCTCAAGATCTGAGCTTACAACCAATTCTTTCAGCCAATTCAAAGTCGTGTCAGGATTTGACTTGCCAACCTTTTTTAAAACCTGACTCGCTCGCTCCTTCACATTCGAAGCCGGGTCCATGCCTAATTTTCTGATAAAATAGAGGGTTTTGCCAGGATATGATTTCTCAATCTCATAAAGCGAATCTATCACCCTCTCTTTCACATATGAACTATCATCGTCCATTAACTTTTCAAGTATCTTCAGGGCATCATCAGGACTGGAACTGCCAATCCCCCCCAAAGCACCAGACACCCTCTCCCTAACATGAAAATTAGAATCGCTGGATAGTTTATCAAGAAGCTCCAAGGCTCCAGCAGAATTTGTCTTCCCAATCTCACCAAGGGCATCAGAGACCTTCTTACGAACCTCAGAATTCGGATCATCAATAAGCCCATAAACCTCCTCCAACGCAATATCAGGAGATCCCCCGCCTATGGCGATCAAGACCTCAGCCATCCGCTCCCTTAAATCCAAAGAAGGATTCTCAATCGACTTAAACCATTCAACCGTGGCATCAGGATAAGACCGCCCAATACTGATCAAAGAAGCTCCAGCCGTATCCTGCACATGAATATTCGAATCCTCAATCAACCGGCTGATCAAGACCAAGGCCTCACGAGGATTAGACAAAGCCATATCCCCCAAATCAACAGCCGCCTTCTCACGAACCTCTGGATCCGCATCCACTGACAAGTTCTTCAACACATCCAAGGACTCCCCAGAATCACCGCCAGTTACCACCAGAACACCACCACACCATAGTTACAATTACCTACTCCAAGTCAGCCGCTCTTCTCTTTTCTTTTAACATTATCGATCCGTCTGCATATTAAAGACGCGATAGACGCAGCACCGAAACCATTGTCAATATTCACAACAGCAATCCCCGGGGAACACGACTGAAGCATTGCCATAAGAGCAGAAACACCCTTACCACCCAGACCATAACCCACAGACGTAGGAACACCAATAACAGGCACATCCACAAGGCTCTTCACAACAGAGGGCAACGCACCCTCCATACCCGCAACCACAACCACAACATCAACATCCTCCTCCCTCAGCTTCTCTATCGAGGGAAAAAGACGATGAATCCCCGCAACACCTACATCATAACTCGCAACAACCTCACAACCGAACTCCTCGCAGATCACACGGGCCTCCTCAGCAACAGGAATATCAGACGTGCCAGCAGCAAGAACACCCACCCTGCCAATAGGTGATTTGCCTCTTGTTTTATTTTTCCTCAAGACAATGGTCCCAGCCTTCCGATTAAAATCCTTATAACACTTAAAATCTTTAAAACTCTCAAAATTCTCCTCCCGGGCCTTTGTAATAATGGCCCTACCACTACTCTCTAAAAACTTCTCAGCAAGCCTAACAACATCCTCCACCTCCTTACCCTCCGCTAAGATGACCTCAGGAATACCCGCCCTCAACTCTCGATGAATATCAAGCTTCGCAAGATCCTCAACCTCTAAAAAACCAGCCTTTAAACGCTCCTCCGCCTCTTTAACGCTGATCCTATTCTGATACAACGCCTCAAGCACATCTCTCATAGTTATAAAATAAAACCCTAGACCATATTAAATATTGTCCCCCATATAACACCTAAATAAACTTGGATGACACGATCAAAACTTGAAAATAGTCCTCACCAAATCACTGTAAGAGAGCAAACCAACAAACTTCTCCCCATCGACAATAGGCAAAGTCCTGATCCTGTTTTTATTCATCATATCCACAGCGTCCTGCAGATTCATTTCAGGATCAACCGTGATCGGATGAGGAGTCATAAGATCCTCCACATGAGAAGCAAACATCCTGACCACCTTCCTCTCTGTAATCGTTATTATCTTCAACAAGTCGGTCTTCGTAACCACACCAACCACTTTATCCCCCTCAAGAACTGGGAAACCATGAAAATCATGCTCCCTGAAATTTTTAACAAGTTCCTCAATGCTGTCGTCTTTCTGAACAGAAATAACCTTATGCTCCATGATCTTCCTTAGATCCTTGATTTTAATATTTGGAACAGTGTACCTCTTAATCTCTTCCATCTGCGAACCTCAGCTATAATAGGACTTTACAACCTACTTAAATGTATCATTCCACCCCTACTACTTCTCAATATGAGACTCGCCAGCTTTGATAATAGCATATCGCGTTGATGGCGGACCAATCATCTCAAGGACAAACGTCGTAGCTGCAATCACATTAACAGCCAAAAGACCAAGCTGAACACCAGCAGGACCAAACGTCTTAAACTCATGTAAGGCCTGAATAGACAAGCCAACAGCCACACCCCCCTGAGGCAACAGACAAAGACCAAGATACTTCTGAACATTCTCATCAGCACCAGAAACTCGCGCCCCCGTATAGGCACCTACGGTCTTACCACTTATCCTAAACACAATATAGATAAGCCCCAAACCACCAAGCTGAGTAAGCAACGAGAGCTGAAGACGCGCCCCAACCAAAAAGAAGAAGATGATATAAATTGGCGGTGCCATATCCATAACAGAATTAAAAGCACTCTTATCACCCTCCAAGAGATTAACAAGAGTCATGCCCAACGCCATATTAGCCAAGATCAGAGAAAACCCAAGCTCAAGAGCCAACCCAGAACAGACCAATAGCCCCCCAAACCCTACAATAAGAAGCTCTTTAGGATCATGCATCCGGATAAATAAACGACTCAAAACAAAACCAATTACCAACCCCAGACCAAGAGAACCAATTATCTCAATAAATGGAACTATCACAACCTGACTAAACGAAACCTCACCACCAATAAAGCTCTTGGAAAAAGCAGACGCAAACGAATAGATCGTAATAGCAATAGCATCATCAAGAGCCACAACCGCAAAAAGAGTAGAAGTCAGAGGACCTGAGGCCTTATACTCTCTTAAAACAACCACCGTAGCAGCAGGAGCAGTCGCGCACGCTAACCCCCCAAAAATCAACGCAGTATGCACCTCCCGAGTATACAAAAAGACAGCTGAAGCAACCAACACAAAAGCCCCCATTGCCTCTAAAACAGTGATAATAACGATGCTCTTACCAAGTTTTCTAAACAATTTTATCGTCATCTCCCCACCAACATCAAACCCGATAAACGCCAGAGCAAGATAACTGAGAATATCCAACTGCTCAACCAGAGCCGTGTCAAAGACCCTTAAAACCGAGGCCCCCAAAATAAAACCAGCCAAAATAAACCCGACAACCTGGGGAGATTTGATCTTCTCAACATACTTACCCCCACCAAAACCCAGGAGCACCGCTATCCCTATAAGCAATAGAATGTTTATCATGAAGATTCCGCCTTCAAAAAAAAATAAAAATTAACTGATAAACTGGGTTAATGGGTAACAACACCAAATTTAAATGAAAAAAGCCCACAAACATAGGAGAATTATCGACAGCCCAGCCCAAAATACCATTATTATATGAATCTAGAAATCAGGGGGGACACAAAGGTTTAAATGAAAACATATCTGAATCAAAAAGCGAGGAAAAAAATGCAATTCGCAAAGCCCCGGGGAACAAGAGACTTCCTACCCGAAGAGATGGCAAAAAGAAGATACGTAGAGGGCGTCATACGTAGAGTCTTCGAAAGCTTTGGATACGGAGAAATCCAGACCCCTACCTTTGAACAGCTTGAATTAATAACCACCAAGTCAGGAGAAGACATACAAGAACACCTCTACTACTTCGAAGACAAATCAGGGAGAAAACTAGCACTAAGACCCGAACTATCAGCACCCACAATGCGCCTCTATGTCAACGAACTTAGAACAAAACCCAAGCCAAGAAAAATATACTACTTCGAAAACTGCTTCAGATACGAAAGACCACAAGCCGGGAGATACAGAGAATTCTGGCAAGCAGGTGTGGAATTAATAGGAAGCGACAAACCAGAGTCAGACGCAGAAATAATCTACCTAGCAGCACAGACACTCCAAGAAATAGGAATAAAAGAATATGAAATCAACATAGGACACATAGGCGTCTTTAGAAAGTTTCTAGAAAAAAGCGGCATAAAAGAAGAAGGACAAAACACCCTCATGGGGATCATCGACAAAAACGACAAAGAAGCCCTACAAGACGCCCTAAATCAGACAAACATATCCCAAGAAAACAGAGAAACACTCCTGAAACTAATAAACCTAAAAGGCACAAAAAAAGTCCTGAAAGAAGCCGAAGAACTGCTAAAAAAATACGACAAAGAAGAACTAAAAAAATTCGCGGAAACACTAGACCTCCTTGAAACATTCGGCCTTAAAGACTACACCATAAACTTCGGAATCGCAAGAGGACTAGACTACTACACAGGCACCGTATTTGAGATAGCCATACCAACACTCGGAGCACAAAAACAAGTATGCGGAGGAGGAAGATACGAGTTGATACAAGCCTTCGGCGGCGGACAAACACCCTCATGCGGATTCGCCTTCGGATTCGACAGAATCATGCTAGCATTAGAGATACAGGGACAAAAACTGCCCACCAAAGAAAAGACAAAAGTCCTAGTCATACCCGCACCAAAAGAGCTACTAAAAGACGCAATAAAGATAGCCAACAAAATAAGACAGCACACAAGCTGCGAGATAGACCTCATGGGAAGAAAGCTTGACAAAGCCATGAACTACGCAAACAACGAGAACATACCATACGTCGTCATCGTGGGAGAAGAAGAACTAAAAGACGGCAAAGTCGTAATAAAAGACATGAAAACAGGAGAACAGCAGAAGATCAAGATAGGTGAGATTAAGAATGCAGTTGGCTAAAGCCCTCATCTTTCTCATAATAATCGCCACCCTACCAATAGCAAGCGCAGTAGGATGCGACCCCATAGTAAAAAACGTGACAATAAACCCCTACCCCGGATGGCAGAGAAGATACAACAATGAAGTCACAGTCGGAACACTCATCGAAGGCGGATACAACGGCACCCCCGGCATGGGAGACCTAAGCGTCAAAGTCCTTGAAATATTCGACAACGCCGCATTAAACGTTGAGATCATAAAAAAGGGAGGATACAAAGAAGGGCCGTTCACCGTAATAGAGATGCAGAACCAAAACGACTGGTACCAATACTCAGCAGACATGCGGCTACTGGCAACAAGCGTCGGCGTAGGCACAGCAAACCTAACCATATACACACACGACCAGAGCATACTGAACATCACAAGCAACATCACATACGAAAGCTTCACCAACTACACGTTTCCAGGAGAGGAGTTCGAACTCGACATAGAGCTGAAAAACATAGGCGAGCTAGGAGCAGACGATATCACAATGGAGAAAGAATTCGGAGACTTTGAAATCATCACCTCCCAAGACCTTCCCATAAATTCTCTCTGCCCAACCTCAACATTCGACATGAAATACACAATAAAAACACCCACAGGGATAAAAGAAGACTCCAACTACACACTATACTTCACACTAAACTACAACGACTACAACCCAGAACTGTATGTCTCAAAAACACATACAGAGAGAATACCCCGGGATATAGTTGTCAAAACCCTAAACGTCAATCTAAGCAAAACAAGCGGCAGCTGGTCCATAGCCAACCCCACAAGAGAACTCAGTGTTAAAAACACCATAGAAAACGCAGGAACCACAACCGCATT
>JAZFTJ010000061.1:0-18192 GCA_036446635.1 Hydrothermarchaeales archaeon (SeqCode) | reverse complement strand
CTCGGTCTTGGTTATTCCAAGCTCCTGGGCATACCTTTGTAGAATCTCATGAGTTCCCTCTGTAATACTGACATTGATTTTTATACTCACAGTTATCGCCTACTATCCATATGCTATCCAAATAGATAGTACATAGATATTAAAACCTTTCGGTGGACCATGCGTCTAAAATGGTTCTGAAACATTAAACCTACGGTCTCATCAACAAAAAGATGGGATGAAAAAAGCATCTATGAAAGGGAAAAAAATGTGATAAAACAATAGCCATATCGGATATCATAATTTCCTGGCAAAAGTCAGATACCCCGTGTGCCCTATCATCCTCGTCTTGGGCCTTGTGCCCTGCTTTCTAAACTCCATTTCTCTCTCAATACATTCAACTGTCTTGATCTGTTTGAAACCCGCTTTCTTTAGGGCGGAAGATACCTTACGAGCGTGCTCGATATATGGATTGTATACTGCTATAAAGCCCCCGGTTTTTAAGGCGTCTTTTGCGGATGGAACTACCTCCCAAGCCTCATGCATGTCAAGGGTGATGACATCCGCCTCCTCTTCAATGCCTTCTTTTATGTCTTTAACCCGCACCGTGATGTATTTCCCAAGTCCAGCATCTTCGATGTTCTTCTTCGCTATCTTTGCAGCGTCTTCATTTTTCTCATATGTAAAGACCCTTCCGTTTGGTTTTACGATGTTTCCCAGAAAGACTGCAAGACCCGCCGAGCCTGTGCCAGCGTCAACGACAATATCTCCATCACCAAGACCTGTGTAAGCAAGAACCAAGCCAATATCCTTTTTCAGCATAAAGCTCCCTGCCCTAGGCATCTTCTCATAGATATCTATAATCCGTGGGTCAACGACACGAAATTTGTGGCCAAGATGAGTCTCGACGATGTCGCCGTGCTTTACATCTTTTAATTCTACAACACCTTTGTTTGTATGAAGTTCATCCCCCTCCACGAGGTGTTTTCTCCCGCTCTCATCTATTAAGACCTTCATTTCATTCACCTGCCATAGATGGCGAGAACTATAAGCATCAAAATGATCGCCAATACTGGGATTGTCTTAACAGACTCTGCATCTGTGCCAAACACTATAGGAAATGGGCCTATCAATATCACAGCCCTCCTTTAACCCCTGATTTGGATCCTGCAGATGAGCCTAAAGACTGTGCCAAGACACCCATGAATAACAACAGCATCCCCAATACGATCAGGATTATTCCACTGGTTATCAGATTGATCCTCATAGCTCTATCCCAAAAGACTTTTATACCATTTAAAACTTTTATACTCCGGTTATTTAACACTGCCAAGACTTAAAATTATGCTGGTTTGGTTTTATCTATGTCATTCATAACTGAAGTTTCGCCAAAAAAACTTATAATCATCCCTCTTTCTGTATTGCTCATATCAGTATTGATAGTAGGAAATGCCTACCAAAACAAGACGATTCCAATGGGCATAGACTTCAAGGGGGGTACTTTGATTACTGTTCAAACATCGGCTCCTATATCCAATTTGGAGGTGGATTTTAAGAGAACTTTTGGCATGTCTCCCCGCGTCCATATAATCACCGACTTCTCAAGGAAGGTAGTTGAGGAGACTATTGAGCTTGAGGCGCGGGACCTGAGTGTTGAGAGGAGAGAGGAGATCAAAAACTTTCTCAGCAGACGTGGCGTGCCCCCAGGCAGTATTAGCATTCAGACTATGGGTGGCTCTTTGCCTGAAAGATTCCTATCCCAGGCGGTAAAGGCCATATTCGTAGCCCTTTTTGCGATGGCTGTCGTTGTATTCTGGAGATTTAAAAGCGTTATTCCATCTCTTGCTGTTGTCCTTTCTGCAACAGGTGACCTAGTCACTACATTTGCGATAATGATCCTTTTAGATATTCAGCTTACTCTTGGCACTGTCGTGGCGTTGCTATTGCTTATTGGTTATTCAGTGGATACGGATATGATGCTTACTACAAGGGTCTTGATGAGGAAAGAAGGCACTGTAGATGAGAGAATAGAAACGGCCCTGGTAACAGGGCTTACGATGTCGGGCACAACTCTTACTGCAATGACTGTCCTCCTAATTGTCTCTACATCCGCCATCCTAGATCAGATCGCCACTGTTATACTTATTGGAATGATTGTCGACATGTTGAGCACTTGGCTTCAGACTAACAGCCTATTAAGATGGTATGTGGAGAGTGCTTGAGAGTGTTAATTGACGAGATTTTAAACGACAAAAAAGTTAAGATCTTAGTCATGGCAATTATGATCTCGATTCTTTTCATCGTCTTTCGTGGCATCACATTAGGGATTGATCTTAAAGGCGGGAGCCAGATCATCTTGGAGACAGAAAAGCCACTTACTATTGAGGAGCTGACATCGGTTATTAGTATTATGGAGCGCAGGCTTAACAGTGCAGGTCTTAAGGATGTTGAGATCAAGTCGCTTCAGGATACTTTTATCTCTGTAAAAATTGCAGGAGTAAACCCGGAGCAGGCGGAGGCTTTGATAGGTAAACCGGGAAAACTGGTTGTAACGATCGGTAACATATCTGTGTTTACCGGATCTGAATTGAGGAGGGTTGAGCCTTTCAAATTCTATCCGGCGTCTGGGGCGTGGGTGGTCCCATTCACGATAACTGATGAAGCTGCTGCGAGATTCAAGGACGCCGCTGTTGAGACCGATTTTGAAGAGGTCTTTATGTATATGGATGATGAACTCGTTAACAAGGCCCCATTAAGTTTGGATCTTCAGGAGGAGTTGGAGGCAGGGATTACTGTCCAAAGCATGATTTTGCAGACAGGAAGCGATGAGGGTGCTAGGCAGAAGGCTCAGGATATTGAGATTGTATTGCGGTCTGGTGCTTTGCCTGTGAAAGTGAATGTTGTAGCTTCTAAGGGTATATCTGCAACTCTTGGTGAGCAGTTCGCAAAGAATGCTTTGCTTGCAGGGATACTTGCGCTTTTGGCTGTTGCCTCGTTTGTATTCATCAGGTATAGAAGGCCGCGGATTGCTCTTCCGATTGTGGCCACAGGGGCCAGTGAAGTCATAATGATCCTTGGGTTTGCTGCGCTTGTTAGGTGGAATCTTGATCTCCCATCTATTGCAGGGATTATTGCTGCGGTTGGTACGGGGGTGGATGATCAGATTGTTATTACTGATGAGGTCTATATGGATGTGGAGAAGTCTCTTAGAGCTAAGGTGAAGGGTGCTTGGTTTATTGTTATAAGCTCTTATTTGACTACCTTCGCTGCTATGGCTCCGCTTTATTTTATTGGTTTGGAGAAGATGAAGGGTTTTGCCTTGACGGTGATTGTTGGTATTTCTGTGGGTGTTTTCATATCTAGGCCTGCTTATTCTCAGATGGTCCAGTACTTGGTGAAGGATGAGAAGAAGGGTGAAGAGGAAGCTCCAACGCGAAGGAAGCGTTCTAAGAGGAGGAAGCGTAAGTAAATCTCTGGCTTCTATTTTTTCAGGGTTTGTTGAGGGGGTTTTGATGTTTAATGGTTCTGGAAGCTTGTTTTTTCTAACTTTTTGTTATTAAAAATATTTTATGTTGTTAAACAGTGACAAAGGTATAGTAACAAAAAGTAACTAAAAGAGGGTTAGTGATAAGACAAAAAAGCACAAATCCCCGGATATTTGGAGAAAAAGACTATGAGCGAAATACTACTTGAGATTTTTACAAAACCAGGCTGCCAAAAATGCGCAACCGCCAAAAAAGCTATAGAAGAAGCGCTGCAACTGATGAATGAGGCCCTCATGATAGAACGCGACATATCCCAAAAAGAGGATTACAAAAGAGCATTAGAGCTTGGAGTAAGAGAGGTTCCAACCCTCGTAATCAACGAAAAATACCAGATCATAGGCATCCCTCAGACCTCTGATGAACTAGTTAGATTTATTAATCACGATATAAAAGAGAATAACCATAAAGGGTGACGTAATAAATGGAAGTAGAACTTAAAGTCGCAGAGGCGCTTAAAAATGACGTTGGAAGAGGGGTTGTGAGAGTAGACACTAAAACACGCGACATGCTTAAGGTCACAGCCGGAGATTTTGTTGAAATCATGGGAAAGAAGTCTACAGGCGCAATAGTCTGGCGATCCCACGAACAAGATGAAGGACTTGGAATAGTTCGTATGGACGGACTTCTAAGACAGAACGCGCACATATCGCTGGGCGATAAAGTCAAGCTAAAGAATATAGAGGCTAAAGAAGCCACCACCATTGTTATAACACCTGATAGGCCAATAAAGTTTTCACCAGGATTTGAGGACTTTGTCAATAGGAGACTTTTGGGGCGGGCAGTTTCAAAAGGCGATAAAATTGTCATAGTGGTTCTTGGCACTCCACTGCCATTCATCATTGCACAAACAAGCCCCCCAGGGATCCTGCAAGTCACCTCCTCAACCCAGATCAAGGTCAGAGATCAGCCCTCGGAGTTTGAAAAAGGAGGAATACCGGATATTAGATATGAGGATATAGGCGGCCTTGTAGAGGAAATTCAGAGAGTACGTGAAATTATCGAGCTTCCTATGAAACATCCGGAGCTCTTTGACAAACTTGGAATAGAGCCTCCGAAAGGCGTCTTACTGCACGGCCCTCCTGGTACCGGCAAGACATTGATAGCAAAGGCTGTTGCAAACGAGACAAATGCTTTCTTTTCCCCCCTTAATGGGCCTGAGATAATGAGTAAGTACTATGGGGAAAGCGAGGAGAACCTTAGGAAGATCTTCCAGGAGGCGGAAGAGAACGCTCCCAGTATAGTCTTCATTGATGAAATAGATGCCATAGCGCCAAAACGTGAAGAGGTTACCGGGGAGGTTGAAAGGAGAGTTGTAGCACAGCTACTAAGCCTTATGGATGGACTTAAGGCCCGGGGGAAACTGATAGTTATAGGTGCAACAAATCGGCCAGACGCCCTGGATCCTGCTCTAAGAAGGCCTGGAAGATTTGATAGAGAAATTGTCATAGGAGTTCCGGACAGAAACGGGAGAAAGGAGATACTACAGATTCACACAAGAGGGATGCCACTTGGTAGGGAATATTTATTTAGCATAGGACCTGAGTTTAAAAAAGACCTTGAGACCAATAACATATCCGACTCTTTGAGAAAAACTTTCGATGACAATGAACACTCTTTATCTATTAATGCAAAAATTTCACCTCTTACCACTGCGGAATGGGAAATTAAAGATGGTGAAAAGCACTATACAATCAAAGTCTCAGGCAATCGGCTAAACATACACGGCGGCGAGAGGGTAGATCTTAAAGAACTAGCCGATGTTACACATGGCTTTGTTGGAGCAGATCTGGAATCGCTTTGTAAGGAAGCTGCTATGAACGCCCTTAGAGATCACCTGCCGGAGATAGATCTTGAAAGTGAAACTATTCCGACAGAGGTTTTAGATAAACTTCAGGTTACAAAGAAGAATTTTAATGAAGCTTTGAAGTCCGCCGAGCCTTCGGCTTTAAGAGAGGTTTTTGTGGAGGTGCCTAATGTCACGTGGGAGGATGTTGGAGGCCTGGAAGAGATCAAACAAGACTTGATAGAGTCTGTTGAATGGCCGATAAAATATCCGGAAAAGTTTGAGAAGATGGGGATAAACCCGCCTAAAGGAATTTTATTATTTGGGCCTCCTGGCACAGGAAAAACGCTGTTGGCCAAGGCTGTTGCAAACGAATCAGAGGCAAACTTCATCTCGATTAAAGGTCCTGAGGTCCTTAGTAAGTGGGTGGGGGAGAGCGAGAAGGCGATAAGAGAGATATTTAAAAAGGCTCGGCAATCTGCGCCAACCATCGTCTTTTTTGATGAGATCGATGCCATTGCCTCTATGAGAAGGGGTGGAGATGCCGGTTCTAGGGTGACTGAGACGACTGTAAATCAGATGCTAACTGAGATAGATGGCTTGGAAGATGCAGCTCAGGGGGTTATTATCATTGCAGCTACGAATAGGCCTGACCTTCTAGATCCGGGATTTTTAAGGCCAGGGAGATTTGACAAACTCTTGCTTGTTCAGGTTCCAGACAAGGATGCGAGGCTTAAGATCCTTCAGATACATACAAAGAATATTCCGTTGGGAAAGGATGTGGACCTTGAACAGCTGGCAGAGAAGACCAAGGATTATACCGGAGCTGACTTGGAGGCTCTTTGTAGAGAAGCTGCTATGCTAGTATTAAGGAAGAGTTTAAGAGATAAAAAGGAGATAAAAGCTTCTAGGGTGATGAGTAAACACTTTACCAAAGCTTTGGATAAGATCAAGCCAAGTGTTAATGAGGTGATGAAAAAGAATTATCAGGATTTATTATCGAAGTTTGAGTCTGGTGAGACAGAAAAACTTAGATATATGACCTAAGATAATTATCACATTGACTTCTCAGAGATAAGGTCGATTGTTATGGGCGTTTTTGGTACTGCTGCAAGCTTTTTTTCAGATTTCAGTCTGATCCTTCAGGTGGTCATTCTCGCGGTCTTTATAATTGGATTTTCCTATGCCCTTAAGCATTTGAGCAATCGCCATGCCAAGTTGATGACTCTGGGGTTTCTCATAAACCTCTTCTTTGTAGTTTTTTTTATGATAGGAAGCCGGACTTTAGGTGTGCGCTCTGGATTCATGGGTCCCGCGAATATAAGAAAAACTGTCTATCTCCCGGTTGTTATCGTTCATGGCATCTCTTCCACCCTTGCGTTTGTCTTGGCAGGATACGCGGTCTATTATGGTTACAAACACACGCTTTTGAAAAAGAAGAGGGTTTTCAGGAGTAAACCTGAGCGCGGTATGCATAAAAAGATCGGCTATGCTACTCTGGTTTTTTGGTCTGTTTCTTTTATTACCGGTGTTGCGGTGTATCTGATGCTCTATGTGCTTTACGTATAGGACATCTTTATCTCTTAAATGACCACTCTTTGTTTAAAGGGGCCAGACGCCCTCCAGTATTCCTCCAAGTGCTATCAGGATTAAGATAGTAACATATTCATTTTTCTTGCTCTTTATCTTGTATTCGATCTTTTCCGCAAATATTTCAATTGAGCGACTGATTTGATGTGCTGTGTCTGCGATGTCAAAGCCTATGGACCCGGATAATATTGTTGCCGGTAGTTCAAAGATGCCATGTGGTAATAGCAGTGCAAAATAGCTTGTGAGGTCGTTGATAAATGGTGGTAAGAATGCTCCTACCACAAAGCCGCTGCTAAACAAGACAATGACTGGGAATATGTTTAGTGTGAAACTATACAATCTCTCTTTTTCTATGCCCCTTTTTAGATAGACCTTTGTAAAACCATATCCTCCGAAGGCACAGATAAGAGCGGCTATAGTGTTGTTTACTATAAGCATCAGCGGCAGGCTTGGGATGATTTGTCTTTGGATCTCAAGCTTCTTTGTCAGCGCTCCGGTGAAGATGTGGTAGATGCTTGGATAGGTCCTTAATAAAACTATAGAGACTATTACCCCAGCTGCAAATCCTTTAAAATATGTTTTTGCGCTTTTTTTTATCATCCAGTCCCTATGGTGTGTTTGATATAAAATACTTTCAAATCATTCCATCTAAAAGCTCCAGATTTGCCCATCGAAAATGATTTATATTATGTTAACTCATCTCTTTGGAAAAAGCAGAGGTGATACAGAATGGCAGAAAAAAAAGCAGATGACAAAAAAGCAGATGACAATGTGATATACATAGGCAAGAAACCTGTGATGAACTATGTTCTAGCAGTAACTACCCAATTTGGCAATGGAAACGAAGTAATAATCAAGGCCAGAGGTCAGGCAATAAGCAGAGCAGTTGATACTGCGGAAATTGTGAGAAATCGCTTCATGACAGACGTAAAGGTAAAGAATATAGACATCCTGACGGAACAAGTCACCAGAGAAGACGGTTCCTCAATGAACGTCTCTGCAATGGAGATAACGCTTATAAAGTAAGCCCGTCTCCTCCCAATCTTTTTTAAGACTATTATATTAGGTTTGGTTATCACTTGATAGACCGGTAGCTAATCTTTTAGTGAGGGAATCGCTTCCATTATCCTTAAGATAATCACTTTGTATTAAATCAGACGCCAATTTTTTTATGGCAACAGCTAGCGGTGAATTTGGAGATTTTAGGACTATAGGCTCTCCTACGGCCGCTGCGCTCCCTACTTCGGGGTCGTCTGGTAACAAGCCGATTATCGGTGTCTCTAGCAAGATCTCTATCTCCTCGACATTCAGGTCTCCCCCTGCGATGTTCGCTCTATTGACAACGACTCCAAGTATATTTGCGCCTAATCTTCTTGCGACTATTTTAGTTTTTAAAGCGCCGGATAATGAGGATATCTCGGGGTTTACTACAAGTATTACTTCTTGAGATGATGCCAGTGCTACTGCGGCGCTTTTGCCTAGGCCTGCGGGGGCATCTACTAGGAGGATGTCTACGCTCTTTAAAATTTCTTTCAAAACCTCTCCGAGCCTGTCTGGATCTACTTTTATCAAGCTGTCAAGGGATAATCCGGATGGCATTACTTTAACTCCTGCTGGGCCTTCGTATATGGCGTCTTGTATATTTGCCTCTCCAGATAAGACGGTGTGCAACGTAACGTTTGCCCCTTCTAACCCCAGGTATAGTGCAAGGTTTGCCATCTCGATGTCCGCATCTAATATCATAACTTTCTTTCCCATCTCGCTTAGAGCAACGCCTAGGTTTGTGCTTAAAACCGTTTTTCCTGTCCCTCCCTTCCCTGAGGCAATGCATATGCTTATTCCTATTGCAAACCCTCCTAAGGAGCTGACTTTCTTTCTAATGGACTCTCAAGCAACCATTTCACGGTCTTAACGAATCTCTTTTTCTTGAATGGTTTGCTTATATGCCAGTCTGCTAGTCCGTCGTCGAAGCTTGTGACTTTGTCCTCGTCGGTAGATTTTACTGTGAGCATGGTCACTGTAATATTCTCTGTTTCCTTGTTTTCTCTTATCTGTTTGCACACTTCCCATCCATCAAGTCCGGGCATCATTACGTCCAAGAGTATGAGGTCTGGTTTCACTTCTTTAAGCTTATCTAAAGCAACCTTGCCTGCCTCTGCCTCTATAACCTCATGTCCCTCATTCTCGAGTATTTTTCTAACCATAAACCTCATGTCGGCCTCGTCGTCAACGACCATAATCTTTGCCATTTAACCTCCTCCGTCTTTTTTAATCCCGAGGTCATCTTCCACCTTATAACACATCCTCTTATTAGTAAAAGATTATAAGACTCTTACTATATATAAAACTCTTATCCATATACAAGCAGTGGGGTAGAAAAAATTAGCATCGTTCCTTAAAGCCTTTTTGTTGCTCTGTTTGAGTTTTTGAAGTCAATCTTTTAGTATATAAAGAGTAGCGGGATTAAGGTTTTGACCTGTAGAGCAACACCGGCTTTTTAGCATGAGTCACAACGTTAGAGGATACATCGCCCATTATAAATTTCCCTGAACTCTTTCGTCCAAGAGACCCCATGACTATCATGTCATAGCGCTCTGACTCTTTAAGGATCTCCTCTGCTGCATCGCCTTCTCTTACCTTTCTCTCGGCGACAATGCCATATTTTTTGAATATGTCTTTACTTCTGTCTAACCGCCATGCTTCGCGTCTTGGCAAGGTTTTAAGTATTTCTAAAAGATCTGATGCCACCGGCTCGAGATAGTCCTTGAAATGCTCGACAAACGCTGGGATTACATGGATGATCGTCACAGATGTCTTTGTGCCTTGCAATAAATCAGCGCCGAAATCAATGGCTTTTTCAGCGCATTCCGAGCCATCTGTCGTGAACAGGACCTTATTAAAACTTTTAGATTCTTTTACCACAAGGACGGAGGTTTTGCAGTATCTTATCACTCTGTATGCCTCAGCTCCTAACAGAAACTCTGATACTCCTATAAGACTGCTTCTTTGACCATGGGATCCTATAACCACAAGATCATAGGAGCCATCCTTAGCCTCTTTGATGATCTCTTCTGTGACAAAGCCCTCTTTTGTCTTTATCTCTGGGGTGAAGCCATTCTCTTTTATGATATGCGCTGCCCTCTCTATCGCCTCCTCTGGCTTTTCAACAGAAACTTTTTTCTCTATAACTGAAAAGAGCGTTATCTCGGGGCTTGCGTTTTTGACTAATCTTATGCCGAATTTTATCGCATCTTCTGCGAATCTCGATCCTCCTGTGCACATCAATACCTTCATCTTATCACCTCAGTGAAAACCCAATATTCCAACTCCTAAGAAGCCCCACCAGAAATAGATCACTAAAAACAACACTGCCAGTGCAATGATTTCTAACAAAATCCCTGCTTTTCTGAAGTCGGCAGAGTTAACATATCCGCTTCCGTAGATAATTGCGTTTGGCGGGGTTCCGATTACAAGTATGAATGAGAAGGCTGAGGATATGGCCAGTGAGATGCCGAGGACTATGGGGTCTGTGCCTGAGATTTTTGCAAGTTCCAAGAGCGCAGGGGCCATTGTGGCAACGGCTGGTCCGTCGCTCATCACCTGGGTTACTAGGGACATGAATGCGGCTGAACTAAAAACAAGGGCATATCCAGAGGCTAGTCCAAAAGAGCTTATCAGCTGCAGGGCTTTTAATGCAAGCCACTTAGATGCGCCAGTGCTAATCAATGCCTTGCCCAAGCCTATGACGCCAAAATATAGCAGGACAACGCCCCAGTGTATCTTTGACATGTCCTCCCAATCTATCAGGCCGAAAAGGACGTATAGTAGACTTCCGAACATTGCTATGGTTCCAATACCGTAGATGTGGCTTCTGGTTATCCATAAAAACAGTATAAATAAGAATATCGAGATGACTGCCCAGTCTCTTCTGTCCATTTTATTAATTTTCAGCTCTTCTTGGATTTTGTTAGCAGCCTCGCTTAGGTCATTTACCTCTGGCTTGAATATTTTTGGAAGTATGAATGCCACTATAGGTATGAGGATGAAGGTTATTGGCAATGCCATTATCATCCATTGTCCATAGCCCACCCTTATGTTGAAGAACTCGTTTAGAAATCCTATCATCAGGACGTTTCTGCCTCCTCCTGAGGGTGAGCTCAGTCCGCCTATGGTGGCTCCGAATGCTATTGAGAACATTAATAGCTTGGCCAGGTTTGGAACCTCGTCTATCCCTCCGTTTATCTGGACTATGGCTATTCCCACTGGCAGCATCAAGGCTGCGACTGTGTGGTCGGAGATGAAAACAGATGCTATGGCAGAGAACCCGACTATTCCTATTACAACGTTTTGGGTTGAGCTTCCGACAATTTTTAGAATTATCGCGAGTATCCTCTTATGTATATCGTATTTTACCAGAACTACCGCGATCATCAGTGCGCCCATGATAAACCATGCTGCATCGTGGCTGAAGATGGTTGCAGCTTCTTCGTAAGGCATTATTCCAAAAGCCACTACCCAGATGTATACGACTGCAACTGTCATGCCGAAGGGTAAGGCCTCTGTTATAAAGATCACGACGAATGCTAAAAGTAGAGCGATCATCTGTTGTCCATGGGGAGTGAGGACCAGTGTTTCTCCGGCTAGTGTGATTGGTTCCGGTGAGGGAGCCAGCACTATCGCTAGCGCCACAAGGCCTGCGATTATCAGTCCGCGTCTCTTTTTTATTAAGTCGTTTAATGAGAAGCTATCCTCCATGGGCTTTTAACTGCCTTCTTTGGCATATTTAGTTTTTGGTCTGGTTTCAGAAACGTTTATATCCGGTACATATTATGAAGAGATTGAAATATGGAGGACCGTTATGAACGTGGATGAAAAGATTGGTTTGATCGGATCAAATGCTGTTGAGATAATAAAGGATGATGAGATAAAGGGTCTTTTATCCGAGAAGGATTGTCCGCGTGTGTATGTGGGCTATGAGCCTAGTGGCAAGATTCATCTTGGGCATATGATCAGTGTTAATAAGCTTATTGACCTTCAGCGGGCAGGCTTTAAGGTTGTAGTGTTGTTGGCGGATCTTCATGCGTATTTGAATGATAAGGGGACGATGGAGGAGATAGGGGAGATTGCTAGGTTTAACAGGGAGTGTTTTATTGGGATGGGCTTGGATCCGGAGAAGACTGAGTTTGTCCTGGGGTCTGAGGTTCAGTTGACTAAGGAATATTTTATGAATGTTCATAAGATGGCTCTTGTGACTACTCTTCTCAGGGCGAGGCGTAGTATGGATATGGTGAGTAAGGAGGATGATAATCCGAAGGTTGCGAGGGTGATCTATCCTCTGATGCAGGTTATTGACATGATCGCTTTGGACATCGATGTGGCGGTGGGGGGGATTGATCAGAGGAAGATACATATGTTGGCCAGGGATAATCTTTCCAAGTTGGGTTATGCGCCTCCTATCTGTATTCATCTACCCATAATCCATGGGATTGATGGTGATGAGAAGATGTCTTCCAGTAAGGAGAACTTCATCGCTGTGGATGATTCTGAGGAGGTTATTCGGAGTAAGGTTAAGAAGGCTTTCTGTCCTATGGAGACGGTTGATGGCAACCCGATTTTGGAGATCTTTGAGAATCATATCTTCAACAGGATTGGCGAGGTTGTCATTGAGAGGCCTGAGAAGTTTGGGGGAGATCTGAGGTTTGAGAGCTACAAGCAGCTTGAGGATGTGTATAAGAAAGGTGATCTGCATCCGCAGGATCTTAAGAATTCTGCCGCGGATTATCTTGTTGAGATCCTTGGTCCGGTGAGGGAATACTTAATAAGTAAGGGTTATTAATTCTTGGCTATTGAGTGAGTCAAGGAGGAATTGCTTGGTATATAAAAGGAATGATGATCAGCTTGTGAGGCGTTTGCGTCTTCCTAAAGACAATGAGATCTTTGGGTTTGTGGAGCAGATGCTTGGTGCTAGTAAGATGTTGGTCAGGTGCGCTGATGATAAGATCCGGACTGTCAGGATCCCTGGGAAGATGAAGCGGCGGATCTGGATTCGTGAGGGTGATGTTATTATAGTTCAGCCGTGGTCTGTTCAGAGTGATAAGAAGGGGGATGTGGTCTGGAGGTTTACCAAGCCACAGGTTGATAGACTTACTCGTCAGGGTTTGATTTGAGGGGTGCCTCATTTGATGGAGAAAGACCTCAAGAAGATTGATCAATCTATTGATGAGTATAGGAAGCGTGTCAAGGGCGTGGAGGATGTTCGTGTTGGTAGTGAGGTCTTTGATAAGTCTACGCTGTTAACTCTTTATAGGTTCGCAAATAAGGGTTTTATTGACACCCTCTTGGGTGTTATTAAGACTGGTAAGGAGGCGAATGTCTTCAGGGCTGTTGGGAGGGGTGGTGAGGATTATGCTGTTAAGATTCATCGTGTGACGACCAGTGATTTCAGGAATATGTGGCGGTATATTGATGGTGATCGCCGGTTTAGTAGGATTAAGAGGACGAGGCGTGGCATTGTATATGCGTGGGTTGAGAAGGAGTTTAAGAATCTGGAGCTGGCTCTTAATGCGGGTGTTAGGGTTCCCCGGCCGGTTGTTTCTCGGAACAATGTTTTGATTATGGAGTTTGTGGGGGATGAGAAGGCCGCGGATATGCTTAAGAACAGTAGGTTGGAGGATCCTGAGTCTGTCTTTTTGGAGCTTAGGGAGGCTCTTAAGATTATGAGGATGAGGGGTTTTGTTCATGGTGATTTTAGTGAGTACAATGTCCTTATGGATGGTGATAAGCCTGTGATTATCGACTTTTCTCAGGGTGTTTTAAAGCATCATCCTTTGTTTGAGGAGCTTTTGGTTCGTGATGTCTCGAATTTGGCTAGGTTTTTCAATCGGTTTTTTGATGTTGACCGGGCGGAAGTTTATAAATATGTAACAGGGGCGTTGTAAGCTTCAATGGTCGGGTGAGATTTTTATGGAGTATGTAAGGATTCCTTTGGAAAGGTTGGGTGTTCTCATTGGTAAGGATGGCTCGGTGAAGGAGGGGATTGAGAGCTGTCTTGGTGTCAGGATCGATATTGATGCTGAGGAGGGTAATATTACTGTTGAGAATGTGGGGGAGGATGTTTTGGCGGAGTGGAAGGCGCGGGATATGATCAAGGCTATTGGGCGGGGGATTAATCCTGATAGGGCTTTGCGTCTTAAAAGTGATGATTATATGCTTACGATTATTGATCTTACTGATCTTGTGGGGAGGTCTAAGAAGACGTTGCAGCGGCAGAAGGGTAGGATTATTGGTCGGGAGGGTAAGACTCGGGAGTTTATCTCGCAGATGTCGGGTGCCTGTGTCTCTGTCTATGGGAAGACTGTTGCGATTATGGGTCGGGCGGACGAGGTTAGTTTGGCGTCTGAGGCTGTTGAGATGTTGGCGTTGGGTAAGCCTCATAGTGTTGTTTATAAGGTTCTTCAGAGGAAGGCTAGTGATTTGAAGGAGAAGAATATTGGTTTGTGGGAGTGATTCTGTATAAGCTTAGAGTATCTCCGGGATAAGAGGAGGATCATCGTCTTGGCTACGGTGTTCTTGGTCTTGATTGTTCCGGTTGTTGGTATTGGGGAGTACCGGCGGTTTAGTGGTATAAAGGATCTTAATTTTAGTTTCAAGGAGAAGGAGGTTCAGGGTTCTTTTAGTCCTGATATCGCTTTTACTTGGTTGCCTGGGCAGAATAAGATCGTTATGGATCTTCCGATTGTCATTGAGAATCCCCTTGATATGGATGTTGTGTTTTCTAAGATCGTGTTTGATGTTTCTATATGGGGTCTTGGGTCGGGTAGTGGTGAGATATCTCAGCGTCACGTTGTCCCTGCTGGGGGTAGTAGGACGCTGTGGATTAGGAATTTCGAGGTTAATGCTAAGGATTTTGAGAATTATGTGTTTACAGTCGCAAAGGGTGGTAATGCAGGGGTTGATATTGATGTTTCGATTATAACCTACTATCGTTTTCTTAATACGGGGGTGGAGGGTGGGCATGCGACGATGAAGGCCGTGTATCCTTTGGAAAGAGACATTGTTCGGGGGATAATCGAGAAGAAGCTTGAGCCCTTTGGGATTGGGTAGATCATATAGTGGGGGGTTTTGTGTGTGTTATTCTATTGACTAGAATAGTATATTTACCATCAGGATGTTTCTAATAGTTATGTCTGAAAAGCATGATGGGCATGATCCTTCTATGTATCGTAGGCTTATACGGGAGTCTAAGGCACGTCAACGTAGGGCGGATGAGCTCTTGGATGATGCCAGGCAGTTGCGTGATCCCTATTATGTGTCCTTGGCCTTGTTTGACCTCTCTTCTGATCCCAGGCTTGATTTGAAGGATGCGGTCTCAGCTGCTGATGGGGCGTTGAGAACTGCGGGTGATGTGGAGAGGCTTTGGCGTAGGGCTGAGCTTCTGGTTACTATTTGTAAGAAGATTGGCTCATGGAGAGACAAAGGGGCTGTCCAAGCCAGGGAGAAGCTTCTGGATAGGGCTCTTGAATGTATAGAGTCTATGCCGGAGGGGCAGGGGGTATCCGACGCCGTCACGGGCTGTGCACCCTATCTGGGGTGTGAACGCCTGAGGCCGTTGCTTGCCCGGTCTGTCCTGAACAAGGGCTTTGAGAGCGAAGACGTCAAAGCTGTGATCAGACAGTGGGCAAAGGGTTGCAAGAAGGCGGGCCCTTCTCCTGATGATATTCTCGACATTTTGATGGATGTTGATGACAAAGCAGTGCTGTCTAGGCTTTTGGGTTATTTTTATCTTCAGTGTAAAAGATCCGGGAGGCCGCTTGACTCTCGAAATCCTCTTCGGGCAGCTGTTGAGACCGCCTTGAGTTTAGGTGATGAGGAACGACTAGGTACTTTGAGGTACCTCGCTGGGAATGCCTCTACCGCAGAGGATCTTGAGATAGTAGCGCATGCGCTGGATCTGCTTGATGATCCTGCTTTGAGGATTGGGCTCATGACAGCCTTGGGTGGTAGTGCAGATAAGGCGGGATTTGTGGAGTTGTCGTTGAACTGGTTCAGAGAAGGATTTCGTATGAGTTCACAGGTATTGGATGTTCATCGTAGGGCGAGTATCAGGATGAATCTTGCCAAGGGGTTTATACGGTGTGGCGAGGATGATGAGGCCCAAAGGATCTATCAGGTTGCTTTGGATGACTGTGGTGATAATGTTAAATTGGAGGAGATGATATGTAGGGCTATGAAGGATCATGGCTTCAAGTCTTCTGGGCATAGTGTGTCTGGGAACCAAGATTCAGGTAGAACCCGTAAAGTTGAGGTAGTAAGTCAGATGAAATCATCTAATAACATGTTAGCTCTTTATGACACCTACGAGGGGGCTCTTAAACCGGTTCATCTTAGGGCTGTGGCCAGGGCTGCTCCGCTTTGCGCTGCCTTTGGACTGGATCTGGCTCTCATGGGCTTTCCCACTGACGATCTGGAAGATCTTATCAGCAGGGTGATCACCGAGACAAATATTGGCAGGGGGGGACGGTATCTTAGAGAGCTTGTGAAGCAGGGTAGGGTTGTTCTTGTAGCCTGTACCCAAAAACGGCCGCCTGAGGACTGGAGTGGTCTGGGTCTTCCTGTTGCCACCACGTCTCATCCGCGTGAAGAAAAGAAGGTTGGTATGGCGGAGGCTGTCCTGCTTGCCAAGCCCGAGCATCCTCTCAAGCGGGCATGTCTTATTATGGGTCTTGGGAGGCGTGGTCTTCCGCAGTCTTTGCTTGATGTTGTCCCGTATCATCTGGAGCTTACGGGTAGTAATGTTCCTTTGGAGACGTGTACTGTGATGGGTGTTATCGCTCAGCAGCTGTGTCAAAAAGAATAAAGCAAATGGCCCCATCTCCACTATCAACCTAAAATAGCTCCAGAGAGGCTTAAAATTTTATTGGGGTATATATATAAACGTTAATCCGAAAAGGTTTTGACGTTGTAGTGCGTTATTTATCGTTGTCTTTTGTTTAATGTGTGTAGAAGGATGTCAGATTTATGGAGTTTCTAAAACTGATCAGGTTCAAGGACTGGTTTGGGGGTTTGACAAGTTTCCTGCTTCCTGTCATATTTTTGGGTGCGATTGATATTAGGGTGGCAATGGCCGCTGTCGCTTTTTGTCTTGTTATGGCGTCGGTCTTCGTATTCAACCAGTATTGTGATAGAGATACTGATATGAACCATGAAGTCAAGTCGAAGCTGCCCTTAACTTCTGGGGCCATATCTAGGAGGATGGGGCTGTTGATTGTACTGTGTTTTCTAGTTTTTGGGTTTGGCATCGCTTATCGTATTAATAAGACGTTTTTTGTGTTGTTGATTGCTCTAAACATACTGGGTATTTTGTATTCTGCGTATCCTTTTAGGTTGAAGTGTAGGCCGGGTTTTGATATTGTGGCTAATCTTTTGGGTATGGCTGTGATTCCCTATCTTGCTGGTTGGAGTTTGATTGGGGATATTAAGGAGGCGAGCGTGCTTTTGGGGGTAATCATTATTCTTGTGCATGTGTGGGCTCATGTCCTTCAGCAACTGCGGGATTATGATGCGGATAAGGGGGCTGATTTAAAGACTGTTGTTGTGTTTTTGGGTAAGAAGTGGTCATATCGTATTGCAGATTTTTTGATGTTTATTTCAATCGCTTTATACGTTGTTGCCTGTGTTTATGGGCCTTTAAATAGGGGTATTTTGATGATAAGTTTAGCCTCCACCCCTGTTACCCTGCCTCTTCTTTATCTTATTAGGCGTAGAAGAATGCATTTGCCTTGATAGACCAGGGTCTCTCTTTGGGGGGGTGTTTATCCTGTTATCAGCGAATATATCTCCCCCACATCCCTCTTTATGGGCGCGATGCACGGTACGCCTGTCTTTTCTAAGACCTCCCTTACTGTAAGCTTGGAGTTTGCGACAGGCCCGGAGAATGCCCTGATCTCAAGTCCCATCTTTTTGAGATACAGGTAACTTCCGTAGGCAGCCAATGAATCGCTTGCGCTGAAGAATATGTGCATAACCTTCTCCATGAGCATCTTTTCCTCAAGCAGGATGTTTGTTTCTCTTTGAAAAATGCCGTCGGCTATTTCTAGAACTATAAAGTCCGGGTCTGTTGATGCGAGGTTACTGTATATTATCTTGAAGATCTTAAGGAGCTGTTCCCTCCGGCATTTATAGGTGGAAGGGAATCCTGCGTCCACGTGGTCGAGAACGGTTTTTGCCCCGGCATCCTGCATCAGAAGTATGTCCTTTGATCTTGCTGTGCCTGTAAGCTTTCCTGCACATACAATA
>JAZFTJ010000060.1:0-2494 GCA_036446635.1 Hydrothermarchaeales archaeon (SeqCode) | reverse complement strand
CTTGACCTTGATCTCCTCCCCCTGTGCAAGGATGAAACGCTCCAGATCAATTCGTTTCTGAAGTGTTATCGCCCCATCAGGACAGATTGCTTCACAGATCCCACATCCGATGCAATAAGTATGAGTAAACTCAACCAGCGGGAGAACCTTGCCAGTAGCAAGGAAAGCGCCAGTGCCACACTGAGAGCCACATGCCCCACAGACAGTGCACTTAGTCACGTCCACTGTTACATCACCAAATGGGAAGTCGCCCTTAATCGTTCCAGAACTAATACCTGTTGTCTCAGAAAACGATGAAACATATGCATGCAAAAGATCCCTCTTGGTCTTCTTTCTCTCGCCATCCGCAGACTTCATTACTTTATCAACATCGACATGCTCTTTCTTCTTTAAAGGAGTGGGCTTAAGATCTTTCAGCTCCTCTGTAAACTTAGAAAGTGCCTGGGCAAACCTCTTGGGTTTCTCAGGATCTGCCTGGATCATCTTTATCCTCTTTCCCTCAATACCAAGTGCGTTTAGGAGCGTTTCCACGAAATTCACAGTCTTAGCTGCCATCTTTACACCGTTCTTATGTCTGCATTTCCCTCCCTGACAACCGGCGAGTACAACTCCATCGGCACCAAGATCGAACGCCCTTAAAATGTTGGTATCCGAGACACTTCCAAGACAAGACACCGATACAGGCATTACAACCGGATACTTAATTTTGGACTCGCCTGCAGCCTTCAAGACCGCCTGCCCACATCCCTCACATGCGAACATCAACATCTTTGGCTTTATGTCTGTATCTAGCTTCCTCGATATCTCATCCATTATTTCTTCAGCAGGATGATTCTTCCAACTTATCACACCCTGCGGACATACCGCGGTGCAAATGCCGCAGCTTTGACACAGTATCTTGTCGATTTCCCCTGAATCTATTGCGTCATATGGACAGGCATCCTTGCATATGGTGCAACCCTCGACATCCATGTCCTTCCCGCTGATCCACCTATTGGCACACTTCTCTGTATCGGTCTCAAACACATCCGGCTTCATTATCCCATCCATATAGGGGATAGCGCGCAGAACAGCGGCCTGGGCATTTTTATAGAGTTCAACCCTGTTTTCGCCTTTACATACGTAGACGCCTTCTCTTGGACCAACATCTGAAAATGAGATAACCTGGCCTGTCTTCACACTCCCCTCCATGCCCTTAAGATTTATCGCCTTCGTTGGACATATCGTAATGCATTCTTCACAATCGTTGCACTTTTCCTCATCTATAACATAGACCCGGGTGATGGAATCAGGGGGCGAAGTTATGGCCCCTGTTTCACAGACCTCTTCGCATTTTCCGCAGGCAAGACATAAGCCCTGATCAACAAACTTGCCTCTCTCAAAATTCACCGTGAAATCGCCGATCTGACCCTCTATCTCTGTGACCTTTGCGCTTGGATGAACCACCACATCTTCCAGGGTATATTGACACTCCCTAATTGAGGGTTCGCATAGCTGTGACTCTAGGCAGAGGTTGCAGTCTTTTTTCACATATCCCTCCTCTGTCATGAGCTGTACTTCAGCACCGAACTCTGACAAGTCTCTTGCAACTTTTAACCCCTCAACATTTCCAATGATCAAAATGTCCTCGCCCGCTTCTATCTCGATCTTCGGCGCCTCATATATCTCCTTTGCCAAAGCATCATTAATCAGGAGCGCTGCTTTTTTGGTGCTGTCTGACTTGTTCTCATGAACCCATCCGCACTGCTCCCGGATATCCACTATCTCCAGCGCCTCCGGATCTAACTCAAGATCCTCGGTGACTACGCTCTCGAAAATCTTATTTTTGGTTGCGCATGCAACTATAACAATCCTTTCAAGCTCTTTTCTCCTGAAGCCATCGACAATATAGGCAAGGCCGTCATCCCGACATAGATAAT
Source organism: Hydrothermarchaeales archaeon (SeqCode) (assembly GCA_036446635.1). Classification (GTDB taxonomy): domain Archaea; phylum Hydrothermarchaeota; class Hydrothermarchaeia; order Hydrothermarchaeales; family SZUA-236; genus JAZFTJ01. The sequence continues at coordinate 575 of JAZFTJ010000060.1, read as the reverse complement.
CAACCCGCTCCACTACCACATTATCGTCGTTCTTTTTTAGATCCTTAGCCAGCTTGCGGAAGTTGAGATCAATGGTCTTGCCACAGTTGCATAGGGATATTCCGGTATTGCCTACAAACATCTTATTTTTACCTCTGAATCCATTTGGCGTTCATCCTCGTATAAAAAAATATTTATAAAAAGCATAGAGTTTTTCATGTCTCCAGCGTGCTCCATATATTTTTATAGTCGAGATTTTTCTCATGTAACTTCAATTTTGTGTGATTTGGAACAAAGAGCGAGAAAAATTTATATAAACATATCCCCCCCCTTCTCTATCTATCTTGAAATCCATAAAGGAGGTCCGTGGTAATGGCATATGAGAACCTTGAGGCATTTGAGAAAAAACTGGAGGAAGAAGGCTTTTTCAGCAAGCAGAGCCAGAAGACCATTGAGGCTCTCAGGATCATCTACATAGGTCAGGAGAACGAGGGTACCATCGGCATTCCTCATGGCGATGTCGACGCGGCCTATGAGAGGGAGATCGAATATCTTATTGATAATGGTTATGTCTTCACAGTAAAGCATACCGGGCT
>JAZFTJ010000059.1:0-8082 GCA_036446635.1 Hydrothermarchaeales archaeon (SeqCode) | reverse complement strand
CCCTAAAAATAAGGTCCTTCTTCTATCTTCTTTTCCTTAAAACAATGGCCAGACCTTTTATCGCCTTCACCATTTCATCGCCATTAAGCACTGCTTTCCCAACGCCAACGATCTTGCCATCATATTCCACAATAACCTCGTCTCCAGGCCTAATCTTTTGGTCGGCATCCATCACGCCAATAGCGAAGATGTTACTGCCCTCAGGCTTAAAGGAGATAGTGACTGTGTAGCTTCCAAAACCCCGGAGGAGATCTCCTCCTTTAAGTGCCAATGCAAGATAGCCTGTTCGGGGATTAATCGAAGCGATCTGCTCATCATCAGAAAAGATCTGATACCCCTTCTTTCTCACATTCCCCGATATCAGATATTCACTTGAACCTCTTCCAAACTGAAAATCACAGAGCTTTTTAAGGCCTTCAATCCTCCTGTTAACACGTGGTACTTCAATGTTTTCAAGAGCTTTTTTGATCTTTGACTCCAGATCCCGCAGTGACTCCTCTGAGAGGATGTTATCCTTTGTCAATGGAATATCAAGACAATTACAAATCTCCCTGTAAGCCCCGTCTACATGAGCCAATGTTTTAGCATCTGACTTTTGAATATAGTCTTTTAAAAGCCGAATCACTATCCCTTTTTCCTCAGAGTTCCAATGTCCAGTAACCGGCACATCGTAATGACTGGCTGGATAAACCCTCTCAAGCTCCCGGGGTACAATGCCAAGAGGAGAGGTTAAGATCACCTCATGCACAAGCCCCAGCTTCTCCTTGGCACCCCTCCTTATGTGTTTCATAAATATCTGATGCGATCTTGATTTTGAATACGGTTTTCTGGCAGAGCATGGCAGGAGAATCGTCAAAGCGATGCCAGGGGGGGGCTTGTATCTCTCCAAAAGCCTATTGTGCCATCTTAAAACCTCAGGCCTTCGCATGGACTCGTCCGTTATTAACTTCATATCCATATCGCCTCATTTTTACTCATTAGCCTATACTTCTCTGCTTAAAAAAAGATAGGGTATGCCCAGACATATACGTTTTATATAATCATTTGTTACATTCGTGTTAACCGAAACTATAATACCATTGGCAGGGAAATATTGATATTGAGAATAAAATGCCAGATTTAAGAATAAAAAGAATACTGTTAGTTTTACTTATCATATTGTTAGTTGCCTCCCCGACTTCAGCCTTGGAAGTTATGGACAGGACTAAGATAACCTCAAATTCTGGCGGCCGAGACCCGGTCTGGAGCCCGGATGGAAACACGATAGCATACACCTCCGGGGCATACGACATATGGACAATGCAGACAAATGGGAGGGATAAAAGACAGCTTACAAACGACATCTACCGAGACGAAGACCCTGCCTGGAGCCCGGATGGAAAAAAGATCGCATATGTCTCTGAACACGATGGTAGCCAGCAGCTCTGGATGATGAACGAAGATGGCACCGGGAAGAGACAGTTGACATTCACAGACGGATGGAAGTCTGCACCCAGTTGGAGCCCGGACGGAAACAAGATAGCATACGTATCTGGCCAATACCCAGACTATGACATATGGACGATGAATCCAGATGGCACAGGGCAGAAGAGAATTACCTACTCGGAGAATGAGGATTGGGCACCAGCTTGGAGCCCGGATGGAAACAAGATGGCATATATATCAAAGCAATATGGTAATTTTGATCTCTGGATTATGGATGCTGATGGTACAAACAAGATGAGGATCGTCGAAGATGTGTATTGGAGGGAGCCGCAGATATCATGGAGCCCGGATGGAAACAAGATAGCATACGTATCGGGCCAATACCCAGACTATGACATATGGACCTCAAATTTGGATGGCACACGCCAAAAAAGACTCACATCTTATAGTTATACTCAACTAGCGCCTGCCTGGAGCCCTGACGGAAAAAAGATGGCATATACATCAGATGAATCTGGCAGCTATGAGATATGGGTGGTTGATTTCCAAATACCTATTGCCATACCGCCTGCAGAGATTAACCCCGCACCTACTTCCTATTCAGACACAACACCTGACACCCCCTGGATGGATTCAGTTCCCATTCCAGTAATTGCTCCATCAGAAGCGCCCCAGATATTCGAAAACAAATTGGTCAGTAAAGACGATTCAACAACTCAACAAACAGATAAAGAATCTACAAAACACAAAGACCTATCTGAAGAGTCGTTTGAAGAAAACGAAGAACTGAGTATTCCTAAACCGGATGAGAATAACGAAGAGATCATAGTACCGGCCTCTTACGGAGAAAAAAATGAAATAAAGATTCCAGAAACCGTTGAGAGCCTGAACGAAGAAATAGATCAGGCCCCCGTTTCAACCAAAGAGAAGATAACCTCCCCCCAGATAGAAAGTGAAACACCACCAGCTAAGGATTGGAGGAATGAAAGGTTCTGGATCGCACTGCTCCTAGCTATTCCCTTCGCCGTGCTAGTATGGAACTCGAAATACTATACAATAGGATCGGGTAGCGAGTTCAGCCCCAATATTAGTCTAACTTACAGACTGGCTTCCAGTGTTACTTCTGCTTTTCTTATGACTTTGATATGGCTTTAGATTATTCTTGATTTTTTTTATTCGATTATCTCTGCTATCTCTGAAGCCACCTTCGGATCGACCCTAAATAGTACAATCTTTGTTGGCCCAAATATAGTTTCTTTATGATTTAAGAGATATTCTCTTACTATTGGTGAAAGACTATCGGATTTGGTATACAAAAGTGGGGCGTCAAACACATAGGATAAAAGTGCAGTGTCTATAGCAGGATTCATATAATCTGTTACTACTATGACCCGGACCTTGTTCTTATCATAAAATGTCTCTTCTGCGAGGGCGACCGCAGTCTCGATCCTAGTCTCTCCATAAATCCTTCTAACACTGACCATTGATACAAGCTTTTCCTCAACCTTCTCGGAAATCGCCTCAGGTCCTCCTATAACCGTGGTTTGCACAATAAGTACACAAAATGACTAACTTTTTGGGCAAAACCAATTTTTCCAAAAGTTTTAAATATTACAATGGTGATTCTAATCTGGTGAATGGATTAGGGGGTTATCGATGAGTTCAATGAGTTTCCTAGGTATTGTGATCTCTGTACGGCAGATTATGTTCACCAATCTCGTCTTTGCGGTGTACATGTTATATGGAATAATTACGACAATTAAAAAAAGTTTAACAGAGCCTCGATTTCAAACTTCTTAAGGAATTAGAGTAGGAGGAGCCATGTGCCAAGGGGGGGTATCCGGTTTTTCCTCCCCTTCCCACCTAATATTTTCTTTTTAATCTCCGATCAACAGCCAATGCACCAATTTTTTGAAAAATCAACAGCAAACGCACCACAACCTAAATAGGAGATTAATAAATAGATTCAGTTTACATAAATAGCTCAAATTCAAACAAATATGATTGATAGCAAAATACGAATAAAAGTATAGACAATCAAGATATTGGATTACCCATAAATCAAACCCACAGGTTTCTGGATTAAACCTATGATACTCTCGTGTACCTCTCTAAAAAGTCCTCCTTCTCCATGTCCAATAATCTCAAAGCTACCATAGAGTTTATGTTAGAAGACGCCTTCTCTTCCACGAGGTTTCTTAGTTCATTTCGTCTCATCGCCACCCGTATCTCTTTTATTATCCTCAAGGTTGCGTCAAAATTGTGCTGAACCAGCTTATTAACGTCCTGACATAGATCATCTGGAGTGCTCTCTTTACAGATCTTGCAAGAGCATGGAAGCTCATCGATCTTCTCCAAAAATAGATCTCCTCTGCTTGTGATCATCTTTTTTTCCCAAGCTTTCGCTACACAGTCAATTGAGTCATAAAGATCAACACCCATGTATGACAGTAGATAGAACATATGGGGGGGTGCGGCCTGAAAATATAGGGCTGTGTTTGGGGATGCGATTTCTCTGATAGCGGTGACGACTTCAACCATCAGCCTTGGATTCTTCACCAATTTGTCGCCGTTTGATATTGCCAATAGGGGATGATCTTTTAGCTTTTCTGCACATTCCAAGCGCAGATCTTTGTATTTGGATCCGACAATCACAGCCCCAAAATCAGGATATTTCCTAGTAAAGTCTACAGTCTTTAAAACAGCATCCTCTGCAATTCCCCGTGGAACGTCAAAACCTACATCCATCCGGGGCAGAATCCCGAATCCCCTGATCTCTTTTTCGATCAAGAGGCTGCCATAATCCAACATGATGGGAGTAGGTTTATCCTTATTATCATTGGATGAAAGGTAAATGTCATGTTTTAAAGTCCGATTCTTCGTTAATACTGAGAAGAAATTTGGCGTCTTTATTTTAGAACCATCATAATGTAGCCAGCCAAGCCTAGATGGCCCGTCATGTTTCCTTATCTCCAGATGCATACGCCTCACATATGGCTCTGCCTCAAGATATATATTGTGTAAAAAAAGATTCATTATCGATGCTTTATGGATTCAAAATATAAAAAAAGCATTGCCTTACTGTTTGTTCTTGGAGCACTGATCTTTACAATTCTGATAAAACTGATAGGCATAGATGATGCCATAAAGACACTGAAATTGGCTGACAAGAGACTTTTTTTGCTTGCCGTTCTCTTGCAGTTCATCATCATAGGGATCAGATCCTTCAGATGGCAGTTTCTGTTGAAAGATGTTGGAGAAAATGTTGGGCTAAAGGACCTCTATGTCATAATATTGGCTGGTACATTCGGCAACAACATAACACCGGGGGCCAGAGTAGGGGGCGAACCCTTGAAGGCATACCTTTTGAAGAAGAACTTCGGGATTAGAGTTCGGAAAGGTTTTGCAACTGTGGTTGCGGAGAGAGTTTATGATTTTATGGTTCTAGCGGTCATGGCGCTCATCAGCTATCTTTACGTCATGTCTATGTTGGAGATAGAAAGAAGGAGCAAGCTTGTTATAACCGTCCTGATGATAGTTCTTATCCTATTCCTCAGCGGAGTGGCAAACGCGATATTCAGCCCGAGGCTGGCGGGGAAGATCCTTCATTTTCTGCCTGAGAGGTATAAAACCGGGTTTTTAGACGCTTTTTCCAGCTTCAGGGAGAATTCCCTAAACCTGATAAAGAATATGCGAGTGTTTCTGCCTATGTTTCTTCTAACTGCCTTCCTATGGCTCTTGGATGTCTTAAGAGTTGTAATTCTCTTCTATTCTTTGAGTTATCCTGCCCCCTTCATGGAGATCACCATGATCTTCACATTGAGTGTTTTCTTGTCCACCCTCCCGTTTCTCCCAGGCGGCCTCGGTCTGACCGAAGGCGTGATGATCGGGCTCTACTCCGCAGTAGGCATACCCTTTGTAATAACGGTCATTGTGACGCTTTTGGACAGGTTAATATCGTATTGGCTCATGATATTTATGGGGGGGATTGCAGCTGTGGTTACCCATATCCAAGAGATAGATATCGAAAAAATTTCTGTAGATGAATGATCTAAACTCTCTAATAGCACAGGAGCTTCATGCTGTAAGAAACTTTTATAAACGCATTTCATGATTGAAAAATATGCTCGTTTTGATCTGTGGTTTGCCTGCAACAGGTAAGAGCAATCTTACAAGAAGCCTGGCTAGAAAGATGAAGGCTCAGATATTGAATACCGACATAGTTAGGAAAGAGCTCTTTGAAAAGCCAGCCTACAGTGACGAGGAAAAAGAGCTTGTTTATGATGTAACCTTTCTTATTGCAAGATATCTCCTCACTAACAGACGTAACGTGATAATCGACGGCACATTTTATAAAAAGAGGCTTCGTGACAGGATGCGTGAGATAGCCCGGGACGTCGGGACAAGATTCAAGATTGTGGAGTGCGTCTGTCCAGAGGATGTTATTAGGAAAAGGATGGCGAGGCGGGCTGAAAGAAAAGTGACACTTTCAGATGCAGACCTTGAGGTTTATGAGAAGATAAAGGCGGAGTTTGAGCCTATAGAAGAGGATCATATTGTGGTGCATACTGACCGCTATTATAAAGAAAATCTGGAGTATATGCTGAAGAAGCTTAGAGGTTAGGTTTGTCATGAACCCCTTAGCACCCCCCCTTGCCATTCAATTGGAGCATAGCTAGGTGCTTATGAATTCAATTCCATGGCATATTTGTAAGCAAGGGCAACATACTTCTTTGTCAACTCCTCTGCCCCTCTTTTTTCCTCCTTGCTTATGTTCGGATCGCTTAATCTGAAGCTGTTTACCTTGGCCCTCACATAGGCCCTATAGCACTCATAAAATGATAGAAGTTCAAGCAACTCTTTATCCCCGCTATATTTTACGTATTTTTCGATGAAGTACCCAGCCAGATCATGTCTATCATGGAAGTCCAGGTCCATGGCCAAAAAAGCGACTTCTGCAGCTACGTCATAGACCGTGAAAGACTTGTTAAACTCAATGGCGTCGAATATGTATATCTCATCCGTGCTCAGAATGAAGATGTTGCCTGAATGAACATCTCCATGTGTCTCCTTTACTTTTCCTTCCTCCAGCCTTTTATTGAAGAGGGTGGTATTTGATTTCATAAAACGCTTGGTCCCTTCTTCTATAAAATCAAACGTCTCAGCGTCGATGAGGGTGCCCCTTAACTGTCTGGTCTGATCGAAGTTTTGCAATGCATTAAAAGACACAGTCTTTAGGGATCCAAGATCGTCTCTCTTCTTATAAGTCTCCGCCTTTATGTGGAAATCCACCAAAATCTCTGCTATCCTATTGATCTCCTTCTCGCCCACTTTGTTTTTCTCCAGCAGGACAGACATCATCGCGTCCTGAGGCAACTCCTTTGTCTTTACTGCGTACTCTATTATCTCGCCCCCCCCATTGATTCTTATTTGACCATTTTGCTCTGTAATAGGCACAACGCCCACATACATATCGCCACAAAGCCTCCTGTTAAGCCTCACCTCCTCCTCACAGAAGAACTTCCTCCGATCCAACGTAGTGAAATTTAGGAATTCAAAATCCACTGGCTTTTTTATCTTGTATACATATTTTCCGGTTAAAAAGATAAAGGATATATGCGTCTGCAAAAGCCTTACTTCTTTTACGTCTTCATCATAGGAACTGGGCTTTTGTAGCGCCTTAACTACCTTATCAGCTTGCGAAACCATAAAGGAGAATGGATTGAGAATGATTTATATCTTTTATCATCATTATCAAAATTTTAATGGTTAACTTTCCATCATCATATTCATCAATAAAGGAGTGTTTGCGTTGGAGAATAAAAAAACAATAATTTTACTTCTCATTCTTTTTGCAACAACACAGATCTTGGGGGTCGTCTATCAATCCACTCTTTTTAGAATCGAAGGAGAAACGAAGCCTCAATTTATCAAGCAGGAATCCGAGTTCTTAGACCCGGCAAGAGAGACATATCTGCCTTTAATAATCTTTGCAATAGTCTTTGTGTTTGCAATAATGATCTATACATTTCTATTCAAATTTAATCCAGCCGCGAAGGCGTTAAAGATCTTCATCTTTATAGCGGCCATCTTCAGCTTTTTGATGATATCTTGGTCGCTAGTATTCTGGTTGGACATCTTTATAATCGGAACGATTACCCTCCCACAAAATTTAATCCTTGCATTTGAAACAACGCTAATGTTCTCCATTTTATTGTCAACTCTGCTTGTTGCCGTTCTTGTTATAACAGGAAAACATCAGGCCATTATCCGGCCTATGCTGGGTGTGACACTGTGCGCAATGACCGGCGCGGCCATCGCTTCATTCTTTACCATGAAGACTATCCTGGCCCTCCTCTTTATACTCTCCTTCTATGACTTTATCTTTGTAAAGAAGACCAAACACATACCCAAGCTTGTGACAATGCTTGACAAGCACAACGTCTTGCTCACAATGGATATCGGGCCCAAGAGATCACTGGAGCCACCGGAGGAACCACCCGAGATAGAGGAGGTGGATAAAACAAAGGTCAAACTTGTGGGAAGGAGACTTGGATTCGGAGATCTAATCTTTGCAACAGGCCTGGCTGTGGCAACCTATGTGGACAAAAATGTTATGGCCGCCATAATTATGGTCTTTTTCACAACTCTTAGCCT
>JAZFTJ010000058.1:0-17378 GCA_036446635.1 Hydrothermarchaeales archaeon (SeqCode) | reverse complement strand
CCTGGGCCGCTTTTCAAAAAACTTAGAGATGGTAGTAAAATAAAAACAAGCGAAGGAGATATCAGCCCTGAGGATGTTCTAAGGCAAGATGAGAGACGATTAGATATCAAAGACAAAGCAATTGTAAGAACGTTAAAAGAGAAACTATTTAAATAATTAAAGGTTAAAGTCTTAAGGTCATTGAAGTTGGAGGCATTATCTTGGAGGAACTTATAAACGCGGTAATGGGGAAGAGCGATATAGGCGGGTCATCAAGGACAATCTCAAAGAAGGGTATAGATGAGGAGCTTGAAGAGCTGCTTTCCAAAGTTAGGGCAAGAATCGTCGTCATCGGTGCAGGAGGGGCAGGTTGCAATACTGTTACTAGGCTCAAAGAGGTGGGGATAGGGGGGGCTCATGTCGTGGCGGTGAATACCGATGCCCAGGATCTTCTTTACACTACTGCTGATGAAAAAGTTTTGATCGGGAAGAAGCTAACAAACGGGTTTGGGGCAGGCAGTATACCTCAGATAGGGGAAGAGGCCGCAAAAGAGAGTCAGAATGACTTGAAGGAAGTTATACAGGGCGCTGACATTGTCTTCTTGACATGTGGCTTAGGAGGTGGTACAGGCACAGGCAGTATCCCTGTTATTGCAAGTATCGCAGAGAGGACAGGGGCGCTCACAGTTGCTATCACAACGTTCCCCTTCGCCATGGAGGGAATAAGGAGAAAAGAGAACGCTGAGATGGGTCTTGAAAAACTAAGGAATGAGGCAGACACGGTGATAGTCATACCCAACGACAAGCTTCTCGAGATCGCGCCTAGACTGCCGTTATCCGCAGCGTTTAAAGTTGCTGATGAGATATTGGTCAGAGCGGTAAAAGGGATTGCAGAACTTATTACAAAACCCGGTCTGATAAATCTGGACTTCGCAGATGTAAGGGCGGTAATGGAAGGCGGAGGAGTCTCGATGATTGGGATGGGGGAGAGTGACTCTGAGCATAGGGCGGTTGAGGCCATTGAGAAGGCGATTAATAGTCCGTTGCTCAGCGTCGATATAACCGGAGCAAAGGGTGCTTTAATAAATGTGGTGGGCGGGGATGACATGTCTCTGGCAGAGGCGGAGAAGGTTGTGGAGGTAGTCTCTCAGAGGCTGGATTCCAGAGCAAACATTATTTGGGGGGCGCAGATAGATCCAGATCTTAAGGGTCTTTTGAGGGTCATGCTGGTCATCACTGGAGTAAGATCGAGGCAAATCTTAGGTCATGAAGGGGGGGCAGATGTTGAATTGGCCGAACCCGAGGAAGAATACAGCTTAAGAAAAGAGCTGGGCATAGATTTTATTGACTAGTATCACGGGTTTGTAGATGAAAGATCTGATTACTAAGACCTTAAGGGACTGGCATAGAGTTATAAAGCTCTCTAGAAAGCCCAGAAAGGACGAATTCATAATGATTTGCAAGGTTACAGGCCTTGGTATGATAGTGGTAGGTATTATTGGCTTTACTATACGCATGTTTATTACGATATTGAGTTGACAGACCCATAAAGTTAATATATGTGGAGAGGAGTAGGGGTAAAATCTATTTTTCTCTACTCTTTGAGGAAAGATTATAAAATGGAAGAAATTGAAGAAGGCAAGTTTTTTGCTGTAAGGACTACGATAGGCCAAGAGAAGAGCGTAGCCGATAGGCTCTTCAATAAACTAAATAAGACTGAGGCAGGTATCTACTCGATATTGGCCCCACCTTCTTGGAGAGGCTATCTGGCAGTTGAGGCTATTAATAAGACCGAGGTCGAGAAATCGTTATACGGCATCACGCATGTACGCGGTGTCGTGGAAGGGGAGTTAAAATTTGATGAGATTGTGCAATTTTTAGAGCCAAAATCTGCTGTGGCCAAGGTGGATGTGGGGGATATTGTGGAGCTCACATCTGGGCCTTTCAAAGGAGAGAAGGCCAGGGTGGTCAGGGTGGATGTCAACAAGGAAGAGAGCACTGTTGAGTTGTTCGAGGCGACTGTGCCTATACCCTTAACAGTCAGGGGCGACAACATACGAGTCATTAGAAAGGGGGGAGAGGAATGAAGCAGACCATCGATGCCTTGGTAGAAGGAGGCAAGGCTTCCGGAGGACCGCCACTTGGACCTGCCTTGGGCCCAGCGGGTATAAATGTGACAGCAGTTGTTAATGCCATAAACGAAAAGACCAAAGATTTCGATGGTATGAAAGTACCTGTCAAGATTATTATAGATCCTGCAACTAAAAAGTTCGAGATCGAGGTGGGTGTCCCACCCACAAGCGCTGTGATATTGAAAGAACTCGGAATCGAAAAGGGGTCGGGTGAACCAGGAACTAATGTGGCCGGTGATCTACCCCTGGCGACGGCACTAAAGGTTGCAAGGATGAAAGGCGATAGTCTACTGGCTACAGATCTGAAAAAGGCTACAAAAGAGGTTCTTGGCACATGCGTCTCTATGGGATTTACTGTTGACGGTAAGAGTCCAAAAGATGTGCAAAAGGAGATAACTGAAGGAGTACACGACGAACTATTCAAGGAGGAGTAGAAATGGCTATTACTACAGAGGCTATTGCCAAAGCTGTAGGAGAGGTCAGATCTAAGACAAAGAAGCGTAACTTTGTCCAGAGCATCGACCTCGCTATAAACTTGAAAGACCTGGATATGGAAAAGCCAGAGAACAGGATAGACGATGAAATAGTCTTACCCCACGGAAGAGGGAGGGAAGTTAAGATTGCGATTATTGCAGAGGGTGAGATGGCTCACCAAGCAAAAAAGCTGGTGAACAGGGTAGTGGAAAAAGACGAGCTTGAAGAGCTTGCCAAGGACAAGAAGGAGGCAAAGAAGATGGCTGAGGAGAATGACTTCTTCATAAGCCAAGCTGATCTTATGCCTACTGTAGGACGCTTTCTAGGACCCGTTCTTGGACCAAGAGGCAAGATGCCTAAGCCCGTTCCACCCACCGCAAATATCAAACCACTTGTTGCGAGATTGAAGAAGACTGTAAAGATCAGGTCCAAGGACAACGCTACGTTTCATCTTGGTGTAGCTATGGAGGGGATGGAAGACAAGGGGATTGTGGAGAATATCGAGGCAGTTATAAAGTTCTTAGAGGACAAGCTGGAAAAAGGCTCTAATAACATCAAATCCATCTATTTGACATCTACTATGGGGCCAAGCATAAGGATAGGCGAGAAATAATGGCACACGTAGCTGAATGGAAGAAGCAGGAAGTGGAAGACCTCAAAAAGCTTATAGTAAGCCACTCTGTAGTGGGCGTTGTTGACATGGAGAACATTCCTGCAAAACAGCTCCAGAAAATGCGTGAGCTACTACGTAGCCAAGTCCTGATTAAGATGTCGAAGAAATCTCTCATGAAGCTTGGATTAGAGAAGGCTTCAAAGGAAAAAAATAAGGTCGACGCCCTTGAGGAGCACTTGGTAGGCCAGCCTGCTTTCATCTTCTCTGATATCAATCCTTTTAAAATATATAAGACTCTTGAGAAGAACAAGACCAGTGCGCTGGCAAAGCCGGATAGTATCGCACCAGTCGACATCATTGTGCCCAAGGGTGATACCCCCTTTCCCCCTGGCCCCATGTTGGGAGAGCTCCAGCAAGCTGGCATTCCCGCCACTATACAGGGGGGTAAGATTACAATCAAAGATGACAAGGTGGTTGTCAAGAAGGGGGAGAGGATAAATGATAAATTAGCGATGGCGCTTGCGAAGCTGGAGATCGAGCCTATGGAGGTCGGTCTAGACATGCTCGCGGTCTATGAGGATGGCAATATCTATACACCTGATGTTCTTGCTATAGATGAGGACGAGACACGGTCCAACATTCAAACAGCTTATCAACAGGCATTTAATCTGTCATTGAACTCTGGTTATATAACCCGGGCCACCGCTCCCGCTGCTATAGCAAAAGCTGTAGGTGAAGCTAGGAATCTCGCGATAAATGCTACTATCTTTGAGGCCGAAGTTATTGACATTATACTTGCAAAGGCTCAGTCTCAGGCGTTGGCCGTGGATTCAGCACTCGGTGATTCGGTGGAGAAGAAACTGGGGGAGATCAAGGTGAAAGAGGCCGAGGCTGTACCGAAGAAGGCTAAAGAGAAGCCTGCAAAAGAAGAGGCTGAGAAAGAGGAGGCAAAACCCAAGAAGAAGCCAGCTGAAAAGAAAAAGGCCTCAAAACCAAAAGCTGCTAAGAAAGAGGAGACAGAGAAGAAGGCCAAAAAACCGGAGGAGAAAGTAGTTAAAAAGGCCAAAGAGCAGCCTTCAAAGAAGGCAGAAAAAGCGAAGAAAAAGCCAGAGAAAAAAGAAGCAAAGAAGACCAAGAAAAAGTAATAATTACAGATGTTAATTGAATAAATAAAACCGTGCATCGGAGGTGAAACGATGGAATATGTTTATGCTGCAATGTTACTCCATAGCGCTGGAAAAGACATCACTGAAGCGAATCTCATGAAGGTATTAAAAGGCCCAGGCATAAAGGCTGACGAATCTAGGGCAAAGGCACTAGTTGCCGCCTTAGAGGATGTAGATATCGATGAGGCCATAAGCCAGGCAGCAGCTGTACCAGCTGCAGCACCAGCCGCAGCAACCACTGCTGAGGCTACAGCGGCAGAACCAGCAGCCGAGGAGAAGAAGAAGGAAGAAGAGGAAGAGACAAGCGAAGAAGACGCTATGGCTGGACTAGGAGCACTGTTCGGATAAGCCCACAGGGCTTATTCACTTCTCTTTTTTTCTTTTATAAAAAATATACAGTCTTACTCTAGATGATAAGTGCTTTTCTCTTATAGGGAGTTCTATATGGAGAATCGGGATGTTTCTCTAATCCGAAAAGAGGTGCAGCTTCTTAACAGGCATCTGGCTAAAGAGAGAAAGAACTTGGAAGGTCTATTAATAGAAGAAAAGCCACGGATTTTATTGCAGGATGGGAGCAGACACTTATTCAAAAAATCAGAGCTTGAAAAACTTGCAAGAATCCTTTCTCCTGATAAGCATTCAAGTCTGAGACTACCCATATACATAGAGTTGAGTCCAGATCGCTTTGGCAGAGGCACCGCCAGGATCTCAGGCAAGATAAACTGTCAAATAATATCCCATATACTGGATTTAAAATATGAAACGGACGAAATATTCATCTATCGCCTTGATATACGAAAGTTGAGAAGAGAGCTTCCCACAACAACACAATACATGTTCACAGTAGGTGCAGGGGTATGATAGAAGAATGGCTTGAAAGCAAGATGAAAGAACCTGAGGAGAGAGAGAAGTTATTCCGCTACATCTATATAGCCATGCAGCTGACAAACGTCATGATCGTATTAGGAGTTATAGTTTTAATAATCGTGGTCTTAAAGCCATTCTAGTGCTATAGCGCGATCTCGATCTGAAGCTTTTCTGCAAGCTCTTTGTACCTGTTTCTTATGGTCACTTCTGTCACGCCTGCCACATCCGCCACCTCTTTTTGTGTCACCCTCTCGCCTAGAAGGATGCTGGATATGTAGATTGCTGCAGCACTCACGCCCGTGGGGCCTTTTCCAGATGTCAGCTGTGCTTCCATAGCAGACTTTAAGAGCTCAATGGCTTTGTACTGAACCTCAAATGGGAGGTTGAGCGCTGATCTGAATCTTGGGACATAGTCCATGGGTGTTGTTGGGTTAAGGTTGATGCCTATTTCTCTAGCGATAAACCTGTAGACTCGGCCTATGTCTTTTCTGTTCATGTTCGAGGCCTGCGCGATCTCGTCAAGAGTTCTTGGAACATTGCATTGTCTGCAAGCAGCGTATATGACAGCTGCGACAACGCCTTCGATGCTCCTCCCTCTTATGAGTTTTTTGTCCAGTGCCTTCCGGTATAATACCGCCGCTATCTCTGTGATATTTTTTGGCAGATTAAGTCTTGAGGAGACCTTGTTCAGTTCTGTCAAGGCAACCATCAGATTCCTCTCCTGCGCGTTGGATACACGGAGCCTATTCTGCCATTTCCGCATTCTGTAGAGCTGGGCTCTGCTTGATACCGGTATGTCTCCCCCGTGGGCGTCTTTATTCTTCCAGTCCATAACAGTGGAAAGGCCTTTGTCATGGATCATGTAGGTCATGGGGGCGCCAGTCCTGCTCCTCTTGTTCTTCTGTTCGCTGTCGAATGCCCTCCACTCCGGGCCCAGATCGACGATACGCTCATCTATAACTAGGCCACAGTCATTGCAAACAACCTCTGCCCTCCTGTAGTCTTTGGATATACTCTTGCTGTTGCACTCAGGGCAGATGTCTGTGTATTCTACCTCCGACTTCAAAAACTCACCTTATATATCCATGGCAAAAAGTAACGTTTTTTAACCATTGTTATACTAACGAGGCTATAGATATTGAAAACATTGTTGGAAAAAGAGTCTAGAGATATCCCCCTTCGTCTTCTATTGTCTCCTCTTCTTCCTCTCCAGACCTAAGGTCCTCATATCTTTTCCTGAAGAATGATGCGACAGGGGCCTTGGTTCGCTCATATCTCTCCTTATACATCAGCATCTTGCCGGAGTTTATCAAATTAACAACAATGGTGTTGAAGAGGAGTGTGAAGAATACTGCTGTGAATACAATGTTCATTATCTCTTGGTTTCCTGTTGCTATCGCCCCTGCTGCTATAGGTGCCATCGCGGCTGCCGCTATCCCTCTTGGTGCGAGATATTTGATTAGGCTCATGCTCTCGTAATCCATCTCTTTTTTGAGATCTCTTGTCAAAAATATTACAAAGATCGGTCGGATGAAAAAGACTAAAAGTGCGAAGAGGAACTCGACTAGGATCAGATATGGGTTCAAATCTAGAGCGATCTGTGCACCCAACAGTGTGAAGACAGATATCCTGAGCATCTCAGAGAACTCGTCGTGGAACTCTCTGACAGCTTCTTTGTGGGGGAATACCATATTGCCTATGATAAAACCGGCTACAGCCACGGCGAGCATGCCAGAACCATGGACAAGCTCTGTAAACGCGTACGTTAATAGTGCCATTGAAAATATTAGGAGGGGTGTGTACTCTTTTAGCATCTTGTTGAGGATCTTGCTCAGCACAAATCCGAGGACAACCCCGCTTCCTATGCCTCCAATGATCATCTGCCAGAACTGAGATACGTAGAGGAGGGGCTCTATTATCGAACCCGGGGTCATCCTCAGGAGGTCTAGAAGTAGGATGGGTATCAATACGGAGAGGGGGCTGTTCAATATCGATTCGACTTTAAGTATAGATAGGGCTTTCTTCTTCCCCTTTAGGACTTTCTCATAGGTGAATACTACACCCGCATCCGTCCCGCTCAATATGGCACCTATCAAGAGGGCAGGCACCAGGTCCAATTTGAAAATGAACTTTGCAGCCAATCCCAGAAAAACTGTGTTCAAAAATACTAGCATGAATGCCAAGCTGATAGAGATATCAGAGACCCTTTTCAGTTCATTTAAATCGAGGTTGAATGCGCCAGTAAAAACTATGATAACGAGAGCTAGAGTCCTCAGGAAGTCAGGCACAACAGACATCGCATCTACATCTACTATGACGAGCTGGACGTATCTGGCCACCGCTGGATGCTTCCATATCGTAGGGCCGCAGACTAGGCCGACTAATAACAGAATGAAGGCGTCCGGTATTTTATACTTCTTGAGGATGTTTGCGACGATGACCCCGAGGCCGAGAAGAAAGGAGAAATATGAAACAATGATGACCATGTCTGCCATGATTTCTCTAATAAAGAGCAGTGTCTAATAAGTTTATCGTTTATAAGAACGCAGAAATTGACAGTTTTGAGTTTTGGATGAATATGAAGTCTTATCCTGGTATTTCTTCCTCTTCTTTTTCCATCCAATTTCTGACGATCTCTGCACCCTTGAATACGTCGTCTGCATATGCGTCTACTTCTACTTTATTAACATATCTTTGGCTAGCTGAGTAGCCTCCGATCAGGATTTTGATTTTATCTCTTAACCATGTCTCCTTTAACCCCTTCAGTATCTCTTCAACCCCCATCCTGCTCCGGGACATGTAGACGCCAACACACAGGACCTTCGCATTTTCTTCCTTTATTTTTTCTATAAACCTCTCGGATTCGACGTTTACTCCGAGATCGTAGACCCGGTATCCGCTTCCCCTGAGCAGGTCTCTTAAGAGATTCTTTCCGCTGTCATGGACGCTCCCTTTTACGGTTCCGACAACGATGGCATCACTCTCTTTTTTCAGAAGCATTGTATGCAAAAAGTCCATGGCGACGCCGAAGGTCTCCACTGCCATTATAAAGTCTGGCAGGTAGTAGTCATCTTCCTGGTACATCTTTGTTATCTTCCTGACCCCTTCTACAAGGCTCGTGAAAACCTCTTCTGGCGAGTTTCCGCTGTCCAAGGCCTTTCTGCAAGCGCCTACGACTTTGTCGTGTTCGTAATTCAGTATCTCATCGCCTATCTTTTTCAGCATGTCTTCCATTTTTATCCCTGTTCTATCTACTATTAAGCCAACTATTTATTAATGGCAGGTTTATAGTCAATGGTATGATGTTTCACGGCAAATTATCTAAGATAAGGGCTAAGCTGAAATCGGAAAATCCGGAGGAGAGGTTTGCAGCAGTAAAGGATTTGGAGGAGAGGAGGGGGAAAAAGGTTGCCGAATTATTAGAGGAGACTTTAAATGATCCCTCTCCTGCTGTAAGAAGGAGGGCGGTAAACGCTCTTCTAGAGGGGGGATCCAGGGAGGCTATTCCACCTTTGATCAGGGCTCTGAACGACAAAGACAAAAAGGTAAGGTGGATGGCAGCCTATGCCCTAGGTGGGCTTGGCGAGGAGGGTTATGAAGAGGCGTTTGACGCAATTGTCAAGGCTCTGGACGACGAGGATTGGAATGTTCGCAGGATCGTTGCCCTCCAGCTTAGACACTCAAAACCAGAGGTTTTGGATCCATTGTTAAAGGCAATAAAAGACCAAAATCTTTTTGTCAGGCAGTATGCGGCTTTTGGTTTGGGGAGGACACATAACACCGGTGCCGTAAAGGTGTTGGTAAGAGCCTTGAGAGACGATGTTAGGGAGGTTAGAGATTATGCTGGATGGGCGCTGGATCTTATTGCCAAGAAGAACAACATACTCTCAAGAGGAAAGCTGATAAAATTATACGGGTGATATGATGCCATCAAAGACGTCTTTTGCAGAACTCTATGAAGAGACAAAGAATAAGATGGGATTCAACGGTTGTCATGGTTTCGACCACGTGGAGAGGGTGATGAAGATGTGCCGATACATAGGTAAAAGAGAGAAGGCAGATCTTGAGGTTCTGAAATTTGCTGCGCTTCTGCATGACATAGATCGAAGGAAAGAGGATGAGGGCCTGATAGAATGTCACGCAGAAGGATCTGCCGAGACTGCTAAGGATATGCTTTCTTTCCAGGGCCTTAGCATCGAATTTACAGACAAAGTCTCAAGCTGCATTCGAACTCACAGGTATAGGAAGGGTGAGACGCCTGTGTCAGTCGAGGCGAAGATATTGGCAGACGCGGACAGGCTTGATGCCATGGGGGCTGTCGGTATTGGTCGGGCATTTTTATTCGGCGGAGAGCACGGACAGAGGCTTTGGGTTGACCGCATTGCAAGCAAGAAGGAGCGCTTCTTCCCTGGCATGGACGCGAGTGAGTATTCGCCGGTGATAGAGTATCGGCTGAAGCTTTCAAAGCTTAAAGAGGGGATGCTGACCAGAACCGGGAAGAAAGAGGCTGAGGAAAGGCATAGGTTCATGGAGGCCTTTTTTAAAGAGCTTGAGGACGAGCTTAGTGGAAAAAGATGATTTGTCATGTGCTAAGTTTTTAGGCTCTGAAATACTCCTGATAAAAGTCTGTGACAAACAATAAATCAAAATTATATATGGGAAGATTTATACTGGAGATGTATAGATTCAATTCAGAGCGGTTTTAAATGGGTACTGATATATTTTTTCAATCTATAAAGCGTCAACGTGCTTTCTTGGACGAGTTAAGGGAGATCGATCGTAGGGAGATCAGTGCTCTTGCGGATTACTTTGCAAGGTATTTCTCTGAAGAGATTTCATATCGGAGGGTGCATGTCTTAGCGAAAGGGAGGAGTGCTCTCTCTACTTTTTCCTTTCTGCAGGGTCTGTATGATATGACTTATAAGGCCTCTAAGGGCACTGGTAGCTATAGGTTCGATCCATCTACGCTAAGAGATGGTGTGATAAAGTATCTTGGTAAAAACAGTCTTGCGCTTGCAGTTTCAGGGTCTGGAGAGACCGTTGAGGTGGTGAGATATCTAAAGGAGGCTATTGGCGCTGGCTCGCGGACAGTCTTGATAACAGCTTCGAAGGAGTCTTCATCCTATGATTTGATGAAGGAATCCGATGGCATGGTGTTTGTGATGGAGAGCCAGAGTAAGGTTACTCAAATAGATGAGGGATATATGAAGCTTTTGCCTCTTGGATCAGAGTTTGAGTTCAAGGTCTGGATATTATTAAACTCCCTTATACCTGAGATTGAGGCCAGGTTGCTGGGCAAGAAGGATGGCATGTGTCCATACTATGAGGAGCGGTTTAATATCTTCTATGAGAATATTAAACTTCTAGAGGGTGGCTGGATAGGGAAGGACCAGATTGAAGCATGGATAGAGCGGCTTTTGAACAGGCACGGTCTTTTTGTGTTCTATGGAATTACAAAATCGGGTCATATTGCTGAGCAATTTGAAATGAGGTTTGCTCATCTTAATAAGAAGGTGTTTATGCTGGATGATAGCAATCGCAAGCCCTTAAAGTATGGCGATGCCCTTATTGTCGTCTCGGGAGGAGGGAATACCGAGGATGTTAATGGCGCTGTTATGGAGATGTTGGGCCTGAAAATGGAGGGTGACAATATAAAGCATAAGGTTGTGGGTAGAAGGCTTTTGGACGTGTTTGGGATAACAGCTAATGAGAACTCCAGTCTCATGAAGATTATGAGGTTTGTAGGGGCGGAGGAAAACCTGCTTGTTCTTCCGATAGTCGAGAGTTACAAAGACGGATTCTCAAAGACGATACCGCAGACTATAATGAGGCCCTCGGAATTTGGTAGATGGCGCATCCCTGTGTTTGAGACTAGTGCTTATGTTCTGTCAAATGCTATAGTGGCGCAGGTTGCTGAGAACGAAGGCGTGCTACCGCAGTTTATGAAAGGACAGCATGTCTGATTTTTTCTTAAGATGGGGGGGATCAAACATTATCCCCCTATCTGTTAGTTAACTGACATATACAGACCTTGTGACAGAGAAAGATAAGATACACATATCCATTATTATGTCAAAAGATACGTGGACCCATGACTGACAAATATTCACTCGGACTGTTTGAACGATATCTCACTCTTTGGGTACTTCTGATGATGATCTTAGGGGCACTACTTGGGATAATGTTCCCAAAGGCTGTCGCTACCCTTGCCGCTATCCAGATTGCTCAGGTCTCAATACCCATCGCTATTGTTCTCTTTGTTATGATCTATCCTATGATGGTGCAGATAGATTTTTCAAAAGTAAAAGACGCAGGTAAAAGGCCAAAGCCTCTGGCTCTGACACTAATAGTAAACTGGGCAATAAAACCCTTTTCCATGGCAGCTATTGCATGGCTGTTTTTTAAGATACTCTACTCTGGGATTATCTCATCCGCGGTTGCTACAGAGTATTTTGCGGGAGCCGTTCTCCTCGGTGCAGCTCCTTGCACAGCCATGGTGTTTGTTTGGACCCATCTTGCAAAGGGTGACCTCAACTACACCATTGTGCAGGTTTCGATAAACGACCTTGTTCTCCTAGCCCTTTATGCCCCTATAGTTGGTTTTCTGCTCAGGCTCGGCTCTGTTTTTGTCCCATACAAAACTGTGTTTTACTCGGTGATAATCTATGTGGTCATCCCCCTGTCTGCAGGATATCTTTCAAGAAGATGGATCCTTAAAAACAAAGGCGCAGACTGGCTTGAAAACGTGTTTCTCAAGGCCCTTCACAACGCTACTATTGTGGGGCTTCTGCTTACCCTTGTTATAATATTCATGTTTCAGGGAAAGACCATCGTAGAGCATCCTCAGGACATAATACTAATTGCAATCCCCCTTACTCTGCAGACATTTTTCATATTCTTCCTAGGCTTTAAAGCAGCAAAGAAGCTCTGCATAAGATATGAGGACGCCGCTCCCGCTGCGATGGTGGGGGCAAGCAACTTCTTTGAGCTTGCTGTTGCCACAGCACTTGTACTTTTTGGCATTGACTCGGGCGCCACCCTTGTAACTGTTGTGGGCGTCCTTGTGGAGGTGCCTGTGATGCTCACCCTTGTGAAAATATGCCTTAAGGCCCAAGATAAATTCCAAGACGAGTGTTTCTATTCAGAAGAAAAATCAAGGAGTTGGTGGGGATGTTTGAGAGAATAGTCACCGCTCTTGACTTCAGTGAGGACCCTAGGAGTGTCGGTCACTACCAAAAAATAGTGCCATAAATGAAAAGTGCGAATTCAAATCCGAACAGAAAGTTCGGCTTTACATCGGTGCAAGCACCGTTGTATCGCTTCACTTTCCACCGAATCATTCTCCCGAAGGAGAACGACTTGCTCTTTTCAGCCAACTTATCCGAAGACATGTCAGCTTCCAAGATTCAGAAGTGAACCCGCAAACCCTCCTACTTCTTTTTAATATATATGTGTTGTTAATTGGCCACCTTTTCTTCCTGTGTTTCCACTGCATCAAATGAAGATTTTTTTTATATATCCTGTTGATTAAGGGGCCCGCAGAGGGCATAGTTTTATGAATAACCACTAGCTTCTGCATTTAACGGCAGATTAATAAATACCATATGTATTGATTTTTGTATATGTCTTTAGCTTTGTTTTCATTCGCCTATTATCTTATTGTGATCAGCCTGATTGATGCAATCTTAACTCCGCTTGGGATCGTGTATTTAGATCAAGAGGAGCTAAGTGGCTATTCTGAAAAGATAATGATAAAATATGGCTATATTGGATGGGTTTTATTAAGGATAGCTTTGACCTTCCCTATTGTTTTTATCGCTTTTTTGATAACGCAATTGTTCGGAGAGGCCTTGATCTATTCTGTTTTTATCTACCCAGTTTTGGCGGTATTTGGGTTAATTGCGCTGATCGATTTGCTGGTTGTCGGCATGGAGCTTTGGGAGAGATTATAAAAATAAGTCAAAGATATCTTGTCATCGTAAGACGAAGGTGTATTGTATGACATTGGCAGAGGAAGAGAAGATCTTGGATAAACTCAGCAAAGACTGGAGATCATTAAATGCGTTTGAGCTATCAGAGCTGATAAAGAAAAAGGCCAAACGAAAGGAGGAGGAGATATTTACCGCTGCATACAGAAGTAAAGCGTCAAGAATTCTTGAGGCAGAAGAGTCCCTAGCATCAGGGCGCATCGTCAAGGCAGTTGAGATTCTAAACTATGCCCTGACCCGGGGATACTATGGTAATGAGGCGGTGTATGGTCTTTTAGGCGATGTTTCGCTTAGAAAAGGGGATAAAGAAAAGGC
The DNA here is from genome assembly GCA_036446635.1 of Hydrothermarchaeales archaeon (SeqCode). Classification (GTDB taxonomy): domain Archaea; phylum Hydrothermarchaeota; class Hydrothermarchaeia; order Hydrothermarchaeales; family SZUA-236; genus JAZFTJ01. The sequence goes on along the minus strand of JAZFTJ010000058.1, from coordinate 3,844 downwards.
TATTTTGATGTATAAGAAATCAGGTTCTATTGATTCCTTAAAGAACCTTAAAAGGATAATATGAGACCCGACAGCTAGTCTATGTTCTTTCTTAAAGTAATCCTTGTGGGGAAGGGTATCACTATCCCTTCTCTGTCAAAGCCTTCTTTTATCTTATTCCCCACCTCTGTCATACCCACGAAGCGATTTTTTTTCTTTGTGTCGATCCAGTATCTTACAACGAAGTTTATGCTGTATTCGCCAAATTTGTCCAGGAAGACTGTGACTCCCTTATCAGCTATGACGCCTTCAACCTTTAATGGCTCTTCCTTCATGACCTTCATGGCTTTCGGGATATCAGTGTCATAGGCCACCGCCATAGCTAAGTTGACCCTCCTGTCAATGGAGCGTGAATAGTTGGTTATCCTCTCCTTCGACATTTTCTGATTGGGTATTACCATATAGAGGCCATCGAAGGATCTTATGGTCGTTGTCCTCAGTCCCATCTTTTCTATTTTACCTTTAACCACTGAACCTATCTCGACGGAGTCCCCCATCGTGAAGGGTTTGTCTATGAATACAAAAAGGCCTGAGAGCACGTTTGCCAGAAGGTCCTTGGAAGCGTAGCCTATGGCAAATCCCATGACAGCGCCGCCTGTGAGAAATGCCGTGAATGCTCCTGTAACTCCCCATAGATTGAAGATGGCTAAGATGGCGATTAGCCAGATGGTGTATACTAAAATCCTTTCCAGTGTATTGTGTGTCTGGTCTGAGAACTCTATGGATTCTAATGTATCATCTATTATCCTGATGCTTGGTCTTAATATCTCCGCTGATAGCTTAGCGGTAAGAAGCACTACTCCAGTTCCTAATAATCTTCTAACTATAGTCTGTTGCCATAGGAGGATCAGCTCTTTTTTGAAGCCTAAAAATAGGAAGATGAGAACCAGCATGACGAAGTAGACGATGATCTCTGTTGTCCTCTTTATGGTGTTGTATGTTTTTTCGCTGAACTTGATGCTCTTGATTGCGTTGTCTATAATTTTTACAATTTTTCCCTCAATCCTTGTCACTAACTTTGCAAGGATCATCAAGACAGCTACTCCAACTAGTTTTATTATTATGGACGCTGGGGAAGTGACATCTATTGGTGCAAAAACATACTCTATAATCGTAGATCACCTTCAGGGTATGTTGATTTACAAATGGGTATATTAATGTTTTCCGAGTAGAACCCCAAAAACATGTGTAGTTGGCGTGTGGTTGTGTTTTAAGGAAATTAATAAATACTACTATAGATCTATTTCCCCCGGTGGTTAGATCATGCCAATAAAAGGAGACCGATACATCTGGAGTGACAGGGCGAGATACGCTTCGGAGGAGCCTGGTGTGTATGAGCTAATCGATTCTAAGGGGAATACGATCTTTATAGGGGCTGCCAAGAATCTTAAGGATAGGTTTAACAGCTATGTGACAACCTCCTTTGATGCGAAAAAATGCAAGAAAGCCACCAAATACTATAGGAGAGAGGTGGGTGCGGATTTTGAGGAGAGGAGGGTGGAGTTGTTAGAAGAGTATGCCGATCAAAACAATGGCAGCCCCCCCAAGTGCAATAAGGTAGTTAAAAAAGGATGAGAAAGCAGGGGTCTGTTTTTTTCTTGAGAAATATTTTTAACCTCCCGACACTAATATCTATTTAGTTGATGTTTTTGATCAATTTTTAAGTTTTGGAGGTATGGGATATGGATTTGAAAGGAAGTAGGACTGAGAAGAATCTTTTGACTGCCTTTGCGGGGGAGTCTCAGGCGAGGAATAGGTACACGTTCTTTGCGAGTGTTGCAAAAAAGGAGGGGTATGAGCAGATCGCAGCGTTTTTCGAGGAGACCGCGGGGAACGAGAAAGAGCATGCCGAGGTGTTCTTTAAGCATCTTAAGGGTGGGGATGTTGAGATAACAGCCGCGTATCCTGCCGGTGTCATAGGTGAGACTGCGCAGAATCTGCTTGCCGCTGCAGAGGGTGAGAAGATGGAGTGGAGCTCTATCTATCCGGATTTTGCAGCTACAGCTAAAGAAGAGGGCTTCTCTGATGTTGCCGAGTCATTTACCGAGATCGGTGAGGTTGAGGAGTTCCACGAGAAAAGATATCGGGTGCTTTTAAAGAACGTGGAAGAGGGCACGGTTTTCAAGAAAGATCGGAGGATAAAGTGGCACTGCAGAAACTGCGGCTACATCCATGAGGGCGAGGAGGCTCCTGATGAGTGTCCGGCGTGCAAGCATGAGCAGTCGTACTTTGAGCCGCTTTGTGAGAGCTGGTAAAAAATAGAGGGTTTTTTAGTAAAAATCCGCGCATTCTCCGTCCAGGATTTTTTTGACTTTCAAGGCGGAGAGCCCGCTATTTGAGGCAATCTTTTTTATGTCTTCGAACTCGGGCTTTACCACGGTAATGTTTCCTTTTTTATCTTTTGAGACCTTGAATCCGACTTTATACGTTTGTCCTGAGATTTTTACATCCTTGTAGACGATCTCTTGTTTAAGGACGTATCTGTGCGCCTCGGGCGAGACTCTAACGCCTAGGCTGCCTGTCTCCTCCATAATTAGCTTTGAGAGCTTTTCTTCATCCTCTTTTTTGCATATCACGGTCATTATGTGTCCTGGCCTGTTCTTTTTCATCAAGACAGGTGTTAGGGAGACATCTTTTGCCCCTTCTTCTAGGAGCTTTTCAACTGCGTATCCGAGGATCTCTCCTGAGACATCATCTATGTTTGTTTCAAGGATGCTTATTTTTTCAGATACAAGGCTGTGTTCAACTGTCTCACCCATGGCGAGTCTTAAGACATTGGGCACTTCCAGGTCTTTTTTGCCAGCGCCGTAGCCGGTTTTTTCAATCTTTAGATGGGGGAGATCATCTACATATTCATCTACCATGTTAGCCATGAAAGTCGCTCCTGTGGGTGTTGTAAGCTCAGTGTCAACATCGCCGAATATGGGTTTGCCTTTTAAGATCTCCACTACAGCGGGTCCCGGCACTGGCTGCCTCTTACCGTGGAAGACAAAAAACCCTTTTCCTGTGTTTATATGTGTGGCGATGATGTGTGCATCGAATAGGTTTAGGTCGTCGAGGGCAACTGCTGCTGATACAAAGTCTGCGATGGAGTCGCTTGCTTCATGGAGCTTTAGGTCCTCTTTTTTTATGCCGTGAACGTGTGCTTCTGCGCTGGTAAGTGTCTCACGGCAGTTTAATGCGAAATTCTTTGCTTTTTTTGATATTTCTGCTTTGTTTATCGCTTCACATGCTTTTTTAAATCCGATCTCTTTTTCCTCGAATTTGAAGTGGTAGGTTGAGGAGGCTAGTCCGTCTTTTTTTGTTTTTTCAAAGCCTACTTTGTACTCACCAAGATAGTCTGAGATCGAGGCCAGTGCTTTTTTTATCTTATTAAAATCTGCGCCAAGGTCTAATAAGGCGGCTATGAACATGTCCCCTGAAATGCCTGCGTTCCTTGAGTCTATCAGTAAAACTTTCATAGGGTTGGATTTTGTTTTAGCATATATAATTATGTGGTTCGGGGGGGCTTTGCATTTTTAATAGGTGTTTTTAGTTAATTTAGGTGCAACTTTCTCTTTTTAGGTGCAATTAAAACAGTAAAATTTATAATATTAAAAAACAATTATCAGATATGGTATTCTTAGATTGCCCAAAATGTAACGGGTCCATAACTTCAACAAGTTTTAAACCAAAAGAAGAATCTATGACAACCAGTAAAGGGACTAATATAAAAGTTTTTTATTGCCCCCATTGCAGAGTGATTTTAGGGATTCGTTAAAGGATTTTTTCTTTTTGAGAAAGAAATTCATCATCAGTAAGAAGA
>JAZFTJ010000057.1:0-9724 GCA_036446635.1 Hydrothermarchaeales archaeon (SeqCode) | reverse complement strand
GCCTGGATGTGTAGCTGATGGAATGAGAGTATTCCTTGTGTGTTCTTCTCATTTGTACTCTCGCTTACCAATGTTGTCGCAGGCTCATCTTCCGGTGACCTCTCAGACCTTTCCCCTGCAGGAGTATACATGGAAGGATCGAATTCAAAACCTCTTGTCTTGCCAGTGGATATGAATTTGTTGTTGTCATGGCATCCGCTTCTCTGGCAGCTCTCCATCGGTGCAGATTTTAAGAGATATTCTTCCGCCGAGACGCCTTCCTTTATCACATCAAAGTCTTCCTTGTATTTTCCTCCTACGATGTAATATTTGTAAAGATTTCCTGTATTGACAATCTGGGAGCTTATGAACCCTGTCAATCCTGGCTTTACATGGCATTCCTTGCACATAACACCAGCCTGTTGATGTACTGTCCCCTGGTACATGTCATAATACTCTTCGTGGTTATGACAGAGTTCTCCGCATCTCTCGTCCGCCTCCATCCAGTGCATGAATCTCCATCCTGCCAACCCGCCGACCACAAGCAATACTACTAAGATTGCTAGGACCTTACTAGGGTTAGAGCCTAATAATGAAGATTTTCCTTCTTCTTCTTCAGCCATCCTTTACTCCTCCTTTTTTCTCCTATTTCCACATCATCGGTAGTGGCAGCTCACGCAACAAAACAGTGCTCAAATCTTATGAGCCACTGTTCGTTCCTGCTCTCTTTATGAGGCCACCACCCTCTCTCATACTCATAATACCTAATTTCATAGGTGTTACCTAAAATTCAAGGTATCATATATAAATGTTATGATATTAAACGGCCTTTTTTTCGGTAAAATAAGTGATTTAAAACCATAATCTCCGGAATAGAACCTATAGTTAATAGAAAAAATTATTTGGCCAATTTATTGCGAGGGCAAGCGGTATTTGGAGAGTTGCATTTCATAAAAAAAACAGGGCATGCTTAAGTCTTTACCTTCGTTTTGATCTTAAGATTTTTTGCACTGCCTAACAGATCGTCTATCTCCACATACTCCAATTTAATGAAATCCTTAGTGATCAAGACCACTCCTTTGAAGAAATTCGCGGTTGACTCATTATATATGTCATCACAGAAGGGCTCAATCCACTTTCCCATGTGATTTTTCAGAAAATCCCTCTCAATGTTCAGATAGATCAAAGCCACCTCTTTATCCCCGGCTTTCCATTGCTCTTCCTCTTTAGCACATAGAAATGCCATAAACTCCAGTTCTATAGCTATGTAATCTGCGATCTCATCCCGTGCCTTGGTGAATTCTACCCCTGCCCTTTTCATAAAGTTTTCAACTTCGATGGTAACCCGTGCACCGATCTTTTTTTCTCGGTCCAGATAAAAAGATTCGTATGGCCTGCCAACTGTATACTTTGGAATGACAAACAGACTAGTATGCTCAATCTGCAGCTCTTCTACGAGGTCCTTAAGCTTCTTTATCTTCTGAGTATCCTCGACGTAATCTTTGATCAGTTTAAAGCCTTTTCCACTCCCTGATAACCCTTTTAGTATACTCTTGTCCCTTATCGCCCTCGCTATCTGTTCTATCGGCTGATAGGAGTATAAGGCTGCAAAAAAACGGTATGTCTCTGCTCTCTCCCCTGCAAGATCAATAAATTCCTTAAGGTTTAATGCTTTTTCTTTGGGTTTGACCAACGATCTCATTCCTCCATATGCACAGGGATTTTTACATCAATCATTTTTTGCCATATAAAAAGATTATCAAATGCTTCTCAGCCTGCAGCATCTCTTGCAAATTGGGAGCAGATTATTCTTTAGTAGCTTTTTTCGAAACTCCTTTATTTTCTCGCCGTTCCACACCTCCTCTAAGGGTTGATCAACTAGGCTTCCAAACTTCTTTTTTATCAGATGACAGAATATGAGGTTGCCCTGCGGGTCGATCCTCGGAACCAGCAGATGTTTGCAGAAGAGCTTCTTTTTCTCTCTTATATTGCCGTTGTAGAAATCCTCATCGTCTATATCCGCCACTCGGGGTGCTATGTTGAATCTCATGCCTTTTTCCCATGAGAGTTTCTTAAGTCTTTCCCTAACTCTCCTGAACTCTTCAAACGAATAGTCATATTTTGGATCCCCTTTTATCTGTGTAATTATGGGGCCATCTTCAACGCCTATGATCTCTTTGGAGATTTCTACCTCTTTTTCGGAACTGAACATTTCGGGCTCCACTCGGTACTCTTTACATCCTATTTCGTATAAGAGGCAAAAGACCTCTTCAAGCTGCCCTATGTTTTCTCCCACAATAACTGTGTTTACAGCAGTCGGAAAATGGTTTGCCATCATTTCTATGGCTTCGATTGTACTGTCAAACGCTGTGTCCAAACCCCTTATCCGATTATGCAGGTCTCTAGTGCCATCTATTGAGAAGCCTATCCGCCCAAAGTTTTCGTAACCTGAGAGTCTATCTGCTTTGGCCTCATCTATTAGTGTGCCGTTTGTGTGAAAATGAACTTTTAGCCCCCTCTCTTTTAGGCGATCCAATATCTCAAATATGTCTTTTCTAAGGAATATCTCTCCGCCTATTAAGCTGATCTCTTTGACACTGGTACATAGATTATCAAGGACCTGTTCTATCTTCTCCAGATTCAACTCTTTTTTGTTATCTCTATCCCTAAAACACATCTGGCAGCTTAGATTGCACTTCATAGTCAACTCAAAGGTAACCCGGGAAGGCGGCGGTATCTCTCCTGTTTTGGAGATTGTGTCACGCAGCTTGTTGAAATGCCTTGCACACGTATATCGATTAATTGGCTCATATACCTGATTTAAGATTCTGGAGATAGTCTGGGACATTGCAGTTCACAGCTGAGGATAAAAATCCCCCATCATACAACATTTTGGTCTGCGACAATCGGCTAATAAGAAGATGTTACCTGTTAATCTTGGAAATAGAGATGCTGAATTTTTCCCTCTCAATGTTCCAATCTTTCTTGAATCCTTCCTGCACTGCATCGTCTGAGATTTTAAGAGACTTAGACCTGGTTTCGTGGGAGATATAGTCGATTTTGCTGTTTAAAACATCAATTATCTCGGCATCGCTTACCGCAACTGCCACATCTATATGTGTCTCGATGTTCAGGTTCATCTCCTTCCTCATATCCTGGATCCTCCTGACAACTTCCCGTGCATATCCTTCAGCCAGTATCTCCTTTGTCTTCTCTGTATCCACATACACGGTTCCTAGGTCGAATCCAGATGATATATATCGATCGGAGACTGTCTCAATAAACTTCACATGCTTAGGAAAGATGAGCAGTTTTTTGCCTTTTACTTTGAGTTCATAGCCGTTTAATATCTTCTCTTCAAGTTCCTTGACATCCGCTGATCTTATGGCGTCCATGACGGTTTCAGCGTCTCCTTTGAACTCCGGCCCTACCGTCTTTATTTCTGGCTCTACTTTTGTCTCAAGCCCCTCAAAATTCTCCTCCGGATTCATTATGGACAGTTCGTGGGTGTTGGCCTGCTTTTCAATTAACTCTTTAAGGTTTCCTGCTGCAACCTTGGAGGCCTCATCTGTTGGATGGAATGTGATGTTTAACACGGGCCATCTTCTCTTCAAACCTCTCTTCTCGCGAGCCGAAGTTACAGCCTCAATAACCCTGCGTGCAACCTGCATATCCTTTTCAAGCTGACCATCGATCATCTCTTCATCAGGGATTATCCAGTCTTCCATGTGAACGCTCTCCTCTCCTCCGAAACTTGAGGTCAGATTCCGATGCATCTCCTCTGAGAGATGGGGCGAGATAGGCGCCATAATCGTGGCGAGCGTAGTAAAGATCTCATACAGAACCTGATATGCGGTGAGCTTTTCGAGATCATCATTCTCCATCCAGGTTCTGGATCTTATAAGGGGTATGTACCACCTGCTCAGATCCTCCAGGATAAAGTCGTGCATGACCCTTGGCATAGAATAGATCTGGAGAGATTCAAACGCCTCTGTCACCTCCTTTACCACCGTGTTCAGCCGGGACATTATCCACCGGTCCTCAGGCTTATAGTGTTTAGCAATATCCTGCTTGAGACTTGTTGGATCAAAGTTGTCCAAAGCCATATAGGTCGTTGCGAAGACATACGCGTTCCAGAATATGTTAAACATCCGATCTATGACTTCTACCTCTGTCCAGTTGAACCTCAGATCATCCCAGGGCTTGGTTGCCCATAGGACATAGAAGCGAAGGACTTCAACCCCGAACTTCTCAATGACCTCTTCCGGCCGCACCACGTTTCCAAGGGATTTGGACATCTTGTTCCCCTTTTCATCTAGGGTAAAGCCATGTTGAAGGACCCGTTTATAGGGGACCTTGTCGAAGGCTATCAGGCCGCAGCCTAGCTGGGAATAGAACCATCCCCTTGTCTGGTCATGCCCTTCAGTTATGAAGTCTACTGGATACCACTTCTTAAATTCCTCTTCTTCACCAGGATATCCCAATGATGCCCACGCAGCCACCCCTGAGTCAAACCAGACATCCAGGACATCGGGCACCCGATACGCGTCACCTCCGCATCCGCATTTGAGAACGATTTCATCTACAAAGGGCTTGTGCATATCATCGATCTTAAACCCTTTTTCTTCAAGCTCTTTTCTTGAGCCAATGACCTCAATATTGCCACATTCCTTGCAGATCCATATCGGTAGGGGTATGCCCCAATATCTCTGTCTTGAGATGGTCCAGTCCTTTATATTCTCTATCCAGTCCTTGAATCTTGAAGAGCCAGCCCATTCAGGGATCCATTCTACGTTCTCTGTTTCTTCAAGCATCCGATCTATCAGGGCTGTGACCTTGATGAACCACTGCTTGGTCGCCCTGTAGATTATGGGGCTTTTGCAGCGCCAGCAATGACCGTATCTATGAGAGATATGTGTGGAGAGAAGTAACGCCCCCACATCTTCAAGCTCTTTTAAAATGGCCTTATCATCTTTTTTCACAGTCAGACCCGCGAATTTCCCGGCTTCTTTTGTGAAACGCCCTCGCTCGTCCACTGGGCAGATGGGCTTGATGTTGTATGGTATGCAGGCCTCATAGTCTTCAGGGCCGTGGCCAGGAGCTGAATGAACGCAGCCTGTGCCATCCTCCAGGCTGACGAAATCCGCCAGTATAACAGAATATGCGTTTTCAGAGGGCGAGATATCGATGACATCTTCAAGGGGATTTTTGTATCTTAATCCCTCCAGGTCCTTCCCCTCTATTACATCTATTAATTCATAGTCCAGGTTGAGGTCTTTTTCTAGAACATCGACCATGGCGTTGGCCAGTATCAGGTCGCCTTTCTTGGTCCTTACTTTTACATACTCAAACTCGGGATGAACCATTATTGCCAGATTACCTACCAATGTCCAGGGGGTGGTGGTCCAGATCAGAAGGTATTCGTTTTCCTTTCCCACTATTGGGAATTTGACGTAGATGGAGGGATCTACTCTCTCTTGGAATTCGATCTCTACATTCGCTAGTGCTGTTTCACATCTGGGGCACCATGTGACAACCCCCAGATCATTTGTCAGCAGACCTTTTTCTTGGGCTTTCTTGATGGTCCACCATGCAGCCTCTATATATTCATTGTTTAGTGTCATGTAGGGCTTGTCCCAGTCCATCCAAACCCCTAGTCTGGCGAACTGTTTTGTCATGATCTCAACGTGTTCGCGGGCCCATTTCTCGCACTCTTTTATGAAGTTTCTCTCGCCAAACTCTTCTATCTCTTTCTTCATTTTTATTCCAAGCTTTTCCTCTACTTTAAGCTCGATGGGTAGGCCGTGACAGTCCCAGCCAGCCTGTCTTCTGACATTTAGCCCTTTCATGCTGTGGTAGCGGACAACGGCATCTTTTAGTATCTTGTTCCATGCGGTGCCTAAATGTATAGCACCGGAGGCATAGGGTGGTCCGTCTAGGAAGTAGTATTTTTGACCTTCCCTCCGGTGGTTTTTGCACTTCTCGTAGATGTGGTTCTCTTCCCACCAACTCTGGATCTTCTCTTCAAGTTCCTTGAATTTTAAGCCCCTATCTGCTTGTTCTATCATAAATATCACTGATCTCTATAAACTAAAATCAGTAAAAAAAGGTTTCTTCGCTTCTTAAAGGTTTTTGATAGAAGGGTCTGCTTAGTCTTCTGGCCCATACTTTAAGCCCGTATGAGAAAACGATATAAAGGCTTTGATTGATAGCTATATGAGGAAGTGAGATGGTCGAAGAGATCTGGGTTGAGAAGTATCGGCCTGACAAAGTTGAGGACATTGTTGGTCAAGATCAAGTCGTCGAGCGTCTGAAGGGCTGTGTATCCGCGGGAAACCTGCCGAATATGCTTTTCGCAGGCCGGCCTGGTGTGGGTAAGACTACGGCTGTCTTGGCGTTGTCAAAGGAATTGTTCAGCGGTAACTGGAGGGCGAACTTTTTAGAATTGAATGCTAGCGATGAGCGTGGCATTGACGTGGTGCGTGGCAAGATCAAGGACTTTGCGAGGACAAAGCCTATAGGCGGTGATTTTAAGATTATTTTCTTGGACGAGGCGGATGCTTTGACAAGGGATGCTCAGCAGGCATTGAGGCGTACGATGGAGAAATACAGCGGCACATGCCGATTCATACTTTCCTGTAATTATTCCAGCAAGATAATTGAGCCGATACAGTCTAGGTGTGCTCTTTTCAGGTTCAAGAGCTTGGAGAATCCGGACATAAAATCTAGACTAGAGCTTATCTCTTCAAGAGAGGGTTTGAAGGTGACTGATGACGGCATGGAGGCTATTCTTTATGCCTCTGAGGGGGACCTGAGGAAGGCGATAAACGTTCTACAATCAGCATCTGCTATAAATAAGGAGATAGATTCTGAGGTCATTTACGGTGTTACTTCACGGGCTAGGCCGGAGGAGATAAGAAAAGTAGTTCAAACCGCGATAAACGGCGATTTTATCCCAGCAAGAGATGCTCTGAGGAAGCTTGTCATAACTTATGGAATGTCAGGGGAGGATGTGATAAAGCAGCTTCATAAAGAGGTCTTCAACATGGACTTGGGGGACGAGGCTATGGTCAAGCTCGCTGATATTATAGGTGAGTATGAGTTCCGACTGGTGGAGGGGAGTAATGAGCTGATTCAGCTTGAGGCTTTGCTAGCGCAGTTTACTATTTTGAATCCTTTAGTATCACACAAAGAAGAACAAAATTAAAAGACTCGTCTTTAAATCATGATCATTCTACGGTCACTGATTTTGCCAATGATCTGGGTTTGTCCACGTCTCTCTTGAGCTTCACGGCGGTGTGATATGCTAGTAGCTGACATACTGGCGAGAGAAGCAGTGGCGATATAATTTCGCTACACGTGGGGGCGACGATGTTCACATCACATGAGGGTATCGCTTTTCCACAGGTTACCCCTATAACTACGCCTCCTCTGGCTTTAACTTCTTGTATGTTGCTCTCTATCTTTGACCGGTTATCTCCTTCTGGCGGCACTATGGCGACGGTGGTCATGTTCTCGTCTATCAGTGATATGGCCCCGTGTTTTAGGAGTCCGCCGCTCATGCCCTCTGCGTGGTTGTAGGTTATTTCTTTGAACTTGAGCGCTCCTTCCATGGCTGTCGGTATCGTGATACCTTTCCCTATGTAGATGTAGTTTCCGGTGCTACAGTATTTCTGGGCGACCTCTTTTATCTCGCTGTCTTTTTCCAGTACTTTTTCGATATTCTCTGGGGCTTTTTGAAGTTCTTCTTGGATCTTCTCGATCTCTTCTTTTGGTGTGGTTTTTTTGAGCTTTGCCAGTTCTATCGCGATCCTTAAGAGGATTACGAGTTGGCTTGTGAAGGTCTTTGTTGCGCAGACGGCCATCTCCATGCCTGAGTTTTGCATGACGATCTGTCCTGCCTCGCGGGTTGCCGTGGACCCGATGACGTTTACTATGGCGCCGAGTTTTGCTCCTTTTGACTTTGAATAGCGCATAGCTGCGAGGGTGTCATAGGTTTCTCCGGATTGGGTGATGCCTATGACTAGGGTGTTTTTGTCGATGACTCCTAGGTTGATGAGTTCTGATGAGTCTGTGGCGTAGACATCTTCTTTGCAGAGTTTTCCGAACCAGTATTGTGCAACCAGGGCGGAGTTCAGGCTGGTTCCTGCGCCTATTATGTATGTCCGTTTGGCATCTTTTATCATCCTTGCAAGCGCTTGGATGTCACTGGCATAGACATTAAGTGAGTTTGTGACCGCCTGGGGTTGCTCATAGATCTCTTTTAGCATGAAGTGCTCAAAGCCGCCTTTCTCGGCCATCTCCGGGCTCCAGTCCACCTCCCATATTGTCCTCTCCTGCGTCTCGCCAGTGGTCAATTTTTTGATCTTATAGCTGTCTTTTTCTATGACGGCGTATTCTCCATCATCTAAGTGCACGGCTTTGTTGGTCTCTTTTAGGAACGCTGATATGTCTGAGCCTATGAACATCTCGTTTTCACCCAGACCAAGTAGAAGTGGGCTTTCATGTCTTGCACATATTATCCTCTCGGGCTCCTTTAGATATAGGAACATTATGGCGTAGCTTCCTCTGAGCTTCTTCAGGGTCTCTCTCACGGAGTTTTCCAGGTCGCCGTTGAAGCTGTCTTCGATTAGGTGCACTATGACTTCTGTGTCTGTTTCAGAGATGAAGGTGTGTCCTTTTTTTATCAGGTCATCTTTTAGTTCGGCGTAGTTGGATATTATGCCGTTATGTACTATGGCGATTTCGCCTTTACAGTCGAGATGTGGGTGTGCGTTCTTCTTTGACGGTATGCCATGTGTCGCCCATCTTGTATGCCCTATCCCTGTGGTTCCTGGGAGGTCTTTTAGGTCTAGTTTGTTGTTTATCTCATCTATCTTGCCTTGTTCTTTTTTTAGATAGATCTTGTCGTTGATTGTGGCGATTCCGCAGGAGTCGTATCCTCTGTATTCAAGTCTTTTTAGCCCATCTAATATCAAGGGGGCTGCCTTCCGATGGCCGATATATCCGACGATGCCGCACATGGTTATTTCTTCCTCTTTTCTATGAATCTTTTTAGTTCTTCATTCAGGATTTGGTTTACTTTTTTACCGTCTATCCTCCCCCGTACCTCTTTCATCACGATCCCCATGATGGGCTTTGCTGCGTTATAGCCTTTTTCTTCTATAAAATCTGATTTTTCTTTTAGGGTTTTTTTAACAAGATATTTTAGGTCTTTTTCTTTGAATGAGACTATCCTTAGTTTTTCTATGGCCTCTTCAACAGTAGTTGAGGGCTTTTCGCTTATTTGTTCTAAAACTGTTGGGATAGCTTCTTTGGATATTCTGCCGGATGCAACGGCGTTGTGGACCTGGCTTATCTTCTCTTCAGGCACTTTGTCTGCCCAACTGACAGTAGTGGCGGCGATGGTTGTTGTCGCAATCTTTGTGCCGTGTTTTTTTCTTTCTGATTCAAAGAATCGTGAGTGTCTGGATCTTACTATTTGTGTTGCGAGTTCATCGCCCAGGTGGTATTCTTTCTTAAATCTCTCGATCTTCTCTTCATAGGTTTCTGGCAGGTTTTCTCTTATATCTTTTAGTCTATTCTCGGTTATTACAACAGGAGGTATGTCTGTCTCGGGATACATCCTTGCAGCGCCTGGAAGCGGCCGCATATAGGTGCTTGTCCCGTCTGGTTTTGTTGCTCTTGTCTCCTCCGGCACACCCGTTAGTGCCATTGCCGCTCTTTTAATTGTCGCTTCTAGGGC
>JAZFTJ010000056.1:0-5151 GCA_036446635.1 Hydrothermarchaeales archaeon (SeqCode) | reverse complement strand
ACCCTGCCCTCTTTTATATCTCGATCGCTTTTACGGAGTTTTTCCATCGTTTTTGGATTGTTGATGATTTCAATTGAGTCAAGGAGCGCTTCAATATCCGCTCGTGTAACCATCTTCTCCCCCAGTCTCTTTAACTCTTGGTACACATCTTCAATTGTAACCGCATCAGTCATACTATCCAATTAGATTCGTATTTATATAAGGATTTCGCGTGTACTTTTATTAGACACCCACTAGTCCTGATGCGATGCTTTCCAAAGGTCCTTTATCCCCTCTTCCAGTGTTGTTTCTGGTTTCCAGCCAAGCTCGTCTTTTGCCTTTTTTATGCCTAAGAATATTCTTCTAACTTCGCCTTTCAGCTCTTCGCCGTGTACGGCTTCAACATTGTATCCTACTACTTTAGAGAGAATGTCGACTAGTTGGTTGACTGAGGTTTCAACTCCTGTGCCTATGTTGTATACTCCTTCTTTCTTCACCCCGTTTAAACATGAGCTTACGACATCGTTGACGTGCACATAGTCTCTTGTCTGCTCTCCGTCTCCGAAGATTATGGGCTTTTGGTTGTTTTTTATTTTGTCTAAGAATATGGCGATGACTCCTGCCTCGCCCAGTGGGTCTTGTCTGGGGCCGTAGACGTTTCCCAGTCTCAGGATTGTGTTTTTCAGCCCATGGTTGTGATTGTAGTAGTTGAGGTATTTTTCGCCTGTTAGCTTTGATATGCCGTATGGGGAGACTGGGTTTGTCTTGTGTTTTTCATCTACAGGTAGGTATTCGGGTTCGCCGTAGACTGCGCCTCCAGATGAGGTGAATACAACTCTCTCTAGGTCAGGGGCGTTTTCGATTAGGTTTATGGTTCCTTTTACGTTTACATCGAGGTCATGTATTGGGTTTTCGACTGATCTTCTGACGTTTATCTGTGCTCCTAGGTGGAAGATGGCTTCGACGTCTTTTAGTATCTTTTTTATGTCCTTGTCTAGGATGCTTTTGTTGTGAAATTCGATCTTTTCTTTTACTTTTTCAAGATTCTTGGTTTTTCCTGTGCTGAGATCATCGACTACTATTACTTCGTATTTTTCGACTAGGGCTTCTACTAGGTTTGAGCCTATAAAGCCTGCTCCGCCTGTGACAAGTACTTTGGATGTCATCTTAATCGCTTCAATCAGGTATTGTTGATTGTCTTTTACTTCAGTGCTTTTTATTTTTAATGGTGTAAATAAAAGTATGGGGGTTTTGAATGCGTAATCTTCTTTTGGTGTTATTGATTACTGTATTTTTCTTTCATTCTTTCTTATGCCTTTTCATTTTTAATGTTAAATTTAATCAGTAACAAGCATGAAGCTGCAGAAATACAAGAGGAGGATCAAAGGCAAGACATATTACCAGTATCTTTTGACTGTGGCTCCTAATCTAGTTAAGGCTCTTAAGCTTGAGGGTAAGAATTTCGGGTGGGAGATAAACGAGAATGGCCATTTGGAATTGGTTGAGGAGGCTAAGAAAAAAAGGGTCAATGAAAAAGTCATTGATCTAGATCTTCAGGTTGTGGTTTTTAGACTGGGCGACGGGGTTTTCGGCGCTGAGATCTCGCAGGTGAAAGAGATTATTAAGATGACAGAGATTACTCGTATGCCCAGTGCCCCAGAGTTTGTTGAGGGGATAATCAACCTCCGAGGGGATGTTATGACAATCATGGACCTTCGCAAGAGGATGGGTGCCATTGCGGCAGAGACTAGTGATCAGATCCGGATTATTGTCGTTGAAAGATCCGGCTTTACTTTGGGCTTGATTGTGGACTCTGTAAGAGAGGTTATTACGCTCAAAGAGAGAGACATAGAATCTGCGTCCAGAGCCAAGTCGAAGTATGATTCTGATTTTGTCCGTGGCGTGGCTAAACTTCCTGGGGGGTTGTTGATACTGCTTGATCTTACCAAAATACTTTCTGAAAAAGAGCTTAACGGGATAAAGGCGATGTCTGATTGAGGCATAAAAAGACTTATTGTGCCTGGACACTATGTGCTTGAATCCTCCAATAAATCTTGGACAGCAGAAAGAAACTCATCTCTTATTGGGGGTTTTGTAAGGTGTTCGGCATGCACAGCTTCTAAACCTTTGTTTAATACTCCTTACTCCAGACACGCTGCACACAGCACGCCTTCAGATTGATAGGGGGATTACAACTCTTCCCTAGTATACACTTCTTTTTAAATCTGCAAGATCCATTCATTGAAATCACACTTTAATATCATCCCAGCGGCGATATAGATTTTCTTTCAAAAAAAGTTAAACAGTGGAAGATAAAAATATATGCTGGAAGGCTTGAGCAGGTTGCGAATTAGATTATCTGGGAGTTCAACTTACAGGCTTTATCAGATTTCTCCCCTCCAGCCATCAAGTTTTGTACAATACTCTCTGATCGATATAGCACCACGGGCGCATGCTGTTATACAAGCCCCACAGTTGTTGCAGAGTTCTGGGTTGAAGACACAAGCTTTCCCTGTTTCTATGTCCAGTATTAATTTAGAGTCAATGTCCCACCCCCCGCCCTGAATCTCCACACTATTCAGAGCATTGTTTATAGGGCAGACAATAACGCAGTTTCCGCACCCATTGCATTTGTTTACGTCGACCTTTATCTTAGGTTCCCTCAGCTCTCTAAAAACAGCGACCTCATGGACTGTAGCAAGGGCTTCGATCAACTTACAAACCTCCAGTAGTCAATACGATAAAAATGCGGTTGATAAAAGTTATAGTTTTGTTCAGACAAGTTTGAATCCAAATTCTGAGTAAAAACAACCCCTTTATTTCTTTCAGAGTGAGTTTCAAGAATTGAAAGATAACCATTATATCCCTGAAAAATACAACCATCTAACATAGGGGAAAAGGAATAAAGACGAGACCGTTGGGGCAAGGATAATCTCTCACACCTTGCCTCCCTATTTTTAACAGAAACAGAAAAGAGCACCGCAGATTTAACAGTGCCCCTTTAAAAAATCGTTAAGCGACAACCGCATGAGACATCAACTATCTATGAGACAGAAACCTTTGATTTAAGTTCTAAAGAAGTCCATCCCTGATAAACACTGCAAAACGTGGGATCTTGAGGAGAGTAGCACTTCCACATCTTTTCACATTTTGATTTATACCTACACCCATGTACCGTGTCCTTTAATCTGCCAAACATATCTAAGAAATTTTTCATGATATTATTTATGAATAGTGTTTCAAAAATCGAAACAACCATAGCATTAAAACCAAATCCTGAGTAAAAACAACCCCTTTATTTCATTTAGAAACCGTTTTAGGATTTGAAAGATAAGCCTTATATCATATCTAAGTAGACGTTTTTTAGGGTCATATAAGAAGGGTTTAGAGGGGTAGATCGCTTCTCCTGCAACCCTTTTTCCCTTCTTATTCAAATGGTTTAGGTGGTGTAGGGTGAAACAAATAGAATCCAGAAAGATAGAGTTTAATTTTGGGGGACATCCTGCAGCTGATTGAAAAATCAGGGCAACAACTACCGATGGAAATATATGATTTAGCTCCAACCAGTCACATATTTTGAGGTTATGATGTTTGGTGCTGTCTTCTTGATGGTTATAATCTCTCCATTACTTGGATGGATAGTCATTGTAAATCGTTTGTTCGCTTCTAATTGCCAGTCAACGCCATTATTATCTTCGATCCAGAAGTGTATATCTATGGTTTCTCCAGGGTCCAGTGTATCGTCGGGGATTATGTCCTTGAGTCTGACTATTTCAAAGTCCTTGATATCGTTGTCAGTTGCGATATCAACCTCTGTAACTGATGCAACTGAGGTAACTGAATCGTTGAAGAAAATTCCGCGGATATATATGTCGCCAGACTGGTAGCTTAAGATTATATCATTATATCTGACTGCGTCGCTTTCTGAGAACAGTCGGGTTGTTATGATTATCTTTGTTATGTTGCTTCCGGAAGGGGACTCTGTCTCGTTGTAGGTTGTGTATCCTATAACTCCTATAATTCTAAGATATGTGGAAACTCGTGATGTCGCTTTTTCACTTGTTGTTGTAACCTGTGTCCCCATCTCTCCGGAAGTGTTAATCAAGGCACGTGCAACAAGCCCTGCTACCAAGATCATTGTGATAACGACTATGATCATCCCGACAGTTACTTGGCCTCTTCTTTCTTTGAAAAACCAGGCTGAACTTTTGTCCAAAATTCTATCCTCCGTATTATAGTTACCAAGGAGGTTGTATTTAATACCTAAGCGCCCTATCAATCCCTGATCCACCCCTTGGGGGGTGTAGATTAATTTTAAATAACAGTTGATTAATTGGTCAATAGGTGTATTTGAACTGGTAGGTGAAGAAAATGGTTACTGATATACAATTGTTAACGTGGATTGGCTGTCAAAATTGTCAGACAACTTCACGCATGTCATTTGCTGATTGGCACGAGAAAGTTAAAGATGGAGTATGTCCGGCTGGTAGCGATTTACATCTAGCTAAATGTGCCAGAATGCTGTGTGAAAGATTGGACTTTTCAATTTGAGGTAAAAGAAAGCGTAAAACCGGAGTTAGCCACTGGGCTTGAAGGTTAGAGTTTGTTGAAAAATAAAGGTTGTTACTCGTCTAACTTTTCTCTTTTAAACAATCCGACTGGAACTGAATAAAGGATTCCTATATTTTTTTCAATATATCTTATGCCTTCGACATCGCTTTCATTTTCTTCCGCTGTCATGGTGGCAGCGATATAAAGTTAATAACCCGATAAATGTGGTTATAATCCCTGTATTATCATAGTAATAATGGGGGATAAATAATGCTGGAAGGCTCTGGGTTAGTAGAAAAATTGAGTATATTCATAAATCCCAACCTTTAAAAAACTGGGGCCTAAAGATGTTATTATATGGATCTTAAAAAAATTTTTAGAGGTATAGTGATAGTTGTAGGATTATACTTTGCGTTTATTATAATCAGGATAGTATATCACGTAATATTCAGCGTTTGTTGCTAAATCCTTTCAAAATAGCTGTTTTTAACAACAATTCTTATGAGATTAATTTTATATTTTTACACCGTTTAAAATATATCCCTATTGTCGGTCCTTCCTTATTTCTTGTTCATACTAATATTTTCTGTGTCGTTGACCGCTAGGGTTATCAACTCTGTC
>JAZFTJ010000055.1:0-15295 GCA_036446635.1 Hydrothermarchaeales archaeon (SeqCode) | reverse complement strand
GGGGCGCCGATGAGTATGCGCTCGGCGCTGATGGAAAGCGAGCGCCCGAAGGAATCCCCGTGGGTAGCATCGCTGGCGGTCAATTCAGCCTCCGGAATCCATCCTGCATTGATAGCTGATACTTATAACAAAAAATAAAATAACAAGGATCAATGCAATTTTTTGTAGGCTCAATTTAGAATCCGACGGCTGTTCTCCCGTCTTTTCTACTTCCGGTCCCTTCGGCCTTTTTCTTTTTTTCCCCATGTTGATCCTCAAATTGTTTAGGTTTGTTGATATTTAAGCTTACACAATTCTGTAAAATCTCCTTGAGGAGATGTTTTCGATCGCCTTCTGGAGCCGTTTGAGCCAAAGGAATGGCCGTTTTCAAGGTATGTTTTTGCAACACTGTAAAATTCAGAACATAAAACAGAGAATGCAATTTATACGAAATGTAGACCAAAAGGGACAAATATCCCCCACTATTTTTTTACAGCTTTCTTTGAAACAATCTAAATGGTACCCTGCCACCTCTCCCCGATATAACCACCTATTAAAGCAAACAAAAATGCGTGTATCATTAAGATTATGACATTAATCTGGAAGATGCCTATGTCTACAGCAAGAAATAGCAACAGTAACGCCAATATAGCGGCTATAGCAGGCTCAAGTATCGTCTTTCCGGGAGACATCTTCCCTATGATAACGCCGCCAATGAAGAAGGCGTCCAGCCATATAAGAGCTACTTTCATATCGATGACCTGAATCCCCATCCCTGAAACTATATATGTGTAGGCAAAGCCTGCAATCGCCAGGACAAACATGCAGACAAGGCCTATTCCCATCCACTTAAAGCTGAGCCCTTCTTCTGCCAAAACTTTCACCTATTGAACTCTTTAATGGTTAGGTATTTAAATCTATTCTTAGCCGCGCAAAGTATTATTAACTCAACTTATTATACATCCTAAGTATGACGGTTGACCCCATATGTAAGAGGAGTGTGGACGAGAACACGGCCAAATTCAAGTCATATCTTGATGGAGAGGCATTCTACTTCTGCAGCTCTGATTGTAAAAAGAAGTTTGAGACTCTTAAAAGAACCAAGCTTCGGATAAAGGACTTCTTGAAAAATGAGAAAATCTTGAAGAACCCTTTTGGCAGACTGCTTGTTGAAATCATAAAACCAGGGGTTTGCACCCTCTGTGGCTCCTGCGTTGCAAGCTGCCCTATAGAAGTATTGGAAATTATAGAGGATGAACCAAAGCTTGTCGGAACCTGCATAGCCTGCGGGGTCTGCTATAATCAATGCCCCAAGACTGTTACAAAAGAAGTCGACCTCATAGGACCCTACAACGAGGCCTACAGCGCGAGGACCCTGTTAGAGGATGTCAACGGGCAGGACGGAGGCGTTGTCACCGCTACCCTTGTGTTCGCCCTGGAAGCTGGACTAATCGACGGCGCCGTGGTTACCATAAAGAGCGATAAGGATCCATGGAAACCAGAGCCAAAGTTTGTAAACACAAGAAACGACATAGTAAACGCCGCGGGCACGATCTTCAGCCACTCCATAACATTAAAAGAGCTTGTAAAAGCGATAGAAGACGGCAACAGATCAATAGGTTTCGTGGGGACGCCATGCAATATCGAGGCGGTTGACAAGATGCAGACCGTACCCTACGGTTTGTTACAGCTCTTCATGAGAGCCAACGTCTTAAAGCTCGGCCTGATGTGCATGGACAGCTTTGGATACGAAGAGCTCAAAAAATTCTTGGAAGAAAAAGAGATCGACCTAAAAGATGTAGAAAAGATGGAGATCACCAAGGGCAAGCTCAAAGTTAAAACCCAAAACAATGACACTGAGTTCGGCATCAAAGAGCTTGATAGGACCAGAAGCAGCTCCTGCGGATTCTGCACCGATTTCTCCAACGAAAAATCAGATATCTCCTTCGGCGGCGTCGGATCCCCAGAGGGCTATACGACCGTTTTGACAAGAACAACCCTTGGCTCAACCATATTCCACGAGGCAGTTGACAACGGCTATATCGAAGCTAAGCCACTGGAGAGAGACGGCCTAGATCAGATCCTCACTCTTGCCAGAATGAAGAAGGTGAATCTCTACACCCTGATAAGAAGAATGCAGAAGTAACCACTAAGCTTCTCATAAAGGGTGTTTACAAAAGCCCCCCCACCTCTGCTCTATTTAGCTAAAAATTATGAAACACAGTCCACATCATAATCCATGTCGCAAGGAAGAGGAAGAACCCTTTCATAAGCCAATCCTTGAATCTAAACTCTTCTTTGGAAAGCTTAAAGAGCAGTCGGGTTATAAACATCATGGGATATGCGATAAGGAATCCTAGGGCAAGGGTGTTCAACAGGTTTAAATCTCCCAAGTTTAAAGAGGCAACAATGCTATCTGTAAATAACGCCGCTACAACAGCATAAAGTGCATGTAAAAGACCTATCTTCCTATCAACATCCTTTTCCATTTCCAAAACTCTCCATAGGTGTAAACGATGAAGTCCGAGATGTCAAGCTTTGATCTCTATGCCGCAATACAAGAGCTTGCGACTTTAAAAGGCGCCCGGATCAACAAAATCTACCAAGTCACACCAGCAGAGCTTAAGATACAGTTACATATAAAAGGTTTTGGCAGAGCCGATCTAATAGTCGAGGTCGGGAAGAGAATTCATCTTTCAGAATACCCCCGACCAAGCCCCAAACAGCCGAGCAACTTCGCCATGACCCTGAGGAAATACTTCGGCAACACAAGGATCACTGACATCTCACAAGTCGGATTCGACAGGATAATAGAGATAAAGACAGAGGGAAAAAACGGCGAGTACACCCTTATAGCAGAGCTTTTCGGAGAGGGCAACGCGGTGCTAGTTGATGGAGAAGGCGTCATTATAACATTGATGAAGCAGAGAGAGTACCATCACAGAAAGCTGACAGGAAGGGGAGTCTACGAATATCCACCCTCTAAACTGAATCCATTCACAGTCACAACAGATGAAATAAAGAATCTTGTAAACGACTCCAGATCAGACCTCGTAAGGACACTGGCTTTGACCATGGGATTGGGAGGGCGTTATGCCGAGGAGGTATGCCTGAGGGCAGGAGTCCCTAAAGAGAAAAAGGAGATAACAGAAGATGATGCTAGGAAGATATACGATGTCTTGACAAAACTAAAAGAGATTAAGTCTTTTGAAAAGTCAAGAATCGTCCTCGACAACGACGAGAAGATAGATGTAACACCCATCCCCCTTGAGACCTATAAAGATAAAGATACAAAAGAATTTGAAACCTTCAACAAGGCCCTTGATGAATACTTCACAAGCTTCGAGATGGAGAAGGTGGAGGCGGCGGTTGATGAAAGATATGAGGATGTCCTTGGCAAGATGCAGAGACGCCTGAAGGACCAGGAAGAGGTTTTATCCAGGTTTATTAAACAGAAAGACGAGTCAAAAAAGATCGGGGAGTTAATATATGCGAACTACAACACCGTCCAAGAAATCCTGGCTGTAATGTCTGATGCCAGAAAGAGGTTTAAAGAAGAAGAGATAATCGAAAGACTCAAGAACCGCAAAGGAGGGGTAAAAGGGGCTGAGACGATAAAAAAGTATCTTGCCATAGAGAACGCTGTCGTTGTGGTCCTTGACGATCTGGAGTTTAAACTGGACCTTAGCAAGAATGCAGGACAAAACGCAGATTACAATTACACCGTGGGTAAGAAGACAAAGGAAAAGATCAAAGGTACAGAGGTCGCAATAGAAAAGACAAAATCCGAGATAAGAAAGATCGAGGAGGAGGGACGAGAGGCCTTAGAGGTTGAAGAGAAGAAGCCGAAAAAAAGGGTTATAAGAAAGCTTGAGTGGTATGAGAAATTCAGGTGGTTTATCTCATCAGACGGTCTTCTCGTTATAGGCGGCAAAGATGCGTCAAGCAACGAGATCGCGGTCAAAAAACACATGGACAACAAGGATATCTTCGTGCACGCAGACATACACGGCGCCCCTGCTGTCGTCATAAAATCCGAGGGCAAGGAAGTACCAGAGACTACGATAGAGGAGGCCTTCAAGTTCGCTGCAGCATATTCTAGGGCATGGAAGAACAACATCTTTGCCTTAGAGGTATATTGGGTCAACCCTGATCAGGTCTCAAAGACGCCGGAGCACGGCGAATACCTAGTCAAGGGTGCTTTTATAATAAGAGGGAGGAGAAACAGGGAAAAAGTTGAAGTGAAAGCGGCCATCGGCATAGTGTTAGATGATGAGGCAAAGGTCATCGGCGGCCCTGCATCTGCGGTTGAAACACATGCAAAGTATCTTGTCGAAATAATCCCCGGAAGAAAGAAGCCAAAGGAGATTTCAAAAGAGATAAAAACCAGGCTAATCGAGATGGCGAACAAGGAAGACAAAGAGGTTATCCAAGGCTTAAATATTGATGATATTCAGAGGGTCTTGCCGGTTGGTGGGCATGAGTTGGCTAAAAGAAAATAGCTTTGAAAAAACTCTTAAAAGATTATGTTTGTTACGGAATTCGTAAACGATGAAATACTAAAAAACAAAGGTAATTGAAATGAAAAAAGAAATAGAGGAATTACAAAAGATCGCTTCTAAGAAGAAGATCACAGTTGACGATATAGTCAAATCAGTGCGAAAGGTCAGACACAAAATCTATGAAGAGGAATATGGAGCATAGTTGACGGGACCATAATATTTCTTGAATAGGCGTTAACGATGAAGATTATCCACCGCAACATCAAAGAG
Organism: Hydrothermarchaeales archaeon (SeqCode); assembly: GCA_036446635.1. GTDB lineage: Archaea > Hydrothermarchaeota > Hydrothermarchaeia > Hydrothermarchaeales > SZUA-236 > JAZFTJ01. The sequence continues at coordinate 10,544 of JAZFTJ010000055.1, read as the reverse complement.
GGCAAGATAAAGATAAAGCCAGAGAACCTGGACGACCTATGGTATCTTAAAAGCATAATAGAGACCGGTGACCTTGTGTCATCAAAGACATACAGACGTGTAAAAGATGATACAAAGATTAGAGCTGATACAGGCACCAGAAAACTGGTCTTTCTATCAATTCAAGTAGATGATGTCGAGTTTCACACATACATCAACCGGCTCAGAGTTTCAGGCATCATCAAAGCAGGACCTGAGGATACCATCTCACTCGGCTCCCACCACACAGTGGAGATAAAGCCAAATGATATATTTAGTATAACCAAACATTGGAAGAAATGGCAGCTTGACAGACTAAAAGAGGCTGTGGAGAGCGCAAAAGAGCCCCTGGTTATGATCGTGGGCCTGGAGGAGGGGGAGGCAGAGTTTGCCATTATTAGAAAATACGGCATAGACTTCGTTGTAAGGGTAACAACCAGTGTTTCCGGGAAAAAAGACGCCAAAGCCCATGAGATCAAGGCAAAAGAATTCTATGGAGAAGTGGCAAAAAAGATCACTGAGGTGCTAAAACAAGAAGGGATAAATACCATGATATTATGCGGACCCGGATTTGCAAAGGATAACCTCCTAGACTTTCTTAAAGAAAAAGATCCAGAAACAGCTAAGCTTGCACATATGGAGAGCGCAGGAACAGGAGGAAGGGTCGGCATCCAGGAGGTTATCAAAAAGGGCGTGATAGACCGGGTAGTAGAGGAGAGCAGAGTCACCTATGAGACGGTGCTGATGGAGAAAGTACTATCAGAGATATCCAAAAACACAAAACTTGCAACATACGGCATGTCGGAGGTGAAAAACGCGATAAAATACGGCGCCATTGAAACTCTGCTTTTAAGCGACATCTTCTTGAGAAAATATGGGGGTGTTGATGGCCTAATCGAGGAGACTAAGAAGAAGAAAGGGGATGTGGCGATAATTTCAACAGAACACGAGGCAGGGGAGAAGCTTGAGGCCATCGGGGGAATAGCTGCTGTTTTAAGGTTTCCCATTGAATAAGCCACTGGCTCTCAGACCCAACCGCGGAGGTTTATGATAGACCATAGATGGTTGGGAAGATATTTATCCCTCTGCCCTGATTCTTGATAGAGCTTATGGATCTAAAAATTCTGATCTATCATGCTAAGCAGTGCAACCCAAACGCTTGTACAGGGACCAAGTTAAAGAAGATGGGCTTAGCTGAGGTCTTCTATTCTCCAAAGAAGATGCCATGGGGTGCAATTGTCCTGAATCCGTTTTCAGAGAAGGCTCTCTCTCCAGAAGACAGAGACATTATAGAATATGGCCTGGTTGCCCTGGACTGCTCCTGGAAGCATGCACAAGAAGTCTTCAAACGCCTTAGAAAACCAGTTCAAAACAGGGTACTGCCACTGCTTGTCGCGGCAAACCCAATAAACTATGGCAAGATAAGCAAGCTTACAACCGCTGAAGCTATATGCGCATCGCTTTACATCCTCGGCTTTAAAGAAGAGGCAGAGGAGGTTATGTCCAAGTTTAAATGGGGCCCACAGTTCATCACACTAAACCGTGAGCTTCTAAATAGTTATGCAGATGCTAAAAATAGTAAAGAGATACTGGAGATACAGCAGGATTACTTTGATCTAAAGGAGGCAGAAGATGGCGAGATTTCCTGAGGCAGAGAGAAGGCTCTTCCATGTGAAGATCTGTATGAGATGCAATGCCCGCAATCCTTGGCGCGCGACGATGTGCCGAAAGTGCAAGTCAAAAGCCCTGAGAAGCAAGAACAAAGACGTGAAGGGCTGAGTTAATTTTATATTACCCACTCTCTTTTTTTGAGACAGTGATTCAAATGAGCGTGTTTGAATATCTCAAAGAGAGGGCATCCAAGGGGACTATACATCTGACCTTGTTAGATCCTGCTAAGCAGACGCCTGAAGAAGCCGGTGATATCGCTTTAAGCGCATCAAAAGGCGGTACCGCGGGGATAATGGTCGGGGGCTCAACAGATATCATATCAGGCAAGCTTGACAAAACTGTGAAGGCAATAAAATCAACAGTTGATCTGCCTGTTATACTGTTTCCAGGTGATATCTCCGGTGTGTCCAGACACGCGGATGCCATATTTTTCATGAGTCTATTAAACTCCCGTAACCCTTATTTTATAACAGGAGCTCAGGCCGCTGGAGCGCCTATTGTCAAGAAGGTAGGGATCGAGACCATTCCTATGGGCTATGTGATTGTGGAACCTGGAGGGGCTGCGGGAAAAGTTGGAGATGCAATAGTAATACCGCGAAATAGAGACGACATTGCCACAGCTTATGCTCTAGCAGCACAATATATGGGCATGACCATAGTCTATCTTGAGGCAGGCTCAGGAGTTGACAGCCATATCCCAGATAAGATGATTAAAACCGTTAAAAACAGTATAGATATACTGTTAATTGTCGGAGGGGGTATAAGGACAAAAGAGGATGCAATGGAAGTAGCCAATGCAGGTGCAGACATCATCGTTACAGGCACGATTGTTGAGAGAGTGGATGACGTGGAGGCGTGTATTAGTGAGATTGTCTCTGCGATTTAAGTGTGTCTTAGAGTAGATAAAACGCCAAGCTCATTATCAAACCCGAGAGCACAGGGATAGTGATGTTGTCGTCGATGTTTATCGGCAGGGATTCTGTGAGCATCGCTGTAATGGCTCCAAGCATTGCTAACGGCAAACCCACAAATATCTGAGCACCTAAAAGTGCGAAGACAAATCCGGCAACCGAGCCTTCAAGGCTTTTCATCTTATTATACGGGATCTTATGCTTTCCAAAGTTCACCCCAATAAGAGTGGAGACTGAGTCTCCCAGGGCTAATATTATGATTGATGCGGAGACTATTTTCAGGTTCTCTCCGAAGAGTATGATAGAAGCCAAAGCACCTACTAAAAATAGAATAGCACCCTTACCCGGTCTTTCTTCTATCACATCAGCTCTCTCTGCTGATTCTATCACTTTTGAAATCAAACTAATTTTCAAGCCCCTCTTATAGCTCTCACCTACTAAAATCACAACCAACATAATGGACCCAAGAGTAAGGATTGAAAGGATCTGACCTGCCCATAATATGTAGAATGCGATTAAAAACCCGCTTGCATGAACAAGCTGCCTCTTTGTCTCTAAGGTGTCCATGAAATCAAAATATGACCTAGACTTAAATAAGTTTTAGATAGATTTATTGAATCTTTCAGAGATTCCCTTATTTAACAGTGGGCATTATTTGCTCGTTAACTTTTTATACTACGGATGTAGTAGATTGTATACATGATTGTTTTTGACACATCAACACTGATACTTCTAGCAAAAATCAACCTTTTAGACAACATTTTGAAATCATATAACTGTATAATCTCAAAAAAAGTAGAAGAAGAAGCAACAAAAAAGAAGGAACTCCTAGATTCTAAGTTGATCACAACCAGAATAGAATCAGGATCTATAAAAGTAGAGAGCATATCTTCACAAAGCCTTGCGGCTAAGATAAAAAAAGATTTCAATCTGGGAGAAGGTGAAGTCGAGTCTATAGTTCTAATAAAGGAGAATAAAGGAAAAGTATTGGCCACCGACGATGGTCCAACAATAAATGCTTGTAAAATCCTCGAAATAGAAACAATCAGTGCACCGGTTTTCCTGGTACAAGCATGTAGAAACAATGAATTTACAAAAGAAATTGCAAAAGAGAAGCTAACAAAGCTTGAAAAATATGGGAGATACAATCCACAGATAATACAGGATGTAAGAAACCGAATTGGAGGTGAATAAGATGGACAAAGTCATGAGCGTAAGACTTACCGACGATGAAATAAGATTTATTGAAAAAATTGCTAAGAAGAACAAGCTTGAAAAAAGCACTGTGGCAAGAGAACTCATAGGTCAAGGCAAGATCCTATGGGTATTCAAAGAATATCAAAAAGGTCGTCTCTCAATAGAGAAAGCGGCATTAGAATTGAATATCACCATCAGCGAGTTACTTGACCTTTTGACAGAATATGGAATACGATCGCCACTCCAATTTGAAGACTATCTTAAAGGACTTGAAAACATAGAAAAAGTACAGTAAGAGATGTTCTTAACGACGTTGCTCAAACTATAGACTATTGAATAAGGTTGTTAATAAGATTGGAAAGGGGAGTACAATAATTTTGTGAGGGGTAAATACAACCTCAAAGGTTCGATCAATATATTTGCGGATGTAAATAAACGACTAAAGAAGGTGGAGTGTTATTTTGCAGGCAACGCATATCCTTTTACTGATCTTGATTATTTGGATTATTATCCAGAATATCGATGAAAAAGAGTTTCAAAAGAGGAGTATTGAGCGTACTCCGATTATCATGCTCTGGAGGACTGAGAAAGGGCTTAAAGGTGTGGATTTCCTTGCAAAGAAGCTGAAAAAGATCTGGATGATTATAAGCAGCTTCGCGGTCTTGATCTCAATTCCAATAATGATATTCGTAGTCCTTAACTTGGCAAAGAGTGCCTCTGATATCTTGACTATGCCTGGTGCTCCTCCAGGACTTGCGCCGGCAATACCGGGTGTGCGCATCCCTGGCTCACCCATCTTTATTCCGTTCTGGTACGGCATCATCGCCCTAGTAACTGTCTTGATCGTTCATGAGGTCATGCACGCAGTCATATCAAGATCAGAAGGGTTGAATGTTAAGAGCATGGGCATATTTTTTGTGACCTTTATACCTCTTGGTGCCTTTGCAGAGCCTGATGAAGAGGCGCTGGAAAAGAGTTCTCTTAAGACCAAGCTCAGGGTCTACGCCGCTGGCTCCTTCGGGAACTTCTTATTGATGATCCTGGCTATACTTCTCCTATCAACTGTGCTAATGCCAGTCATGTTCCGGCCCGATCATATCACCATTGCCCATGTTTTCAACGGCACTCCTGCAGAAGCATACGGGCTTAAGGGGAACTCCTCCGTGTTGTCGATAAACAGTGTAGCGGTAAGTTCATCAGGCGAGTTTTTTGATGTTGTAAGAAGTATCAGGCCAAATGATGAGGTGACGATTTTAACAGACAAGGGAGAGGTGACGTTGATAGCTGCAAAGCGACCTGAGCAGAAGATCGGCATTTTAGGAAGGCTTTTGAGGCGCAAAAAGACAGATGAACGGGGCTATATTGGTATAACTATTCTCCCAGTTTTGGCTGTAAAAACCTCAGTATCGGATGTCGTGGGTGAAACGATCCCGTGGATGTTGGTAAAGCAGCTTACCTGGATATACTTGTTGAATCTTTTCATAGGAATAACAAACCTTCTCCCCATATTCCCCTTGGATGGCGGAAAGATATTTGAGGAGATAGTAAAAAAGGTGTCACCAGGGTCTGCAAGACAAATCACTAACCTTATGTTCGCGTTGGTCCTGCTTTTGGTCTTCATAAATATAAGTCCGTTTTTAAGAATATTCATTTAGGGATGATAAAAATATGTTCCTATCAATCTACATAACCGCTTCAGACCAGGAAGAGGCAGAAAAGATCGGGGAGACCGTTGTAAGAGAGAGGCTTGCCGCCTGTGCCAACATCATACCAAATATACACTCGATATACTGGTGGAATGACCGATTGGAAAAATCAGATGAAACAGTCCTCATCTTAAAGACAACAGAGGAGAATGCAGAGGCGATAATAAGGAGGGTAAAAGAACTGCACAGCTATGAAAACCCGTGCATAGTTGCGCTACCAATTATAAAAGGAAGCAGAGAATATCTCAAATGGATAAAAGAAGAGACCAAAAAAAGTTAAGAAAAAGCACTACACTATCCGCCACTTTCCATTCTTTAACGCCTTCTCTATTTTCTTCATATTACTGCGGTCAAAACCGATCTTTTTTAAATGATTATAATCATGAAAAACTATGATCTTAATCATATCATCTAGCTTATATTTTATCTTCACTTTCCCACCTTTTACATTACATCAATGGGGTCGAGGGCACTTATGGAAGGGACCAAGTATATAGCAACCCACTTCCCCCACTATATATCCATATAATCTTCACAATAAAATAATTATTCCAGAATCCTACCCATGTGCCCCCCAAATTCTGCCCTAATTAGGGATAAAAACACCCACTTCTTATGCTCTGACTTCCTTAAATCTTTTTAAAACCCAGTCCTTGTCAAGGGAGGTTATCAACGTTCCGGCCTTCGGGCCCCTTGTCGTCCCCAACAACGATAGATATATGGCTTGAAAAGCCTTCCTTAAGGGCATCTCCATCTCCTTTGAAGTTGTGAATATGTGGCCTTGGATATCCTCTGCTACCCTCTCTCCACCTGCAAAATAATCTGAGACCCTTTCCAAGAAGATCTTTTGTTCATCACTAAGTTTCTCCTTTACAGTAGAATAATCCTCAAGAAGACCTATCCTATCCTTTTCCGGCACATAAAGCGCTGCCCAATTTCTTGCAAGCCTTATCCGCTCAAGGAGCAGATTTTTTCTTTCTTCCTTGTAATGCCCTGTCCTTTTTAGGGTTTCCAAAACCCTATTATCATCTCCAAATATCTGAGCGAGCACAGCTATGTATGAGAACTGTGCGGGCACCGGCTTTTCCTGCTCTTTAATCTGAGATATCTGGTAGAGCCTTTTTATGTGCTCTAATTCTTTCCTGTTCTCAACATCCTCCTCACCGAAAAATATCCGGGCGGCACGGTCATAGTCGTCATACAGGTTTGGAAGCTCCTGCCACGAGAAACTTCTAGTCTTCATCAGCTTCTTGTTATAGAAGAATCTTAAAAGCTCGGGGCTTGCTACCTCAAGCCAGTCATGTGGAAAGACGACGTTTCCAAGGGAAGCACTCATCTTCTCTCCATTTATCATCAGATGCTCGTAGAATATGGGCTCAGGCATCGGAAAGTCCAGTATGCGCTCAACGATCTCAGCATTGACCCACCAGGCACTCGAAGGAACCACATACTCCTTGCCGGCGCCTTCTGACACGACCTTCCACCTCGCCCACTGCGCAGCCCACTCGCCCTTCCACATCATCTTGCCAGCATCCCTCAGGGGATTGGCCTCGCCCTCATGACCGCATCCTCTCGCAATGCTGCTCTCGAATTTATAGTCTTCACATCTGTATCCTACTTTTTCCTCCTCAAATGACCTGACTTTTGAGGTTATTATCTTACCGCAGTTCTCACAGGTAGGCGTCCACGGACTCCATCCCCGGCCTAAAGGATGTTCTCTGTATCGGTTCTGGATCTCTATTACTTCCTCCAGATTTTCCAGCAGCGATTTTATGTAGGGTTTAAAACTTCCTTTCCGATACTCCTCATGCATGGAATAGAGGGTCATATCCTGGGAGACGAATTTGTGAAGGACTTCAAGATACTTTGAAACATGATGCTCTGCATATGAGCCGTGGCAGCCCCAGGGATCAGGTATGTTTACAACTGGGACGCCTATGTATTCTTCATAATCAGAGGGAACGCCTTCGGGAATTTTGCGCAGTGGATCCATGTCCTCTGCAACCCAGATAAGCTCTGCGTTGTAGCCCCTCTCTTCAAGCACCCGGGAGACACTCTCGCTCCTTATCGTATCACTCAGTCTGCCTATATGTAGGACTCCGGAGATAGACGCAGAGGTTTTTACGACATATTTATCAAACTCTGGAATCTCCTTTTCCAGATAATGATACCTCCGTCTCTTGACTAACTCGTCTGCCTTTTGGTCAGCCCAGAAATAAGCTGTTTCCGCGTCCTTACTTTTTTTAGGGTTCATATCAATAGCACTAAGACTTAGTTATGAATATATAAATTGCTCCATCATCTTCAAGCACATAGAAGATTTCATCCTCTTTTCGAAATTTAACTACTGTTAATCTTCAATATCGCAAAAAAGAGATGGTTAAAACGGATATTATAAGTCTTATAGTACTGTAAGAGGATGTGAATCCCAAAAAAAACGTATGCCTTAACCTGTGGATCCTAGTTCTTCAAGCTTTGATTGGATCTCGGTTCTCCTATCCTCGTCTATACCTAATGAGTTTCCCAGATAATCCAGAAGAGCCCTCTCGTCCCGGGTTATTACACCATCATCTAAAGCTGTTTTAGCGGCGTTTTCATAGATCTTTAAGAAGAGATCTTTTACCACCCTTTCTTCACTGCACCTGATTGCACCAGCATCAAAGGCATCTTGAAGCCAGAAATTATATTCCTTAAGATCTTCGAACAGTGCTTTTAAAAGTGCCCTTTCGTCTTCAGTTATGATGCCGTCATCCAGAGCTTTTGTTGTTATGGAACTTAGCAATTTAATGGTCTTATCCATGCCAATAAACCTTAGAGAGTATTTTTTAGAAAAAATAGTTTTAATAAAGGTATAAACCTAGTTATCATCCCCGTATCACTGCGGTATTACTGAAATAAAATATCCCCAATTGCCACTTATTTCAACATAGCACTTATAACGCATCTGAAACTATGAAAAAAAAACGGGGAAACTAGAATTTCAGAAGCTCTCTACCCTTATCCACAGTTATGGAGCACGGCATGGGATACTTTCTATCAGCCCGTTTTAATGCGTCTTTGGCAAACTGAAAGTTGGCTGCCTCCGTCCTTACCGTGCAGATTTTCTGCCCCTTAGATACCCTGGCAGCAACGCCGATAAGCTTCCCGAAAGACTTTCTCATACCGTCCTGAACACGATCTGCACCTGCTCCTGTCGCCAGCTTGTTCTCCCTTAAGACCTGATGCGGGTAGACTCTGATCTTGAAGTGATAGTTAGATCCAACCTTCTTGTGAAGATATCTGTTAGCCGCAATTCTTGCAGCCTCCAGCGCGTTATGTGTGATCTGTGCATTCTCATTTGATACCAGAGAGACTTCAATCTCGAACTCGCCTTTGCTATCGCCCATGTTAAATATGCTGATCTTACCCTCTGGGACGCCCTTCATGTATTCCCTTCTGGTAAAAGCCGGCTTGTCTGTGGCCCTGTAAACACTAGCTGGTCTGTTTCCCATTACGATCTTCCTCACATATAAGCTATGATATCTTCCCTAGCATTAGATCAAAAATCACTAGAAACGAGGATGCTAACTCTAAAAGACATTATTGAAAATCTATGTCTCTTCCTTTTTCGCCTTCTCCTCCACCGTCTTCTTCTTGGCCTCTGCCTCGGCCTTCTTCCTCTTCTCTTTTTTGGCTTTTTTCTCTTCTTCTTTGAAGGCTTCTCTTATCTCATCTTTTTCCTGCATCCTTTTAGCAAGTGTCTTGATAAGGGCATCCCAGAAGCCCGTCTCCTCCTCTTCCTCCTCGTACTCCTTGAACTCCAAGTCTTTTACCTCATCCAAGGAGTTTCCAATGCCACAGGAGTTGCCAACACCCACAACTAAGACTTTCCCGCCCTTTTTCACCTCCTCTACCTTGATCTTGACAAGATCCAATGTCTTCTCTACTGAGTCAGCTATCTTGTCTGTCAAGGGTGAGATGGCCTCCTCTATTGACATCCTGATGACGAGGGCCTCAAGAGGTATGCCAAGCTTAAGAGCGATCTCTTCCATCTTCGCCTTCTCAGGACCAGGGTCACCTATGGCAGCCCCCAGACCCTCACAGACTTTGCCGGTCTCCTCTCCCTCCAACTTCAGACCAGCGTCAATGGTTATTATCTTGTCAACCGTCTCCTTTTGACCAACCTTCTTGACCGCATCCCCTAGTTTTCCAAGATTAGCCCCGGGCCCGGTTGCCTTGATAACGAAGACCTTTCGGCCGGAAACTTCACCATCAAATGAGACCACATCTCTTGCTACAGACTTTACATTTCCTGTTATCATGCTTGCCGCAATCAATGGGCCGACGCTGTCACCTATTGGCTCGCCCTTTGATATCGCTTCAACACCATCTCTATGGGCTTTGGCGATCTTTTTTATCATTGGCATGTTCATCTGGATAACCATGGCAATCTGGAGGTTGCCGGTCTTTCTGACAAACTCCACATAATGGCGCACTATTTTGGCTATCATGTTAAGACCAATAGTGCCTTTTAGAAGGGACTTGATGTTCCCATTCCAAACCTCGTCGCTTTCAGGAGCTATCTGTCTTACCACATCATCGAACTTGTCCTCCGCGTTGTCCAAGATATGCTCGATCTTATTCAGGATCCCAGCTGGATCAAGGCTTACAGGCGGTATAACAAAGAATTCAATAGTCCTTTCAACAATGGGCTGTGGATCTACATTAGGATTGCCCTTCTCCTTTGAAACATTGACGACAAAGTCAACCCCCTCCTTTGTATAGCCTTCCAGTTTCGTTGCAACGCTGTCCATAGCCTCGATCATCTTGTAGAGCATGTATTTGGGGTAAAAGGCGATGAGAATACCGAAAAACGCCCAGGTTACAAGTTGCCCCATCCACGATTGTTGTATTAAAAACATCTATATATTACCTCTTGATCTCCCTTGCAGATCTTCTGAAAACTCCTGCCAGCCGATGAGCTTCTCTTCCGGTGATAGCAGCCCTCCCGACTAGCCTTCGAAACATCCTTTTAATTATCTTCTTTTTAAAGTTTGGGTAC
>JAZFTJ010000054.1:0-14712 GCA_036446635.1 Hydrothermarchaeales archaeon (SeqCode) | reverse complement strand
GAGGGTTCCGATTATAATCTTGGCGTTGATGTCTTTTGCCATAGGCATCTATCCTGGTTTTGTTGCTGGTTTGTTGCCGTTTGTGGTTGAGATGCATTTTTATAGTGTGGGGCATGTGTTGGGTGCTTTTCTCTTGTTCGGTACAACAGGTTTGATCTTTTGGGATAGGAGGGGGCATTTTGCTCCTGTAAAGAGAGTGGTTCTTGATTTTGATTATTTCTATAGGAAGTTTGCGGTTGCTTTTCTATGGTTCTGCAAGATCCCGAGTGTCAGGTTCGATCGTATGATTGACAGAGGCTATGAGGGTGCGGGTGAGAAGATGATGGAGATCGCCATACCTGCTACTAGGATTGATGAGATGATTGACAGAGGCTATGAGGGTGCGGGTGAGAAGATGATGGAGATCGCTACTCCCGCTTCCAAGTTCGATGAGATGATTGATAAGGGGTATATTAAAACTGGCGAGAAATTTTTAAATGTCGCAGCCCCTGTTTCAGAGATTGACACTTCTATAAACAACTTGTATAAGAAAAGTGGGGATACGTTTGTTAAGTTATTAGGGCCTAAGAGTATAAAGATTGACAGAGACGTTGATAGTTTCTATGTGAAGAATGGGGAGGTATTCTTAAAGGTTGGCGGTCTCCCAGATGATGCGCAGAGGTCTGTTAGGGAAGAGGTTGAAAGGATACATAGGGAGAGATTCAGATACATTAGACAGCCAGCGGCTATATTTGATCAAACTGCTGATGAATTTTTCAGGTCCCTAGGGATTGATTTGGTTAGATTGTTAAAATATCCTTATGCTATAGTTTCTGATACATTGGATTTCTTGCTGGGGACAGATGAGGCGCGGGCATTAACTATTCAAGAGAGGGCGGAGATGTTTGAGACTGATACTGTAAAGCTCATGTATGAAACTCCTAATGTCAGCGGTATCAGCGTTGCGGTAGTTATCATGGTTACAATGCTTACCCTTTATCTGGTTAGCATTTTATTATAGCATTGTTTATATGAAAAGGCTGACTTGTAGAAGATTTCTACCTAATAGTGTTTTGTCTCTTACAACCGTGGGCTCGTGTCCGCTAGCGGTTTTCAATAATTATTTTATTGATGACTTTTTTTAGATGTAGGGTGATGGAAAAAGATTATGAATTCTGGGCCGGGGTGGTTCTTTTAGCTGTCTGTTTACTTTTTGTTTTATTGATAAAGCTTAATAGTCCACCATAATCTCTGATTCATATTCACTCTAGAATACTGCGGATTTAGGTGTTGGATGTAATAGGTGATTGGTATGGAAAAAGAGGATTCGCCTGAAAAAAAGAGGATCATAACGTGTAAGCATTACTACAAAAGTAAGAACTATTTTAGGGATGCAGGCGCGGAGGAGGTTGTCCACAAGCATACTGTTACTGTGATCCAAAGGGAAGAAAAAGGCGAACTAATAGATATCTGCAACCATGAATCTGAGTGTACTGGCAGATATTTCTCTGTTGAACGGAGAAGGATAGACTGTCCTTACAAAACAGAAGAAGAATGAAACAATACCTGCTCCTCTCTTTTTAAAAATTAAAAAAAGGAATGATAGGGGATGCTCCCGTCCTTAACGGAAAACATCTCAGGTTTACTCCAGCATTTTTATTCTGACCCCTTAAGTTTTGCAAAGCCTTCCCTAGAGGAAGTCAAAGAACCCCAGTACTCATAGATTCCTGTGCAAATCATACCCTTACATTTCGGGCATTTGATCTCCTTGTTCATATAATCCGCGACATTAATGTTGAAGATATTATTGCATTCCCTACAAACCATCAACTTGGATGTCACTCACCTCATCTCCTTTTTAAGGCTATAAAATACATGAAATCTTAACCCGTGCCTCAATAATGGCTTAGCTTGTAAGGGACAATATGGCCTCTGCCAGATCTCCTCCACTCCCTTCCAGAGCTTTTTTCGCCTCCTCCTCACTTACATTTGCCTGTTCTGCTACCATCTTAATATCCTCAGAGGGGATCTCTTGAACGACCTTCTCCTCACCAGCAATCTGATAGGTTTTCTGGTTCTGGACCTCTACCAAGGTTACAGAGGGGTTCTCGATCACGATGTTCCTGTCTTGTAACTTTATCACGACCTCTTGGGCATCAAGCTCTTCTGTTTTCATGCCCATCTGCCGCATCATCTTTTTCATCTGCCGAGGGTTTACTTTTGGAAACATAACTATCACCTATTTTTATTGATCATGTCCGGATATAAACTGATCAGTGTTGCTTAATTTTGTCTTCGATCTCTTCTATTTCCTGTTTGATAGATCCGATAAGCGTGGATTCGCTTGTTATTACATCTTCGAAGCTCTGTATGTCGTCCATACTCCCCTCTCCTTTTCTCTGTCTTAGGATGGCTTGAAGCATTGATATTAGATTTTGATGAAGCCTCTGGGACTTCAATAACTTTTCGTATCTATCGGCCAAACCGATGTCTATTGTGATCAACCGGGTTTTTGTCTCTTCGATTTTTGTGAGCGTGTTGAAGATATCTTTGACACTGTTCAGAAAATCCTTCTTTGAAAAAGGCTTTGAAATATAGTCGATAAGCCCGTCAACTCCTTTTTTCTCCAAGGTTTCAGGGGTTAATGGCTTGACAGAAAACATTGTGACTGGGATGGATTTTAGGTCCTTGTCGCTTTGTATCTCGTTTAACACCTGCCACCCGCTCATTTCTGGCATCATTATGTCAAGGAGGATCAGATCGGGCTTATTTTTCTTGATCTTTTCCAGACAATCAGCTCCGTCTTGAGCTTCCACAACACGATAGCCCGCATTTTCAAGCATTTTCCCGACAGCAAATCGGATATCTTCCTCGTCATCAACTATCATGATTTTGGTCATCGTGTACTGCCTCCGATACTTCAAATGTCTAAGGTTATTTAAAATTCTTTCCTCTCATAAACAAGATTTATGATATATGGCAAATATCTATGACATTAAATACAGGCTTTAAAGGGAAGTTGAAGGATGTTTCTTGCAAATATTCTACTTGAGGTCATAAAAGGGCTGCCGCATGAAGTTACAGTGGTTGTAACTGCCATGCTTCCCTTTGCTGAACTTAGAGTAGCGATACCGATAGCATTGGGTGTTTATAAGATGAATCCTTTAAAGGCCTATCTACTGGCGGTTTTTGGCAACATCCTACCGGTAATACCTCTTTTACTCTTTCTTGAGCCGGTTGAGCAGAGATTGAGGCGTTTTAGCATATTTGACTCTTTCTTTGAATGGCTCTTTACTAGGACTCATGCTAGGACAAATGAGAAGATCCAGAAATATGGGGCTATCGGGCTTGTGCCGTTTGTCGCCATCCCCTTGCCAGTCACAGGTGCGTGGACAGGGGTTGTAGCTTCCTATATCTTCGGGATAAAGTTCAAGCACGCGTTCACGGCCATCGTTTTAGGGGTTATGATCGCCGGTGTGGTGGTTACGCTTGCGTCCATGGGCGTGATACATTTAGCATTTATCTAGTCCCTTAACACCTCTTCTAACCTTGACAGCAATACCTCTTTTGAACGCGAGCATCTCTTCTCCACTTAACATGGCCTTCCCTGATGCTAGCAGTTTGTCATCTTTGTCAACAACGATGATTTCATGTGAGGGCCTTATCTCAGGGTCGCATTCTTCTACGAATTTTGCAAAAACATTCCTCCCTTCTTTCACGATCTCACAGACTTCGCTGTCCTCTATCATCACCCTGTTATGTGGATATTCCGTGTTCTGTAGGCGTCTTGCCCCCTCTAGGGTGAGTATGAGAAAACCGTCTGAAGCCCTGACTGTGGCAAGCAAAACATCATCGCTTGAGTATACTCTCCTTATTCTACCTGTTCTCGCAAACTCCACTCTGGCGTCCCCGAATAATGCTTCTCCAGATCCTCTTCCAAACTGATAATCCCCCATCGCCATTATTTTTAGCTTGTTATCGCATTTTCCTATGAAATCAAGATCTGCAAAGGTTTCGCCTTCTATTCCTAGGGACTTAAGTTCTTCGTGTAAGAGTGTTTTTTTGAATCCTCTTGCATAGGCTCTTGTTGTTTTTTGCATGAGGCTTATCTGGTCTGCGTCCAAGATTCTTGGCCGTTCGTGTTGATTTAGGGGATATATCTCTTCCACTTCCAGTGGTATGACCCCGAAGACAGGTGAGGCTATGCATACATGATATGTGTGGTTGCTTGAGATGCCATAAAAATCAGCATATGGCTTTTCTGAGTCAGGTAGGAGGACCAGGTTCTCAGCCTTTGTCTTTATCTCCTTTAGCCGTTTAAGATGTCTTTTTACCTCTGGCCTATCTAAGGACTCAGGGCCAGAGTAGAAGAAGGCAGACTTCTTTGTGACAGGATTAAAGGTCATGATCTGTTCGGCGTATCCGCTGGTAAAAAGCCTTAGAGCGTCCAATAAGGCAGGATGGCTTCTTGCTCTTCTCTGCACAAGCTCAAACAGTGATTCTTCGCGTATGCTTACTTTTATCCGTTTGATCTCGGCCAACGTAGCATGCAGGTTATGCGTTGCCAATACTTTTGTCCGTCCCTCGGGGGTCATGTCCAAAAGCTCTTTTGGAGAATAAGTGGTGCATACGTTACATGGGCATGGGAGATCGGACATGTTTTCCAGGTGTAAAGTGCCTTCAGCTGTTATGTACCTTCCATCCTTGGCGTAGAGAACGTAGGCTGCTGAGTCAAATATGTCGCACCCCATGGCAACAGCGAAGGCGAAGATCATAGGGTGGCCGGCACCGAAAAGATGAACCGGCGTGTTAAGAGGCAGATTTTTTTTCGAATGCATGATTACATTGACTAGTTCAGAGAAGCGGTAGTTCTCCATTAGTGGCACTACGCCTCCTATCGGGTATAGGTCAAAGCCAAGCTTTCCCATTTCTTTCGCTGACTTCTCTCTCAGGTCCATGTGGGTTGAGCCCTGAACAGTGCCTGCCAAGAAGTTTTTCCTTGGGATTTTAATGCTTGCTTTAGCCCTTTTCAGGGTCTCTTCGAGGTCTTCTAGCGCTTTATCATGGCTTACATCGGGCGGTGTTGGTATGTCCAGGATAACTCCTATGTCTGATTTTATTGTTTCTTGAAACTCCACTATTTCTTGGGGTTCGATATTTATTCTGCCATATCGGAAGAGTTGGAATGAGCCTGAGTCGGTCATGATCAGGCCGTCGAAGCCGAGGAGTTTAGGCAGGCCGATTTCTTCTGCTTTTTCTTTTAATTCAGGGTCTTTGAATATTATGTATGAGTTCGTGATGATTCCTTGAAACCCCATTTTCTTTATCTCATCTGGAGTGATCTGGTTGATCCTGGGGTTTATGACCGGAAGTATCAGCGGTGTTTCAACTCGTTTACCGTTTACGTCGAGGATGCCTATCCTGCCCATCACATCACGATATTTTATTTCAAACACAAAGACCACCACAGAGGGGTTATAATACTCATTTAGGGGAGGAGTCTTTCCAGATGCAGATAAAGCTTTTTCTTAACTAACAAAATACTAGGATCCTGTGTGGGAGATAGAACATCCAGTAGAGGGCGACAGCATCTCCGAGACTGTGAGCTACTATAGATTCGGTAATATTCCTTTTCCTAAGATAGATAAGTGAGAATATCACTGCACCAACACCTACTTTAAAAGCACTCATCAAACCCCCCTGCCAAGCACCTCCGACACCATAAAAGAAGAAGTCGAGAAAGACAGCTGCTACAATACCCCGTCTTCCATACAGTTTCTCGAATCGGGTTATAAAAAAAACTCTTCTAATCTCATCAATTACCCCCCCTAAGACTAGGATTATAAGCCAGACACGAAAGCCTCCGCCTATCCACATGAAGTGTCTAACCTCATATGGTGCTTTGGCCCTCATAAGAGAGGAGGAAATCTCGGCTAAGAAGGGGGGAATCTGAATTTTGTTTACAAAACAAATATCGAACACCCACATCTTGAAAAAAAAGAACGAAAGCCCAAGGACAGCACCAATGGCCAGTTGTCTATGAATTCCGTTAGTGTTAAAGCCCAGAGACGCTATCTTCTCCTTTCCAAGATAGAGGATTAGCCCGATGAAAACAAGAAATAAAAAGTTCCCTCTAAATCTGCTTGAAAGCATCCCTATTAAGGTTGTCTCATATTTAATCGCCGAACCTTTTATGATCCTGATTATAAGAAGGCCGTTGTAGAAGAATAAGACAAAGACAAAAAGTGTTAGATATAGCCAGAGACGTTTCTTTTCTTCAATTCTTTCTCTTAAATCCTCCAGCAAAATAAACACTCCGCAGTTGGTCTTTTATTTTCTATGCTGAAATTCTTTGTTTGGGACATTATAAACTCTTTGAATTATTTCCTCCTTTAATTGGAAATATTTATCAGGATAGCATCTCACCTAATAGTATGCAGAGGGAATTGAAGATGACGGGCCAGAACTCCATAACCTCGAAAGAGATGCGTATTATAGACATAAACTCCGAGTACCTTGGTGTGTCGGTTTTAGAGTTGATGGAAAATGCAGGGAAGGGGGTTGCTGACGCCATTATTGAGCGGGTTGATGTAAGGGACAAGGAGGTCCTTATCCTATGCGGTACAGGCAATAATGGGGGGGATGGCTTTGTGGCCGCCAGATATCTGGCCAAAAATGGTGCAAAAGTCGAGGTTATACTTGTTGGTGAAGAGGAAAAGATAAGGACGTCTGAGTCACGAGAGAATTGGGGGAAGATTCGGGAGGAAGAAGACATCGCTGTAAAAGCGTCTCGTGGGAAGGAGATAGGCTTTGACCGGGACATCATTGTGGATGCCCTACTTGGGACTGGAGTAATGGGAGAATTAAGGGAGCCGACTAAATCTGTAGTGGAGGGCGTTAATGCCTCCCGGGCGTTCAAGGTAAGCGTTGACATACCTTCGGGTCTTAATCCCGAGGGAAATAGTAAAGGACAACATGTCCAGGCAGACCTTGTGGTGTGTTTTCATAAAATAAAAGGGGGTGTGGAGAAATTCGATTATGTTGTTAAAGACATAGGCATTCCAAGTGAAGCCGAGACCATAGTGGGGCCGGGAGATCTTATTGTGAACCTGGGGCGGAGGAAGGATTCTCATAAAGGTGATAATGGCAGGGTTTTGGTTGTTGGGGGGAGTGATCTCTATTATGGGGCTCCAGTCCTAGCCTCTCTTGCTGCCATGAATTCGGGTGCTGACCTTGTATACCTAATGGTTCCGGAATCAAACTTTGATATAACCCGGGCGTATTCATTGGACCTTATTGTTAGAAAATATCCTGGTGAGTATCTTAATAGTGATGCGTTAGAGGATATTGAGGACTTGCTTGGGATTTGTGACTCTCTTCTTATTGGTCCGGGTTTGGGGTTAAGGGACGAGACCAGGGATATGGTCTTAAGGGTTCTTGAAAAAACCAAAGTTCCGGTTGTTATAGATGCTGATGGGATAAACTCTATCAAAGAAGAATTACAGGTTCTGGATGGGATAGACGCGGTTTTGACTCCGCATGCAGGGGAGTTTAGGGCTTTAACCGGAAAGGATCTTCCGGACAACATTGAGGATAGAAAAGGGGCGGTAAAAGCCTTCGCAGAGGAGGTTGGCTCTGTTATCCTGTTGAAATCGGAGGTGGATGTTGTTGCCTCACCAGATGGTTGTATCAAGATAAATACTGCAGGAAACCCTGGGATGACCGTGGGGGGTACTGGAGATGTGTTGTCTGGTTTGGTGGCGGGGTTTTTGGCGCAGGGAATGGATTCTTTTGAGGCAGCGTGTTGTGCTGCGTTTGTTAGTGGATGGTCTGGAGACAGCCTCCAGGGGTTGAAGGGTGATGCTTTTGTGGCAAGTGATGTGGTGGGGGAGGTCCCGTTTGCAATTAAGGAGATCTTAGATTTTGTGTGATGGTTTTGAGGGTCTGGGGGGATATGATTATCTCTTGGGCGTGTTTTAGTTAGATTTGTAAACCCCGCATGTGTTTTTGTACTATAACACTAGTATTTAGTTAGGTATTCTAACCATAATATAGATTATGATTAGATTTATTGGATGGAAAGGTTTATATGGCACAGAAACGTTAAAAGAATTAACAGACGGGTGGAAAAGAAACACAGTTTCTAAACCCGTCTATTACCCCCTATTTTTTCTTTACGATCTATAAGAATCGTAGTCTTTTAGATTCCACACTCTCTTCTTTGCCTCTTTCTCTGTTATAACCTCACCTATTTCTCCTAAGATATTCTCAGCAATCTCAAGCTCTTTTTCAACCTCTTTTCTCTCCTCCTCGTCGGTTGTGGAATTGAGTCTGGCCTTTATTAGATCAATTGTAAGCTTCTGATCCTCTTTTGCAGTAATGACAGCGTTCTGAACCCAATAATCGGCAAGAGATCTGTCTACATCAGCTTCATATACAACCTCTTCATAGATAGCGTTTAGAATATTCTCCGATTTATCCCGAACCTCTTTTAGCGCCCGTCTAATGTGGTTAATATTAAGCTTTGTGTAATCCAGTTTTTCATGTCGCATCTGACCCCCTAGTCTATGCGACACCAGATAGAATGGGAAAAGCCTTTTGATGACCTTCCCAGGGATACTTATCGCATTCCCATCAGGGCCTACACCCTTTGGCATAACACCTTGAATCGCCAGCCTAGCGATCTCAGGACGCACGATCTCCTTAGGTGGTAAAAATCCGTATCTCATCAGTTCTCTTATCCCTGTCCCTGAGATATCGACTCTGAACTCCTCGCCATGCTTGCATGTCTCATCTGTTACTGTATGGCCGCATCTGGCGCAGTAATAAACTTCTCTAAAGAATATCGGATGAATCCCGAGCTCTTCCTCGGTGTAGTCATCGAAAGCAGAATGGGCCTCGTACTTGCCAAAGTAGTCGCCCACACCGGCGTAGTCCCTGCCGATGGCCACTGCGGTTGCACCATAGTTTCTTGAGATTATAGCATGCAAAACAGCCTCTCTGGGGCCGGCAAAAATATAGGTGATCTTGGCCGGGACTAGGAGGACCTTATGCTTCGGATAATAGTTTTTAAAAAGCACCTCATAGCATGCGACCCGGTATTCTGAGGTGATCTGCTCGGATTTTGCCATGTTGACCAAGGGAACAGCCATAAGCATGTCGTAGTGTTCCATGAGATTGCGCTGGATATGCTCATGTCCCCTGTGCACGGGGTTTGCTCCTGTCCAAAACGCCACTACACTTTTGGCCTTCTCCTTCTCTATTATCTTCTTTGACTCCTCGGGGCTGATGCGAAGAGATTCAAAAGCACCCCAGTCAGGTCTTTTAAATAGGGTTAGTTCTCCGGATAGAGACACATCTCCCATGCGGTCGTATACTTTCTTTACGCCCGGGTGGTGTTCATCGGTAGTTCCGAAGATCTTTTTTGCCCTCTCCTTCTTGTTGTACTTCCATTTTTCCTCGATAGTCAATATCGCCACGGGCTCTCGAAGAGTATTGATCAAGGTCACGGTGTCCCCTTCTTTTATCTTTGTTTTCACGGTCTCAGCGTTTCGTTTTCCTGCTGGAGCAAATGAGAGAACCACTGGGAAGGGTGAACCGTCTGAGAGCCTGCCAGATTCAAGGACAGAGTGATAATCATCCTCGGTCATAAAACCTTGTAGTGGAGCTAATGCGCCCACTGCGATCATCTCGGATGTGATCCATGCTTCCTCATCGATCATTAAAGTTGTGGAGGGATTTTTTTCTGCTTCTATTAGGTCTTCAGCTTTTCTTCCCTCAACTATTTTTGCGTTATTTCCCATGTTACAACCCCCGTTTTTTTTATGTCTTCTCCCTTAATTGAATTTGTTTATTGTTTTTATTTTTTGTTTTTCATTTTTCGAATGTTTTTCCCTATCTCCTTTAGTGTGTGGCTTTTTGATTTAAGTTTATCCACCTGTACTCGGCCTTTTATGTCCCACCATTCTTTTGGGTGTGCTTTGTTTTTTTCTGGTACTGGGTTAAGACCTATCTTTTCGGCCGCTTTTTTGATGTCTTTGTTTGTTGGCTCTTTAACGGCGAACTTTTTAGGTACCTTCCTTCCTTCTTTTCTGGATTTTTCAAGGTCAAGGTTTATGGGCCATATGATGATCTTATCTGGCATGGTGTTTCTCCAGTGCGTCTAGTGTTGCCTTGACAGTATATTCCTTGGGCACTATATCAACTTTGATCCCCTGGTCTTCTAGTGTCTTGGCGGTTATAGGGCCTATAGCGCATATTTTAGCACCGCTTTTTTTGACTGTTTCAGGGTCTACTTCTTCAAGGAGGTTCTTGGCGGCTTGGGAGCTTGTGAATATCATGGCGTCTATCTGGTTTTTCTCAAGTTCTTGTGAAAGTTTCTGCATCTCGTCCTTATTCTCAGGGACTTTGGTGTCGTATAGGTGTACGTTGGTAATGTTTGCTGTGGCTTTCAGCTTGTCTACTAATACTTCTCTTCCTATGGATGCTCTGGCTATCAGTATGTTCTCGCCTTCGATGCTTTGTTTTAATAGCTCGTCGGCAAGATTCTCAGCCTTATATTCTGTTGGCATAAGGGCTACAGTGATGCCTCTTTGGTCCAGTAGCTCTTTTGTCTTCGGGCCTATCACAGCTATCCTGGTTTTTTTAAGAGAGTCGCCGAAATAGTCAAGCATTATAGCTGCGCCTGAGGCGCTGGTGAGGATTAGCCAGGCATATGATTCCAGAGAACCGATGGCTGCTTTCACCTCGTTTTTTGGTCTGGGCACTATATCAATGGATGGGACAATAAGGGCCTCCCATCCCCGATCCTCGATAAGCCTTATAGTGTCTTTGGACCTCTCCCTCGGCCTAGTAATAGCGATCCTCAAAGGATTCACCTAGAAGATGACAGTAGCGATTTTGACAAGGATTACGCCAACACATACGTATGCCACATGCTCTGGTTTGAGCTTTAACCCTTTTCCCTCTTCGTCCATGTATCGTATCAGACCAGCTGCTGAGGCGGGCATTGAGACTTTTTGCTTCTTTCTCTTGACCATTCTTCATCTCCCCCTCATATATGGGGCTTGATCCTCTCGTCTATGGTGGATTTTGGCACAGCACCTATTATCGTGTCGACGTGTTTTCCGTCTTTGAAGAGCATCAGTGTGGGAATGCTCATTATTCTGAATGCAGCTGATGTCTTCGGGTTTTCATCTGTGTTTAGTTTTGCGCAGACAAGCTTTCCAGCGTTTTCTTTTGCCACTGCTTCTATGGTGGGCGCTACCATCTTACAGGGATGGCACCATACGGCCCAGAAGTCAACTAGGACGAGGGGATATTTTTTTATGACTTCTGCAAATGTTTCGTCTGTTATGGTTATCGGATGATCCGGCGCATTTTCTTCTGTCATGTGTAATACTTCTCCTTTCAATATTGGTGGGTTATTTTTGGATATAAATATTTGGTGGATTTATTGAATTGTCTTCTTTTTTTAACGATGGTCTTCTATGTTGTGTCCTCCGGCGAGGATGTAGTGGCTGGTCTTGTCGCTTTTGTTTTCTATGTAGTAGGTGTCGTCTTCTTTAAGATGTATTGCTTCTCCTTCGCTAATGGTGAGGGTCTTGTTTTGGCTGCTTAGTTCTACTTGTCCTTTGATGATGCAGAGTATCTCTTCGTGGCCTTTTCCTGGGTGGAGTTTTCTATCTTTTTCTTCTGCTTCTAGGACTCCGTATATCATGTATACCGCATGTGTCTGGAGGTCTTTTAGGCCTAGGACGTATTCTCCTTTTTCTTCGTTTTCTGCTAAAGTTTTTAAGTTGAACGTCTGCATATTCTATTTCTCCTTTTCATTGCCATTTGGAGGAAGGCGATATAAAGGTTATCGCTTTAATGATTTGGATATGCGGGCTGTTGGCAGTGTTAATGCTACGCTTCTGGATTTGATAAGGGCGGAGCCGATTGGCAGTTTTTGTCTCCTTGATGTGGGCTGTGGTTCTGGTGCTTTGACTTTTGCTTTAGCTCCGGGTTCAAAGCATATTATTGGTATAGATATCTTAGCGGATCGTATCGAGGAGGCCCGGGGATATGCGGCTGCTAACAACGTTACCAATGTGAGTTTCACTGTGGGCGATGCGTATATCACTGATTACCAGCGTCTGGGCAGTATTGACATGGTTGTCTCTCATCTTTGCATGTCTGATGAGATTGTCCATAGGAGCTATGAGGCTTTGGATAAGGGCCATCCTTTCGCTTTTGCCTGTTTTCATTCTGAGAATTTAAAAGAGGTTGGTAGGAGGTCTCGGTTTTCTTATTCTGAGTCTCGGATGAGGAGGCTTCTTTTAGATGTTGGTTTTAAGATTGAGTATCTTGAGGTGGAGACAGAGAAGGTTGAGTTCGGTTCAAAGAGGGAGGCTTTAGATTATTTTGATGATTCTACTAAAGCTCGGTTGCGTGGTGATGGTCGTTGGCGTGCTTTCTTGTCTTATCTTGCTGAGGGTGGTAGGAGCGTTACAAGGTCTAGGCTTGTGGTTAAGGCGAGGAGATAGCGGCGTTTTTCTCTGTTTTTGGGCCTCTTTTTCTGGGCAATTAAGGCTTTTGTATATACTTGTAAATAAAATATATGCATAATATATATACCATTTCGTGGCTACTATATCATGTTAGGTGGTAGACATGGGATATCTTCGCACAAAAAAGGATGCAATTCTTGAAATCTTCAATAAAACCAAGACCAACTATTTGGAGGGCAGCACCCTCCTTACTGAGCTTGAGAAACGGGGCTTTAAAATGAACAAGAGGCAGCTTAGCCTTTTCATATACAACAACATGGAGCTGCAATACCTTAAGACCTCCAGAAGCCGGGATGGGACGATCGTGGGCTGGAAACTCATCGGATGGATATAGATCAACCTTTTTGGTCTTTAGAAGAGATGTTGACAAATCTTTATATCCTATTGATCTAAGAGAAGTAAAGGAACAGTGGTAGAGAAGATACATCCCGTCCAAAACGACTGTTAGATCTCTTATAAAAGTTTTGAGCACGTCTTTGTATAGGCTTATAGATGTTAAAATATGTAAGTGTTGAACCATGCCAACGATTCAAACAACCCTTTTATCATTAGAATCAGTGTTATTGGTAGCGACCCTTATCCTCCTACTTTTTAGTATAAAAGAGGGGAGATCTAGGGATGAGCTGCTAAAGAAGATAGGCGAGACCACGAAGATCCTTTCAAGGGAGGATTATTTTACCACAGTCATCAGCGCATTTCAAGCGGCTGAAAAGGAGGTCTTTGGTTGCATCACTGGCAGGACTCCAACCGGCAGCGATAAGAAGCGTATAGATGGTATTGTGCAGCAGATAGAGCGGCTTACAAAGAGCGGCGTAAAGGTCAGATACATGCTCCCGAAGTTTCCGGACAGGCTTGGTATTGGACACCTGTATACGAAGGCGGGTGCTGAGGTCAGATATACTAACTGCCTCTTCCTGAACGATCACCGCTCCATGATAGTTGATAGTAAACTTGTCATTGTTGGTGTCCCAGAGGCTGTTGGTGAGGTGGAGCCCACGAAGAAGGGGTTTAGAATCCCCTCTGAAGGTCTTGCGAGGATCTTAAAGGACCACTATTCCGGCTGCTGGAATCATAATATATCCTATGGAGAGTACCTTAAAGAGGTGTTGGAGCAGACCGGTGGTTCTGTGGAGCTTCTGGCAAAGGAGCTTGAGATAGATGTTGTGGAGATATCTGGTATCTTGAAAAAGACACTGATTGATCCTACCTAGAGTTTTAAAACATTTGGTTAGTCCTGATTTTCTTTTACTTGTATTTTTGTCTTGATAGTGGGTTAAAACGTTATATATCCGGTTAGAGGTTAATCCTCTTTTTAGCAATAGATAATTAGAGTCTAACTTGGGTTGGTGTTATATTATGGCTGATAATCGGGGTTCAAAACCTAAGGTTGTGAACATGGTGGCCTCGGGGAGCTTCCCCAAGGCCCTGGATATCGTGGAGTTGTATTCAACGTTGGATGTTGCGAAGAAAGAGTATGAGCCCGAGACCTATCCTGCTCTTTTGGTAAAAGTCAACATCGGGCATAAGAATATTCATGTAAGCCTCTATGGGAATGGGAAGTACATCATAGCCGGTGCGAACACTGAAAAAGAGCTGATGGACGCCTATAACGAGATCTACAAGAAGCTGCAGGAAGCCGGCGCATTATAAAGATTTCTGCGGGGGTAACCAAGTCTGGCCAAAGGTGCTAGGTTCAGGGCCTAGTCTCGTAGGAGTTCGAGGGTTCGAATCCCTTCCCCCGCACTAACTGTTTTTTTACAATTTTCCCTATGGGGAAATTAATTATTAGTATTATTTAAATAGCAATATAACCCAATGAATAAAACATGGGTTTTTTGGATAAAGTAAGATTCTTCCTATTTGGAACATGGAAAGAATGGGGTTTTGAAATACTTTGGTATGATAGAGCTTTTTTCTATTTATTGATAGGGGCAGGGTCATTCATCAATTACTACAATTTACCTCTAGATGCAAATGATGTCTTCCTCTTCATAGTAGGCTTTGTTGGTTGGATGTATGGTAGAGCAACAATAAAGATGGCTAATGAAAGTTTAAGGATGGCAGGTCTTACAGAACAAAGCCTTAAGGAAGCTCAGAAGAGTAGAAAACGTCCGCAAATTCTAGATGAAACAAAAAAAGTGATAGCCCCTTTTATTTCTATTTCTGAAACAACAATAGGTTA
>JAZFTJ010000053.1:0-2943 GCA_036446635.1 Hydrothermarchaeales archaeon (SeqCode) | reverse complement strand
TTAAACAGGGATAAACATGAAAACATAACGAACACTGTTTATACATCATGCAAAAAAGTAGCGAGATTCAATACTATTTTTGGATAATCATCTCCCCCATACACATTCTCAGAACCCACATCAACTTTTTTTTAGCTAATCATGACATTAAAAAAATTCATCATATAATGATGCATAGAGAGGGGGGAAGCTGCAAGGTATAAAAAAAAGCATTGCCTTGCCGGTCCCCCATGCTTCTGGGAGGAAGAAATTTCTCTAGCAACACTATAATTCGCTAACCGTAAGCATTAAATTAGCGCAAGAAACAGGGTTATATGGGGTTAAAGATGATTAAAAAAAGCTCTGCCCTTTCTCGGTTAATGTGAGTACTTTAAATTTCCCTTTTTTCCCATCTCTTACAATGTCAAGATTTTTTAGTTTATTAATTCTTTTTCTTGCAGTGGTGCGGGTTATTTTAAATTTCCCCTCAACATCTTTATGGGCGGGTTTTTTTCCTTTTTTGTTCTGTATATATACATATTCAAGTATCTCATAAAGGTCCTCGGGGAAATCTGGCTCATGTTTTAACTTCACCTCAGTTCCTTCTTTTTCAAGTAGTCGTAGCTCTTTTGAATCTAATATTTCAGGATCAAGCGATAGTATAAGGATTCCTTTATTTATGAAGAACATCTCAGATAGTTTTTGGATAAATTCCATGGTT
Organism: Hydrothermarchaeales archaeon (SeqCode); assembly: GCA_036446635.1. Lineage (GTDB taxonomy): Archaea > Hydrothermarchaeota > Hydrothermarchaeia > Hydrothermarchaeales > SZUA-236 > JAZFTJ01. The sequence continues at coordinate 2,243 of JAZFTJ010000053.1, read as the reverse complement.
TTAGCAAACCCATTTTTCAAGATGAGGTAGTCCAGTCTGTCAAGAAGCAGGACTCTATCTCTCTCTAAGTAGTTCTCGATTGTCTTTTCTATTAAAAAGAAGTTTGGTGGAATGGTCATTTTGTCATATTGTTTCTCGCTCAGCCAGATAATGGGAATATCTGAATTGAACATTTCTTCAAGTTTTGGACGTGGTGTACGTGAGATGATTAGACCTTTGAATCCACAGGTCAATAGATCTTGGAATACGTCCCTTGCTTTTTCAAAACTTTTATCTTTTACAAAATAGATGTTTCCTCTCTCGATTCTGTATTTCATCTCTTTCTGCATCAGTTTTTCTTCAGAGTGCTTTATCTCTGAGATGTCGGTTATCACTGATAAGACGCCTCTGAAACCGCCGTTTTCGAACATGGGTGTGGCACTGATTAATACGGGGATCTCTTCGCCGTTTTTAGTGTCTAATACGGCTTCGTATCTGCTCTTTTTGCCCTGGGAGTTTTTCAGGGTTTCTTTCTCCACTTTCTTGCGATAGTCAGGTGCGACAAAGCTCCACCAGTTCATATCTAAAAGCTCTTCTCGGCTATAGCCGAGCATCTCAACCATGCGCGGATTGGCAAAGATTATCTGCCCCGCTGAATCCTCCATCAATACCCCCTCCTGCAGCCCTTGAACTATCTTCTCGTTGAACTCCTTTAGTTGTTTAATCTCTCCTTCTACCTTTTTGCGCTCAAGGGCGCTTCCTATGATCTCTGAGGATATACGGAGAAGAGCCAGTGACTCAAAGCTCCACCGTCCAGTTTTTATAATATTATCAAAGCCTATGAATCCGGCGAGTTCTCCTCCAACGCATAGAGGCAGTATCAGGAGGGATTTGATGTCCATGGTTCCCAGTTTTTCCATCTCTGTTTTTGCCTCCGGGGGCATCTTTGAAACATCCCGGATATGGATAACCTCTCCTTTTTGAAGTTTTGCTGTTAACAATGGAAACATCGTGGAAGGGAGATTCTGGAGATCGTGGATCTGTGGGCTTACACCTTTGGCGCACCATTCATGGGTGTTGCCCATGGTGGTTTTGTCTTTGTGGAAAAGAAACATGTAGGCCCGGCTTGCTATGCTTAATCTGCCTATATCTTCAAGGGAGACATTAATGCTATCATCGATGCCTGAAACACCGACAAATCGTGATGAGATGGTGGAAACGGCTTTTTCAAATTCCGACATCAGCTTGAAAGGGTCCTCCACCTGCTTGCGCTCTGTGATGTCTCCTTTTATATCTACGTTTATACCTGCGAAAATGTCTTCCTTATTCAAACACTTTTCTAGGCCCATTCTTTCCACTCGCTTGATAAGGCCCTCATTGTCTTGACGAATAGCTCGTCGTCATCTGCTATCATTGTAAAAGTCATCTCCCGCCTCTACTGGCAGTTTAAATTTGAACCTGCTACCCTCGCCTTCTTTGCTCTTAAACGAGATCTTGCCGCCTTGTAGCTCCACAAGCTTCTTTGTGAGTGCAAGGCCTAGTCCTGTGCCTTCGTATCTTCGCGTTGTCGTGCCATCCACCTGATAGAACCTGTCAAAGACCTTCTCTTTATCTTTCTTATCTATCCCTATACCTGTATCTGCTACAGTGATCTCTACAAAGCTGTTATCTTTATTTCCGCTTACGATGATACTGCCTCCTCCTTCGTTGAATTTTATGGCATTGTTTAGGAGGTTGTTAAGGATGGTGTGGACCGAGTCTCGATCTCCTATAACCTTGGGGAGCTTTTTTGAGACCTTGACTTTTATCACAACGCCTTTATCCCTTGCAACGTTTTTGATATTCGAGACCGCCTTTGTGATCACCTCTGCGATATCCACAGTCTCTGTTTTCATCTCCTTAGTGTCCCTTACAACACTGGCATAGTCTAGGAGGGTTCCCACGAGATGGTTGAGTCTCCACGCGCTCCTCTCGTTTATCTCCAGAAGTTCCTTCAGCCTATCGTCTTCGATGGCATCTTTTATCACCCTGATGGTTGTGAGTATCGATGTTATGGGTGTCCTAAACTCGTGGCTTACGTTTTGGAGGAACTCGTCCTTCATCGTGTCGAGTTTTCTCAGGTCTTTATATGCCTTCTGAAGCTCCCTCTCTGCTTTCAGATGCTCGGTGATGTCGTGTGAGACGCTGACTATGCCTATGGGCGTGCCTTCTGCGTCTTTTAAAAGCGCCATGGAAAGCGAGACATCGAAGACGCTGTTGTCTGC
>JAZFTJ010000052.1:0-27433 GCA_036446635.1 Hydrothermarchaeales archaeon (SeqCode) | reverse complement strand
ACCGAGCGCAAGCAGGCGGAAGATACACTAAGGAAGAGTGAGGAAAAGTACTCTAAACTCTTTGGATCAATGATCAGCGGCTTTGCCTATCATCAGCTTGTTTGTGATGAAAAAGGGAAACCCATAGATTATGTGACGCTTGAAATAAACGATGCATTTGAAAGACTGATTGGGGTCAAAAAAGAGATGGTTGAGGGACAAAGAGCAGGGAAATTCCTATCAACAGAAGAGCTTCAAAAATGGCTCGACATATTTGGCCCCGTTGCTCTAACTGGCAAGGCCGCTGAGTATGAGCAATATTCTCTAAGGAACAGGAAGTACTTCAGGGGAATGGCGTACAGCTATAGAAAAGGGTATTTTGCAACCACATTTGAAGACATCACCGAGCGCAAGCAGGCGGAAGATACGCTGATAGAGAGTGAGGAAAAATTCAGGAATCTTGCAGATTATTCGCCTAACATGATTTTTATCAATAAAGGGGGCAAGGTGGTATATGCCAATAAGAAATGCGAAGAAATCATGGGATATACGAGGGGGGAGTTTTACTCCTCTGACTTCGATTTCCTCACACTAATTGCACCAGAATCTAAGGATTTAGTGATTACAATGTTCCGCAAGCATATGAAGGGCGTGGAGGTTCCTGCTTACGAATATACACTTATCACAAAAAAAGGGAAAAGAATAGAGTCACTACAGAACAGCAAAATGATAAAATATGGGGGGGAGAATGCCATTCTCGGAATCGTTACCGACATCACCGAGCGCGAGAAGGCTGAGGAGGCGCTAAAAAACACAAAGGCTTTTCTTGACAACATCATTCAAAGCGCCCCTGACGCCATCATCACCGTTGACCTTGACGATAAGATCACAAGCTTCAGCCCGAGTGCAGAGGCTATGTTCAGCTATAAGGCCGAGGACATAGTCGGTGAGCCGGTTCTAAAACTTTATCCTAAAAGACAGAGAAAGAAGAGAAAGAGGTGGATGGAGAAGCTTTTAAAAGAAGGCCGCTTGGGCAGGATTAAAACCAAACAACTAAAGGCAGATGGCAAGGCTTTTGATGTCTCTCTTTCAATGGCGCTTTTAAGAGACGCAAATGGCAAGCCTATTGGAATTGTAGGCGTCTCCCACGACATCACCAAAGAGTTAAAGGCAGAAAGAGAGCTGAAGAAAGCCAACCAAGAGCTGAAGGAGCTTGACAGGATGAAAGACGAGTTCCTGCAGAATGTGAGCCACGAGTTAAGAACGCCCCTTACAGCGATGCTCACAACCATACGGGTGATGAAAGACACAATCAAAGATAAAAGGCAGAAGGAACTTCTGGAGATAAATGAGAGAAGCACCTGGAGGCTTAACAGGCTTGTAGGCGATCTCCTTGACTTTGGAAGGGTTGAGCGGGGCACTATGGAGCTGAATCTTCAACCAGTTGATATGGGGGGTTTGATACGGGATGCTATGGCTGATCTTCATAGCTATGCAGAAGAAAGACGGCTTAATGTAGAGCTTAAGTTGAAAAAGAGCTTGCTTCGGGTGGTTGTAGATAAAGACTCTATATACAGAGTGGTTTCGAATCTGCTTAGTAATGCGATAAAATTTAACGAAGAAGGGGGCCGCATAGGGGTCGAGATATCGGCTGGAGACGGGTTTGTTAAGGTTAGTGTGGAGGATTCCGGCATTGGGATAGACGAGAAGGATCTGGATAAGGTCTTTGACAGGTTTTATCAAGTGGATGGATCCACGAAGCGTAAATATCCAGGTACGGGGATTGGCCTTGCTCTCACGAAGAAGCTTGTTGAGATGCACGGCGGCAAGATCTGGGTCGAAAGCAAGCCGGGGGAGTGGACCAGATTCACATTTACTCTGCCTGTAGGGACAGGAGGATGACCTTGTTGCCATCCCTCGAGACTGCCTAGATTTTGAGACACACCCAAAAAAAGCAACACACTAAAAGATCAATTCAAGCCGTGCTCCGCAATCATCTCATCGGCCCAGCTTATCGCCTTATCAAGAGGCATTGTATCCACCAGATGCACAAACACAATCTCGCTTATAAGCCTTCTTAAGCCCTTTTTATCAATAGCCTTTTCAGATTTTATATAATCACCAAGCGTTGTCATTAAGACATCCTTAGTCTGGGTACCCCCATAATAGGTGCCAAGACTTTTTTCGATGTCATTTACAAGGTTGACAAACTGGAAATTCCCGCTCTTTTTCGCAGCCCTAAAATATCTCCTGTAACCATCAGACCTAAAATCCGAGACACGCTCAAGCTTCTCACCAGAGGATGGATGCAGCTGGATATTCGAAGCCGAAAGCGACGCCATCCGATCTATGAGTTTATCAAACTCCCTGCCAATCGGACTGATATAATAGATACCGTCACTATCCTGCTTCAGTATACCTGTATCCTTTAGCAGTTTGAGATGAAAGCTAAGTTTCGAGGGAATATAATAGTCAAGCTCGTCAATCAACTCTTTAAACGAAGATTTACCCCTTTTACTAAGTAACCTCAAAATATCCTTCCTCTGAGGATTAGACACAGCCTTTAACATAGACTCAACAACAATATTCGCCATATAATTGACTACTACCTCTTTCTCAGAGTCTAAGTCGTTTACAATGAAAACAAGCCCACTTTTAGAAGCTGCCATTTTGCTGATCATATTAAGAAAATCTAAGACATTAGGCAAGAGGTTTTTCTCTTTTAAGGACCTTAAACTATCAATAAAAATCGTCGGGTTATAATTCTCTTCCAAAAAATTAGATATAATATTCTGAATTTCTTCAAGGTCATACACCCCCTCCACCCGCTTGACATCACCAATCATATACTCCCATTTCTCATCCAAAACATCAAAATGAACCAGGAGGCCGTCAGCACCGTCATAAACATGTCTAAAAAAGATGTTGAGGGCTTCACTCCTATCAACATCGTCGATGAGATAAGGCCTTCTAAGAGAGATATCCTGCCTAGGAAAGAACACTATACACGCCTCTATGCTACTCCTCCTCTTTTTACAATAATCTAGCCTAATACAGTCAAGACAACTCTTAACATTCCTATCAGTAATACAATCAGGGATTCGACACCTCCTCTTCTCATCGGATTTAAAACAGCCCGGGCATCGAGTGTTAATGTACTGGTCACATATGCCGCAGTCTATTCCACAATAAGACGATATCATATTCATCATCTATTTTTGGGGGGCTTAAGGAGCCAGTCCACTACCGTAGTCAACTCATCCAGATCTAGGGGTTTGGTTATATAACCATCACATCTACTATCATGAAAACTCTTCAGCTTGTCATCCTTGCTCGAACGCACGGTCATCATAGCAACAGGGATATCCTTAGCATCCTCCCTCTCCTTCAGTTCCTTGGTAGTCTCCCACCCATCCTTTATGGGCATCATAATATCCATTAAGATCAAATCGGGCCGCACCTCCCCTACGGTATTAAGACACTCAACACCACTATTTACACCGTATACATCATGCCCCTCCATCTCAAGCGTTTTTTTGACAACAGAGACTAGACTGGGCTCATCATCAACAACCATGATCTTAGCCATTTCCATTCACCGCCTCAAACCAATAGACTTATACCCTATTCCCCCATTATTTTGAGTCCTAATTATTTGCATTCTTCATATCCCTCATGGCGGCGTCGACAACATTTGTGAATCTATCGATATCTATAGGCTTACTGATAAAATTCTGTACACCCATCTTTGACATGTCCCTGAGCTCGTTTTTATCCAACACACTCACAACCACAATATTGGCTTTAGGGTCGAACTCTAAGATTTTGCGAGCAGCAACTCTCCCATCAGTAGGATGCATCATAATATCAAGAGTGACAAGCTCTGGATTGAGTTTTTTGTACTTTTCAACCGCCTCTGTCCCATCCTTTGCAGTACCTATTATGTTATACCCTTTTTTAGTAAGAATCTTTTTCAGGAAATATACAATATCCTCCTCATCTTCAACTATAAGAATGCCATTCTTTTCTCCATCATCAACCATACAATGACCACCTTTATTGTGACATCAAAGCCTTTAAACTATGAGAGTCACTAGAAAAAAGTACTACAGAAGTTGGTTTGTGGAAACTTTGCTTATAATATTTTTTTTTCTAATCTCGAAACTGAATTCAAAATAACGCTTCAGAGATCGAAAACATTAAACCAAAAATAGGGAATATTCCCCCAATAATATGGTTTCTACTGGTGACGCATACGAAGGAAGCCAGGGGTTTTTATAGTGGTGGAGTGAGAGGGCTTTTGCGGACTTATCGGAATTGTAAATGCAAATCTGCTGCCCTTGCCCACCTTACTTTCAACACTAAGTTTGCCGCCATGCGCCTCTATTATCTCCTTAGCAACCGTCAGCCCCAGGCCTGTCCCCCCATATTTTCTATTAGGCAACGGGTCGATCTGATAAAAACTGTCGAATATTCTGTCTATTTGATCTTTCTCTATCCCAATACCAGTATCCTCAACCATAACCTCAACATATTTGCTATTCCGTTTGGCTTTGAGCAGCACCTCCCCCTCCTCAATGTTAAACTTTATCGCATTGTCTAGAAGATTTATGATCACATGCTTTATCGCATTATAATCTGCTTTAATGATAGGAAGATCCGCCTCCACCTCCGACTTTATCTTGACTCTGTTAACAAACGTTAGGGACTCCATCTCTTTCTTGCTCAAGACAATGATCCCCTCCAAATCTACATCTTCCAACTTCAGCGTGAACTCCTTTTTAAATATCTTCGAAGCATCTACTAAGTCGCCGATTATGCGGTTCTGCTTCAGCAAAGCCTTCTGGGCAGTGGAAAGAATCTCATCCCTCTCACCTTTATCCATCTCCTTTAACGCAAGCTCGACAGCACTTTGAGTTATGGTCAACGGCGTTCGCAATTCATGAGAAACATTAGCTATAAGATTGTTCTTTATCCTGTCAAGGATTTTAAGCTCACCATAGGCAGACTGTAATTTCATGTAAGAGTTCTTGATCTTCCTCTCCGTATTCTTCCGTTCAGTAATATCCCTAGCCATGCACTGAATGCCGATGGGAGTCTCCCCTCTGAGCACCAACATAACACTAACTTCAATAAGCGACACCTCCCCATCTTTTTTTATTATGTTAAGTTCATAGTGCTCATCACTTAACTCCCCCTCCACCAGTCTATCCGATATCTCGCTTACAAAGTCCACATCGGACTGAGTAAAAAGCTGGGCAATGTTCATCCCAAAAATTTCTTCCATCTTATAGCCAAATAATTTCGCAGCAGAGCTATTCGCTGAGATAATATCCCCCTCTAAGTTGTAGATAAAAATAGCATCTTGTGCGTTTTCAAAAAGAGCCCTATATTTCTCTCTAGACTCTTTGATCTTTTGTTGGAGGCGATTCTTCTCAGTGACATCCCGATAGATGCCTATTGAAGACATGCTACCATCAGTGTTCTCAAAAGGAATGGAGATCCTTTCATAGATCTTTCCATTTCTCCAATCATAATGTCCCTCTGCCATTTCACCTGTCTCGATGGATTTCTGAGTTGAGCAATTCGGACACGGTTTATCACGGCCGAAGTACGAATCGTAGCATTTTTTACCTTCAACATTACCAAAGAAGTGCACCAGCTCCATGTTTGCAAATTCAATAACGTAGTTTTCGTTAATGACATCTACACTAACCCCTGAGTTATTTATCAGGCCATCGGCAAACTTCTTGAGATAATAAAACTCTCTCTTCTCCTCCGCAACTTCCCCCTTCTGGCCTTCATATAGTTGAATACTCTCTATAGCAAATTTCACTCCTAAATATCCAACGCTAAGAATAGTCAATGACTCAATGGCCGTCTTGAGTATCACCCCCAATGACCAAGGATTGCCAGAGTTTATCGACAACTCCAAGATCCAGGGGACAAGCATACCCAAGCCGATTGCTATAAAGACAACTTTTTTTACCCTTTTGATCAACTTGCTTTCAAGCATTTTCCCTACGTTCCTTACACATTCGTCGAGGATGTTCCGGGCTTTAAAGAACCTGAAGAAGATGACTTTTCACTTCGATATCGACAAGAAGAGAAGGTTGTAAGCAGGATATCTCTCCAAACCGTCCAATAGTATCATTTTTATGAAAACTACTAGATCGTTTTATTTTCACTGGTCATATAAACGAACAATAAACTCTCGTTTACGCCTCTTCAATACTTCTGTCCATAATTAAATATGCAAAAAAGTTTACACAATATCCACTGATTGATTAGCCGTAATAAACTTTTTTTTTCAGGCTATGAAACATGAAAAATTCAGGATCTAAGATTCAGCCAACACCAAACAGTTTAAAAAGGCTTAAAACAAAATTAGATAGACAGATTTCCATAACTCAAAATCCGTTCATGTTCTGAAAATATGTCCCCATTTTCAATTTTTGAAACATAATTCTTATAAGCTTGATTTAATAACTTTCCCATAAAGTTGACCGGTGGCGGTGTTGTGGATACAAAGATGAGTTTAGAAGACCAGAAATTTCTCCTGCTCCATGACTTCTTCACTGAGGAGAACATACTATTCTTCTACGGAGGACAAGGAGATATCGATCAAATCTTTAGATTCCTCATGAGCTATGAAGTCCAGAAAGATGAGGAATGTATCTACGTTGTCCCCCGAAAAATGGACATCTTAGATTCGGCAAAATATCTGCCAAAAAAAACAAAGCTTCACCAACTGACAATCGTCGACAGGAAATTTAAGACGATATCTCCAGAAGACATAGAGACCCTCAAAAACAAACTTGAAGCGTTACTAAAGAAGGCAAAATCAGAAGGCAAGACGAGAGTCAGATTGTTATTAGACTTCAAAGACACTATTAAAAACGAAAATATCGAGTCTATCCTCAACCTAGAGAATGATTTTCTGGCAAAGTGGGATGGCCTAGTCATAACCAATGTTAGCGCATTCAATATCAATTCACTTAAAGAATCCCTCTTAGAAAGACTCACAGACATCCCGGGGAAGGTCGTCATCTCTACAGGAACCGAGTCGACAGTATTTTTCCCGCCATCGCGACTGGGTAAAAAACCTTCAAACGTCTTACCATTCGACATCATCTCCCGCGAGACGATGGAGCAGTGTGTAAAGAAGTCCATCGACGTGATAATCCTCTCCATATTACAAAAAGAATCAATGTGCGGCTTTGACATCATAAAGACCATAGTCCACAATTTCAACGTGCTATTAAGTCAAGGCACAGTTTATCCCATCCTCTACTCCCTGAAAGAGGAAGGCTATCTAGAAACGTTTGTTAAACCTGACAACAAGACACGGGTATACGTTCCAACTGATGTGGGCCGTGAATTTTTCCAGAATAAGATACGAGAATATGCCCTCACACAAGAGCGAATTCTTGGACTAATGCAAGATAATTGGGAAATAGAATAAAAGGCTATGGAATGTTTCGAAATTAGAAACATAAGGTTTATATCAAGATCATAAATTCAGATTCAAAGGTGTTGAAAGTGGGAAAAATATTGGTATGTGACGACGATTTTGATATTATAAGATCAGTTAAATTCATGTTAGAATCGGAAGGACATGAGGTAGTCACGACTTTAAGTGGAAAAGAGTGCATTGAAAAATCAAAGGCTGATAAGCCAGATTATATATTCTTGGACATTATGATGCCAGGAATGGACGGATGGGAAACATTAAGAGAATTGAAGAAAAACGAAGAACTAAAACATATTCCAGTCGCCATGCTTACAGTAAAACCTCTAACATTGGAAACATTCAAACAAGAAGAGATGGGGGGGCTTGTGGATTACATAGTCAAACCCTTCAGCAAAGAGGATCTGATGGAGACAATAGGACAGGTCTTATAACCCATCCCATACTTTTCATCTAAACTATGTTTCATAAACTGAAAAATAAACTTTTTAACACATCCCCCATCTTTTAAACAACAAAGGGCTTCCAATAACAGTTGAGGGTATAATATGGACGAGAAAAACTCAATTCGCAAGAAAAACGACGAAAGAATTGAAAGATTTTACGAATGTGCAAAAAGGTGGGGCATAGGGACAAAATCCAAAGAAAGATTTAGATCCCATCCAGTATCTTTGAATTGAAAATAAAGAGGGGGGGTATCAGTCCAGCAAGCCCATATCTCAACTATGCGGTATGGGTTAGAAAAATATGTCTAAACTAAGGGATGCCAGATGGATAGAAAAAATCCTCTAATTCATAGACGTGGAAGTCAACCACAGGACGAAACATATCTAAGAATTCTAAAGAATAAACTGACAAGTACCATCAATTTTCAGGCCCAACAATATGGAGAGTCCCATCTCAAGCGAAGGCTTAGAGTACGGATGCGGGTCTTGGACATAAAAACATTCGGAGAGTATTCCAACTACTTGGATAAAACCCCTGAAGAATATGAAAAACTCTCGAAAATTTTAACTGTAAATGTAACAGAGTTTTTCCGCAATCCTTCAACTTTTGACGCAATTAAAAACATGGTAATCCCACAAATTATCGGCCAAAAAAGGAACACAGGTAAAAAATCTATCCGCATATGGTCTGCAGGATGTTCTGACGGAAAAGAGGTATACTCATTAACAATCTTACTCTACGAATTTTTAAAAGACGAGATCAACGACTACCTAATCACGATCTTCGCATCCGACATCGATAAGGAAATATTGGACAAAGGAAGAGTTGGATGGTACTCAAAGAATGAGATCAACGATATTGAGGGAAGATACCTTCATAAATACTTTGTCGAAGATGGTGAGGGATATAAAGTAACATCCCAACTGAAGCGATTTGTCAAGTTTGAAAAACGAGACCTGATCACAGACAAGAAACACACCATGTTTGATCTGATCCTATGCAGAAACGTCGTAATATACTTTTCAACACCCTTGAAAATGAGACTTTATATGGACTTCTACAACGCTCTTGGACGCGGAGGGTACTTTGTAATGGGGAAGACAGAGACACTGTCAGGTGAAGCACGGACCAAATTCAACGTCATTGATAACAGGGAACGGATATATCAAAAATAAATCAATTAACCAACATCATAAACTTCCAGATCCCTTTTATTCTCTTCTTCTACTCATATACCCTCGTTTTAATAACGGGATAATACAGCAGTTATAACCACATTTATAGAGTTATTAATGTATCACTTGGATCTAGGTGATACCCATGGAGTGCGATGCAGTACTTTTTGAAAATGAAAAGATAACATTCTACAGCCAGAGAGGTCAATCAGTGATTTTCCCCCTGGACAATGAACCCACTAAAAAGGAAGGAAAAAAAAACACGCAGTAGAATAAGTATCTCATAACATAAAACTCGGGTAATAAACATTCCAATTAGGTTAGAAAAAAACACATAGTTATGGGGTGAGAAAATGACTAAAATAATGGTGGTAGACGATGCAGCATTTATGCGGATGATGTTGAAGAACATCCTTAACCAGAATGGATACAAAGTTACAGGCGAAGCCACAGATGGGGTAGAGGCGGTTGAAAAATATAATACGGTAAAACCAGACCTGGTAACAATGGACATAGTCATGCCCAATATGACAGGGATCGAAGCAGTTAAAGGGATAAGAGAGAATCATCCCAACGCGAAGATAGTCATGTGCAGCGCTTTGGGTCAACAAGCAATGGTCAAAGAAGCCCTTGACGCAGGCGCAGTAGATTTTATCCTAAAACCCTTCCGGAAAGAACAGGTCTTGGAAATCATCGAGAAAGCACTGTCATAAGGGGACATCGGTACTAACTTGAAAGGTGACCTCATTATGTCCCTAAAAGCTCTGGTAGTAGACGACTCCGCATTCATGAGAAAGGTTATTTCAGATATTTTAAACTCAGACCCCGACATAGAAGTTATTGCAACGGCAAGGGATGGGCAAGATGCGATAGATAAGGCAGTAAAATTAAATCCCGATGTGATCACGATGGATGTTGAGATGCCCAGAGTCGATGGCATATCGGCATTGGCCTATCTTATGAGAAAACATCCCACACCTGTGGTTATGGTAAGTGCAGTTACACAAGAAGGAGCTGATAAAACCCTCACAGCTTTGGAGTACGGAGCGGTTGATTTTGTAGCAAAACCTTCAGGCTCCATATCACTTGACATAGACTTGATTAGAGACGAGATTATCAAAAAAATAAAATCGGCTTCAAAGGTCAAAATGAAAAGAATTTCAATCACTCAGCCGAAAAAAGAAATAATCAAAAAGAGATTTAAATCACAAACAAATCAGACAGTTGTAATCATTGGTTCTTCTACAGGCGGACCACCGGCATTGCTGGAGATACTGCCAAGGATACCACCAAATTTTCCTGCATGGATACTCATTGTTCAACATATGCCAAAGGGGTTTACAAAGTCATTAGCAGAAAGATTGGATGAAAGATGTGCTATTAATGTTAAAGAAGCAGAATCTGGGGATAGATTCGAACCCGGCACGGCATTAATTGCTCCTGGTGACTACCACATGAAGATAAAGGACTCATGTGTGAAGTTGGATAAAAATCCGCGTTTGCACGGAGTAAGACCTTCGGTTGACCCCACCATGATTTCTGCAACAAAGAATTTTTACAATAACATAGTTGGGATTATTTTGACTGGTATGGGGGATGATGGGGCTGAAGGCATGGAAACCATCAAAGAGAATGGGGGGAGAACTATAGCGCAAGACGAAGACTCGTGCGTGATTTTTGGAATGCCTAAAATGGCAATAGCCAAAGGATGTGTAGATCAAGTAGTGCCTCTAAAGAGGATACCGTATGCAATGGTTAACGCAGTGGGGAATTTGACATGATTGACGAGATGGAAGAGTACAAGGAGATGTTCATAACCGAGTCGCGGGAGAGTTTGGACGCACTCAATCAGGCCCTTCTGGACCTTGAGAATAATCCCGAAGAGATGGATATATTAAACAACATATTTCGATATGCACACACACTGAAGGGGATGTCTGCAACCATGGGTTATGACAAGATCGCAGATCTATCCCATAAAATGGAAAACCTCTTGGATAAAATAAGGCAGGGGACAATTTCTCTCAGCACTGACATAGTAGACATCCTATTTGAGTGTATAGACCTCCTTGAAGCAATGGTTGAAAGCATCACACAGGGCCAGGATGCAGAGGCAGACACATCCACGGTCATATCAAAAATAGAGTCAATCATGTCATCAGACGGCGAGGAAGATGCCGCCAGTACAGACGACCAAACCATAAAAATAGATGATTCTGATAAAAAACTCATCAAGAAAAAACTGAGCACCGGTCTTAACATATTCAAGATCACGGTCGAATTACATGAGAAATGCGCATTGAAGTCCGTAAGGGCCTTTATGGTGCTAAAGAATCTAAGCAGCGTTGCTGAGATATTCAAATACATACCAGATATCCAGAAAATAGATGAGGGGGAGTTTGATCGCCAGTTTACTCTCTTCCTAGCAACAAGTGAAAGTGAAGATAAAGTAAAAGGCCTGGCTGAGAAAATAAGTGAGGTCACGGATGTAGAGATATCAAGGATTAAGTCAATTAAAGACCTTGAAAGTCTCAAGAAAAAAGAGGGTCCCAAAAAGGCGAAGAATGCGGAGTCCAAAGTAAAAGAATCGTCAAGCACAGGTAAGCGTGAACAAGTTAAAAGCGTTCAAGGGATAAGAGTAAACATCAAGGATCTGGATGCTCTAATGAACCTGGTGGGAGAGCTTGTAATAAGTAAGATAAGGCTTATGCAGATAGCCGCAACTTATGGTTTCAGAGATCTGACAGAAACCCTCGATAACCTGGACAGACTCACATCCGAGTTGCAGGATGATGTCATGCAGATGCGCATGGTGGAGGTGGCTCAAGTTTTTAACAGATTCCCGAGAATGGTAAGGGACCTCTCTAAGGCGAAGGGAGTGAAGATCAACTTCAACATAATCGGAAAAGAGATTGGACTCGACCGAACGGTTCTAGACGAAATTGGCGATCCCATAATGCATCTTTTAAGAAACGCGATAGACCATGGAATCGAATCCTCAAAAGATAGGATAGCGAAAGGAAAATCAGAAGTTGGAAATATCAGTCTCATCGCAAAAAGAGAGAAAGATCATGTCGAGATAATAGTAGAAGAAGATGGAAAAGGTCTAGACCTTGAAAGCATAAAGGCTAGCGCTGTAAAGAAAGGAGTAGTGAGCAAGGAAGAGGCCAGCAAATTAACCGAAAAAGAGACGATAAATCTGGTCTTCGCCCCAGGATTGAGCACAGCAAAGAAAGTAACAGACGTCTCAGGCAGGGGGGTGGGCATGGATGTGGTGAAAAATAAGATCACTGCATTGGGCGGGACAGTAGAGGTGTACTCAAAAAAAGACGAAGGCACAAGATTTACACTTAACCTTCCACTGACACTGGCCATAATCCAAGCACTTTTGGTCAACCTAGATAATGGCATCTACGCCATTCCGCTAAGCAACATTAAAGAAACCATTGGAATCAGGGCGGAAGACATCGAGACAATTTTGGGAAAAGAGGCCATCCTTTTAAGAGGCAATGTCCTCCCACTATTTAGACTGCACGATGTCCTGAACTTATCAACCAAGATAAAGTCCAACACAAAAGATCTTGCTGCGGTCGTTGTTGATAAAGCGGGTAAATCTATAGGAATTATCGTCGATTCTCTAATAGGTCAGCAAGAGATCGTCGTCAAATCACTAAGTTCAAGTTTGGAGAAAGTAAAAGGCTTCGCTGGCGCAACCATACTCGGAGATGGAAAGGTCGCCCTCATACTAGACGTAGCCACCCTAATCTAAGGGGGGATATCATGAGAGAAAGAATGAAATTGACAGATTTTGAGATGGACTCTCTTAAAGAGGTAGGAAGTATTGGGGCAAGTCATGCCGCAACGGCCCTATCCAAAATGGCCAATAGAAGAATAGACATTTCTGTACCAGGATTGAAATTAATACCCATTGAAAAATTTCTAGAAGAAGTTGGCGGATCAGAGAGTTTGGTTGCAGGGATATATGCAAAAGTGCAAGGGGACCTCTGTGGTGGGATGTTATCTGTTTTTCCTATGAAGGCTGCTTTAACTTTAGTTGACATATTGATGGAGAGGCCACTGGGTAGTAGTGAAACTCTATCTGAAATGGACTCTTCAGCACTTATAGAAGTGGGGAATATCCTCACATCGACCTTTATTGGTGCCATGTCCGATTTCTTAGATCTCAATATATTTCCAACACCCCCTGGATTGGCATGTGATATGGCCGGATCTTTATTGGAATTTTTAGTAATAGAAATGGGAGAGCATGCTGACAATGCCATACTTTTCCAGACACATCTTAGCATGAGCCCAACAATGGTAGAGGGCCAGTTATTTTTATGCATAGATCCCTCGTCACTCGATAAGATTTTTGAAAAAATTAGAGAAAAGGTAGGGTTGTGATAGGATGGAAATAATGTTAAATGATTTTGAGAGCGATGCACTGAAAGAGGCGGGTAATATAGGAATGAGTCACGCAGCCAATTCTTTATCTGAAATGATCAACAAAAAAGTAACGATAGACGTACCTGAACTGAATCTAGCTCCGCTTAATGAAATCAAAAGAATAGGGGTGTTAGAAGGATCTATTGTGGGGTTAAGCCTTCCGATCGAAGGTGAGATCTCAGGAGATATACTGATCACATTTTCAAAAAAGAATGCCCTATCACTTGCAAGAATCCTGACCGGTCAAGAGGATGTAAACGATGAGAACTTTTCACCTATGGAGATCTCAGCACTCAAAGAGACAGGGAACATACTCGGGACGCATTTCTCAAATTCTCTTACAGACTTACTAGATCTGACCATCCGCCCTTCACTACCTAACTTTATTGAGGACACAATTGAGAATATAGTAGAATACACGACAAAAAATTGGAAACATAAAGCAGAGTATTCACTAATTTTCAATACAAAATTTTCAGCAGCAAATGACGATATCTACGGTAGCTTTTTTTTATTGATGGATTCTGGGTCCTTGGAGTTAATACTGAGTGCCTTAAAAACTAAGCTAGGAATGTGAAACACAGTAATAGAAAATCAACCGCTCTACAAAAAAGGCTTAGAATCTTGCACAAAGGAGGCTAAAGGCTAATCTTAGCAATATAGGGTGCAAAAATGGAAGAACCAATAAAAGTAGGCATTGCAGACCTAAAAGTTGCAACGAATCCAGCTACTATGGTCACAATAGGTTTGGGTTCATGTGTGGCCATCGCCCTTCTTGATGTAACTGCAAAAGTCGGAGCACTTATCCATATAATGTTACCTGATAGTGAAGAGGTCAAAAACAGAGAGAATAAAGCAAAGTTTGCCAACACAGCGATACCACTCGCAGTGAAAAATATGATGCGTTTTGGAGCAACTAAATCCCGAATAATAGCCAAGATTGCTGGTGGTGCGCATATGTTTTCATTTGCCGGCGACGACAAAATTAGCGTTGGAGACAGAAATGTAGAAGCAGTGAAGATTGCACTAAAAAATGAAGGAATTAAATTAAGAGCAGAGGAAACAGGGGGAAAAGTCGGCAGATCAGTAAAGTTTAATATAAAGACAGGAAAAGTCTATGTTAAAACAATGGCAAGGGGCATGATACAGATATAGGGGCTTAAGAATGATTTGGGAGACAAATATTATAGATATCCTTGCGTGGGTATCAATTATAGCAGGCGGCATTGCCATTTTTTACTGGATAAGCATCTATAAAGAACTCAATAAAGGTTCGCTAGCTTGGCTTCTACTTACCTTGACATCGATATTCATGATCACAACCCCACTATACTCCTACATCGTTCAAAATGGTTATTTCAACATTGAGTTCATCGTATTGGCCCTCATGTTTTGGGGGGCAATATATATGAGCTTTTTCGCAGGTGCTGGGTACACGTTGTACAGAGTATTTGAACACGTGCCTAGAGGTAGCGTAGGCAGATATCTAATCGAGGGATTCCGATTTACGGAATCAGCGTCAAGGGGAAAAATCTCTGAGGATGATCACCCATTGAAATCATTTTTTGCTAAAGATGGAGAGATATCGCCGTCAATAGAAGAAGATCACACCAATACTCCATCATATCATGAATGGTTCACAGATTTTCTAGGAAATTCGGCTTTAGTTCAGTATTCTTCTTCAGAGCGATACGAAGACGCGATTATTGAAGTTGCGTTAGGATTCATAGCCGAGGGAAGAAATGCAATACTCTTCACTTCCGCCCCAAAAATCAAAGTCTACAAAAAAGCACTCAAATCCCCGATAGATCGGGGGGTTATAAAGATTGTGAACGTTGTCGAAGACAAGGTCAAAAAATCCCCAGTCAAAGACATAATTACCCTTCAAATGGATCAGTCGAATTACTTTCCAGACATATTAAAAGAGCTTCCAAAACAGTGTATGCTGCTAATTGAATTACCCCGTTTTTCTCATAAAAACAATATCAGACACTATATTGAATTCCTCACAAAAATCATTGAAAAAGCAGTAGAGAATGAGATTGGCGTAGTGGCATTTTTAGATAATGAGGGGCTGAGTGAATCTGAAAAAAACAGTATTATGGATTTGTTTATGGTCCAAGCCGTGATTACGGATGATGATATAGCTCTACTTAAGGGGAAAAAGAAAGGAGTTGAAATCCCGGTTGTAAATTACATTGATTATGAAAAATATGCCCTGCGATAAAAGGTAGGTAAAGATGACTCTGCAAATGGTAGATATGTGGACAGTAATCTTCAATCTTGTAGCATTTGAAGCAGGATTGCTCGCCATATATTTTTGGCTAGGGATATATGATAAGACAAAAAAGGGTTCTTTAGCTTGGCTACTTCTAGCCATAACCTCCACGTTCATGATAACTGTGGCGCTGTTCCCAAGCATATTGATGTATTGGGGCACACTAAACACCGCTATGAGGCTTCAATTTCTCATCGGTTTCATGACATTCTGGAGTGCAATATATGTAACATTTTTTTCAGCAGCAGGATTTGTATTATATAATGAGTTAGTAACTATCCCACGAAAAGACCTTGGAAGATTCCTGGTGGAAGGCTTTGAATCACAAGGACCTAAATCTATCGAGAGTTTGTGCGGAACAAATTGTGGTGCTTGTGATTTATTCATAAAAAATGATTGTATGGGATGTCTTCAAGAGAACGAACAGAACCAAGACGAATGTCCAATATACTCGTGTGTAATGAACAGTGAACCAGCATCCTGCTGGGAGTGTAACAAACAGAAAAGCTGCTTAACGTATTCTGAAAACATCAAGTCATGCCCCATTAAAAGGACACATTTTCATGTTCCAGAGATAGGTGAGCTTACAAACATCCTTAAGGGTAGCACACTGATAAGGTATTCTCCACTCGATAATTTTGAAGACATGGTTATCGAGATAGTCCTTCGGGCATGGGGGGAAGTTAGAAACATCGTCCTGATATCCTCTCAGCCCAGAACATCTGCGTATGAAAACACTCTTGAGGACCTAATCCAAATCGGCGCTATGAAACTTGTCAATATCTCTGTTTCAGGAGATTACATTACAAAGTCAAAGAATTGGATAGATGTACCTATAAGCGACATATCCAAGCTCTACGAAGTCTTCATTGACCTCCCAGAAGACTGTATGATAATTTTCGAGCCATTATCACGCATCATTGAACACACAGGTTTTGAAAAGGCATATGTGATTGTATCTGAAATGGAAAGAGTCCTATCCCCAAAATTTGACTTCGTGTGTCTTCTCAATTCTGATGTATTCGAAGAAAAAAATGATCTTGCTCAAATTGAGGAGATCTTCAGTAATCATTCGACTGTGTGTGAAGATCATCTAGAGGTAATTAGGGGCGATAGGAAGGACACTCTTGACATGGTTGTAGGGGAACAGTTTTACATAAACTAGGAGACGGAGAATATTGTTTGTGAATTATCGAAATAATGAAGCGATCATGCATAATCCTAAGATACATTGGACCGGCTATATAGTTGGCAGTATGGGTTTGGTGCTTGGTTTTATTTATCTCGTTTTAAATTATATGAAATTTGGCACCAGTCCAATAGACCGTAGATACACCTTAGGATATGTTTTCATTTTTACAGTAATACCGATATATATTGTGGCGGGATACCTTCTAAACAAGAAAATTTCGTTAGAAAATGAGCTGATGGAAAAAAATAAGGAATTGACAGAAAGGAACAAAGAACTATTTGAGTCATATGTTAAGCTCAAGGAAGCAGACCAGTTAAAATCCAATTTTCTTATGTCTGTTTCTCATGAATTAAGGACGCCTCTTAACGCAGTTTTGGTCTTTTCAGGGCTTTTAAAAAAAGGTGTATACGGAAGACTAAACCGACATCAGGATGAGAGCGTGGGGTTGATCCTGAATAGCGGCCAAAATCTCTTATCTCTAATTGATAGTCTACTGGATTTATCAAAAATTGAAGCAGGGGAGATGGGATTACTCTTAACTGAGTACCAACTAAAAGATGTAGTTGAAGAAACCGTCAATATGATAAAGGAATCCATCGAGGAAAAAAATTTAAAAATAGAGGTTGACGGCGATCCTGATGTTCCGGCAATATATGGCGATAGAAATAAAGTGAAATACATACTGACGAGTTTGGTTGAAAACGCTGTAAAGTTCACAGATAATGGAACAGTTTCAATAAGATATAGAATCAACACAAAATCGTTCTATCTCACAGTAAAGGATACCGGCATTGGGATAAAAGAAGAGGATTACAATCAAATCTTTAGAGAATTTGTGCAATTGGATGGCTCTTCAACTCGTGAACATGGAGGGACTGGTTTAGGACTCACAATTACAAAAAAATTCATTGAGTTGCACCATGGAAGGATAAACGTAGAAAGTAGCTATGGTTCATGGACAGAGTTTAAAGTTGAACTGCCAATCCACTATAGCTAAAGACCATGGCAAACAAAAAAAATCAAAAATGATCAGGTGAAAATCTTGAGTAGCTTATCTACCAAAAAAATACTAGTTGTTGAAGACGATATAGATAACCTCAAGGCAATACTCTCAGTTTTGGAGTATATGGGGGGATATTCAAACATAACCATAGCATTAAATGGTTCAGACGCCATCAAGGTTGCTCAAGCAATTAAACCAGATCTAATCCTCATGGATCTCCTAATGCCCAAAATGGATGGATGGGAGGCAACGTCTAGAATCAAAAAAGACCCCGAACTGAAAGATACTCCAATTGTTGCAGTGACTGCTCACGCGATGTATGGTCAGGAGAAGAAGGCGTTAAGAAGCGGTTGTGACGATTACATCACAAAACCAATCGACGTACATGGGCTACTCAAAAAAGTCGACAAATACCTCAAAAAAGAGTCATCCCCCTGATTTTCTTGAAAAACAGCCTTGACCTTTGCTCGATTTTGCTATTTTTTTAACACAAAACAAATCAGAATCCCGACTGATTTTAACAGTCCCCCCCATTTCTCGGGTACTAATTAGAAAATTAATCTTCTTCTGTCAGTTTCAACGACCGAAAAACAAGATTAATAAATTCAGCATATTAAAACCCTTTAGAATAAAATGATAATTAGAAAATGCATATCAATAGAAAAGGAATGTCTGGAAAAACTAGAACCAATCGTTGAAAAACACAACCAAAATTTTAGTGCAGCATTCCGAGAGATTGTAGACATAATAGATATAATACAACAAGAGTATGGCAAGATAGATAAAGAGGAGATTAAGACCGCGGTCGGACACAGAAGCTTTCGAGACAACTACATCGAAGAACGACAAGGCGTATTGATGGCATACTCAATTTATAACTGGTTTCTGAAAGGCTTGGTTGGAGTTGTTCCACCATCCCAAGTATTGAACGAACTCGGCTTAGCGGAAAAATTCAGGATAGATTTTGAAGATATCCAAAACTGGGAGAAAAACGCTAACCACATATTTGACTTCCTAGGGCTACCCGTAAAGGTAAGAGTAGATGAGGATAAGGAGACTCCAGGAGTGGTTGTAGTTAATATCCGGGGACTGAATCAATCGATAAATCAGTTTTCAGCAATGCTGCTCTCATCGCATGTCGCTGAAACCGACTCCCACTATAAAATAGTCGCAATCAAAGAGTTTTCTACATCCCTTAACCTGGCATACCAGATGGGAGGTACTTTTGAAGAAGCCTACAACAGCATGATCTCAAATTTTGGACAGAACCAAGGCCTCTTTGAAGAGATCTGGGGAAAACCAAGTTTTTGGAGGAACATTGTAAACTCATATGAAACTGGCAACTATAACATGGTTCTTTTGACAAAAGATGAATTCGAGAACATATTAGGAGGGGAACAAGGAGGAAAAACCTGGGGAGACCAGATCATAAACAAAGTAGGTGAAGACGCATCACCCCAGCAATTCTTGGACCAATTCAAAGAAGCAGTCTTAAGCGCTGGAGTTGTCGATGAAATCAAATATTTCGATGGCATAATTGAGGTTTCTCATAGCTATAAGAACAAAACGGCTATCAAAAAGATTGAAATGTGGCTCCACAGTTTTATGGAAAGATCTGGAACCAAATTCCAATCATCATATTCTAATGGGAAGATCACCTTCAAATCCCAATCGGACATCGATGTCGAACTCAGTGGAGTCTTGTCACCGCAGAAGAGAGCAGACGGGCTACAGAAAATCGATGGCTTTGGGCTGTTGCCCATCGGAAAGCTTTCAAATCATGTGAAATACGAAATATCTCGCATTGATAGTGAAGTGTGAAGAAATTGAATATACCATCTGGCTTCAGTGAGGGGAGTTTGAGATTTGGAGATCATATCCTTTATATCTACGAAAATGATGAACAACAGTTCTATACATCCATGCCTTTCATGAAAGCAGGAATAGAGAACAATGAAAAATGCATCTACATAGGAGATGCGGATTCTAGCACGAAAGTCAGCGATTTTTTGGAAAAATTAAATATTGATTCAGAAGGCACAAAAAAGACTGGACAACTGTGTATAGCAACCCACAAGGACCTATTTCTAAATGGGGGGTCTTTCAATCCCGAGAAGATACGGGGGCTATTAAGGAAAACCATCGAGAATATTCCTGAAGAGGGATGGACAGGATTAAGGGTTGTTCAAGAGATGAGTGGGTTATCCAGATATTCCCAAGAAAATGACAAGTTATTGGAATACGAAGGAGACCTAAGCTACAATATCCCAAAGAGATCAGCCGTGTTTCTGTGCCAATATGATGGACGAAGGTTTGAGAGAAAAACATTGGTTCAAGTATTAAAACTCCATAACATCGTGGTTGTAGGAGATACAATATACGAGAATCAGTTAAAAGTTGATTTGAACGAAGTCCTCCCCATACAAAATGAAGAAATCACACATAAGGTAGAGTCCTGATAGGTCTTAAATGTAAGGTGAAAGCCGTGAAGGTTGAAAGGACAGCGACAGGAATATCTGGTTTGGACAGCATGCTAAGTGGCGGGATACCAAAAGGGAGTAGCATCTTAGTTGCAGGAAGCCCGGGGAATGGAAAAAGCATACTTGCGATGCAATTTCTGTATAATGGAGTTAAAGAATACAACGAACCCGGAATTTATGTTTCCCTCGATGATAAGCTAGAGACTGTACAAAGGAATTTTTCAACATTTGACTGGGACCTAGATAAGATCGAAATAATGAGCATAATACCCTATAAACACAGAGTGGGTGACGAAATAAGATATGTAGTGCCGCCAGAGATAAACCAGCCCATCTCTTCTACAAACGACTTCATAACCGACGAAATATTTACTACCAAAAGATTCTCGGCAGACTTTTTGAGAAAGCATCTTCGAAGGAAAATCAAAAAAACCAATGCCAAAAGAGTTGTTATAGACCCCATAACACCATTGGTTTTAAAAAGCAATGACGCCTTTGAAGCCAGGCAAGAGATCTCATCGATAAATGAAATGTTGAATGATCTAGGCTGCACAACTATTATGACAACCGATGTAATGGCTGAAAAACCCACCATCACAAACCTAGGCATGGAAGCTGGGATAATGCATGGTGTGATCATGCTATATAATATCAAGAAAAGCAATAAAAGGGAGCTGGGCCTAGAGATACTAAAGATGAACGGGACCAAACACAGCAAAAAAACATGTTCCATGGAGATAACAGACAGTGGAATAGCCATTCATCCAAAAAAGAATTTATTCACATAAACCCGTTTCTTGAATGATGAATCCGGCTTGACATTAGGTTCTCCCAATGTCCAGAGTGATAAAAGGTTCATATTCCTATAACTGTATCATCGTCTCTGGTTCAAGTTCCGCTGAAATGTTCTCTTTTGTTTCCGCTGCATATCCAAGATTGACTTTTTTGATCTCAGGACCCCTACCAAATATGAGCGGGTCAAAATCACTTCCATGGCCGTGGGCAGTGTACATATTAAAGCCCAGATCTTCTTCAAACGCGTGCACCATACCAGGCTCATAATTGGTTAAAGAGTCTCCCATATATGCGTTCCAAAGCAGAGCTACGTAGTCCTGACTTTGAGCCCTAAAGGTATGACTGTCGATCCAGAATGATTTCTTAATGGTTATAGGAACATCCCACAATGTTGTCGGGCCATCCTTCCCATGGATTATTACATAGTAAGTAAAAACCCCGTCTACTAATATCCTGGCTTTTGACAGCTTCTTGACCTCGTAGCTTAAGCTTCCAACCAAATTAGACCTAGAAATTTCAAATACAAAACGCTGCCCCTTTTCAAACGGCAAGTTTTGTGGTTTGTAACTATTATCCCTACCTAAAATGGGCGTTTCCATACCCAAAGTGTCACCCGCCTGCATCATCACAAATCCTTCAAACGGCAATATCACTATAAAATAGAGCATCAAAGCAGTTATAAGATTTAAAGCCTTTTCGAATTCCATATGCAGCCTCCTACAAAAGGAAATCGCCAAACAGCGATGGACGCATTTTGTCGCTATTAAAAAATGGTCAGCATCTTATTTGGGGGGTATTTAAAAAAAAGTTAGAAAATGCTTTCAAGGTTCTTTGAATGGCTCTAGAAAAGAGAGAAATTTAGGGTGTTAAAAAGAACCCAGTTTGGGGGGTATCACCAGATCCGTTTCAACCTTCGAAAGATAAACTATTTTAGATTTAGTTTGGGACAAATAATGATATGAATAGCAGTGAACTATTACTCTCTTTATTAAACGCAGTTTACCCAGTCGAATTGAGTTTTGATGAAATGTCAAACCTTACAGGATGCGCTAAAACTTTGGTTGCTAGAAAGATTCTGGCATTAAAAGATCTGGGCATGGTTCGCCTGAGAAAAACTGATAATGGATGTTACTGCAGAGTTGTAAGGGAATTTTAGCCAGAATTCAATATGCCTTAGCTCAAGCATTTAACACTGAAATAAGCACCACCTCTTTTTTCAAAGCCACCAATCTAGAATTTGACATACTCAAGGTGGGGGGAAACGTTTTTGTATTTGATCAAGCTATCCTTAATTAATGGTCTCTCAAAATACGAAACTTAAACTGAAACAGTCGCCCGTCATAAAACAATTTCAGGAGGGGGAGAGATGATCGAGAGGGGCTTTGATGAGACATATATATTCGTCTTTTCGTCCTTTGTTTTATTAGGAATAGTGGATAGTGTACTGACCTATATTGGAGTCATGTCAGGTCTTGTAGAGGCCAATATTTTTTTACGTCCCATCATCCAGAGTGGGTGGATCTTTTTCTTCATTTTTAAGTTGCTCGTCTATGGGATACTGGCTAAAATATGCATCGACCTTAAAAGTAGATTGATCCCAATAAGTCTGACATTTATTGGTCTAGCAGTTGTAATGTGGAACATATCTCTGCTGATTTAAACAGTAAAAATCGCAATGCTTATTAAAGACCTGATTGAAGAAAATGAGTTTGTAATACCGAAAGACCTTGGATGACTTTATGCCTCATCATTACTAGTGTGGCAACTCTCTTTCTACGTCATATTATTCATCCTTACTCATATCTTCAGTTCAACACATCTAAGATCTACAGTCATTTCCGAAAAAACAAATTTTAAGAACCCAGTTCTAAATATAACCAGATGCGTCCTACGCTAAATCTCCAACAAACCATCAATGAAAACCACGCGTTAGTTAATGTGTTAACAAACCCTTTTATCGATATAATGAAGATAAAAAAAAGCTCCGAATAGACGGAGCTAACCCTCTCCTCTTAATAACAAGATAATACATCTGTTATAACCATATTTATAGCGATATTAATACCAGAAATCTACTAGTTTTCTTTCAGGATTAACCAAGTAAGTGGGACCATGTCTAAGAATAATATGGATACAGGTATTGATAGAAAGGGTGATGCCATGAAAGATCTAGAGTCATCTCTGGAAGAGATAATGGTTTTCGAAGAAGAAGGACCGGCTATATTCGAGGAAAAATCTTCTGAAGCTAAGGAAAAGGCTGAATCGGGGGTCCCGGCTTTTGAAGATGAACATAGGCAAGAATCGGCATTTGAAAGTGACGGTGGAGCTTCTAAGCCACCATTCGGTGATGAGCCGCCATTTGGAGAAACCGAAAACCAAGTAGAGGTCAAGGTGGATCCCTCCGTTGAACCTACTCAAAAAAAGATATCCACAAGAGCAGAGCTCGAAAAGAAGGTCACAGATATTGAAAGCAGGGTGTCTGCCATTAAATCCGAACTGACAAACATTGAGACAGCAAATAAAGAGGCAAACGAGACCATTAGCAAACTAAATGGCAACATCCAAGAGTTGCTGTCGGTATATGAATTTCTCACAAGCGAAATAAACCCCTTCCTAGAAAAAAATCCTATTTCTATCGAATCTCAGACAAATAATGTATCTGAGCCCCCAAAAGAGACTGAAAGTGAGCCATCCGAAGTTAGTGCATCAGATTCTCATATAGAGTAAAATGTTTCAGAGGATATACAAAAAAAATGGGCCGGTTATCAGAACAAGATGATTAATACAAGAGTTCAAAGCAAAGCAATTGATAACATTGAATCCAACCATCAGAAGACTCGAGACAAAAATGAAACTCAAGGACCGCACGGTTTCAGAGCCTTTCTCTTTCATGCATCAAAGAACTAAGATTCGATCGGATCCATGTGCATTCTTCCTCATCGAATTTGTTGAGTGATTAGCACTTGAATAAAGGCAATCCTACAAAGGTGGATATAGATGAAGTCATCGATAGTAATCCTGATCATTTTACTTTCTTTAACCCCTGTAAGTGCAGAGCTAGGCTTTATACGCATTTGGGAGTCGTCCCCCGGAGGCAACATTACATCCATTGCGGCAGTGGATTATAACCGTGACCGAGCTATAGACGAGATTCTGGCAGGGTCAACAGATAATAAGGTTTATCTTATCGACAAAAACGGAGACTTGATCTCAACTTACATATCAACTGGGAATTTCTACGCAGTTGAGGCCCTTGACTGGGCTAGGGATGTTTCAAGTTTAAGTTACCGAAAAAATCTGCCCATAGCAGGAAGCTGGGATAATTTCGTATACGCATTCTATCCTTGGAGGGGGGTCAATTATTTTTCAAATAGCAATCTCTATTGGAAATATGATGCAGGAGAAGATGTCTACTCCATACGTGCTATAGACTTGGATGGTATTGGATATGATAATTATCTCATGGTGGGTGTAGGCAATCACTTAACAGATGCAGGAAAAGTCGTCGTTCTCAATATGACCGGTACAAAATCGTGGGAGTTTAGCACGTCATGCGTACCAAAAACATATTCCATGGTTGACTTAGACCATGATGGGAATATGACCGAGGTGGTCATAGGACACTGCAGTACCGTGGATGTACGTAACAATGCTGGAACCGCAATATGGTCATATTCTACAAACGAAACCGTCTCAGCACTTTATTACGCAGACTTTGATGGTGACGGTGAATATGACGATGTCCTAGCGGCTGCAGGCAGCAATCTGTACGCGATTAACAACCGCGGAAGTCTTTTATGGACTTTCGAGACGAATGGAGCAATACACTCCATCACAGGATTTGGTAGGGGATATGATCTAGAGTATTATCTTATCGGATCAGGGACAAAAATATTGGCCTTCACTGGTTCGCAAAACGGATCTGTCCTATGGTCCTATGAAACTGGAATAACCCCTACATCCCATATTCGATATGATTTTGATGGTGATGGAAAGTCAGATGATATCGTTATAACAGACGGGCAGAAAATTTACGCATATGAGTTTGGAGCAATCTATACTCCAAAACTCGAAATTACAAAATCAGTTTCCCCACAAAACGCAACTTTGGGACAAAATCTGGAAGTTGAACTGGTCTTAATAAACAAAGGATTCGGAAGCGCTGAAGACGTAACTATTGAAGATCAAATACCTGATAACCTGAAGTTGATCAAAGGCGAGACGACATGGGAGATCAATCTTCTAGGTCAGTTTAAGAAAAAAAGCATTGTTTACATAATAAATGCATCGAAAGCCGGAAAATACACTTTACCAAGCACAAGGGTCACATATAGCGATAGATATGGGGTGCAATATAACCTGGAAAGCAATGAAAAAACCATCAATATTTCGGAATCAAAAACCTCAGAAGAAAGCATAGATATTCAACAGTCGGAGATTTCAGGAAGTGATAACCTAAATCTCACTTTACTAGACAATACAATTAATGTCTCCTCAAATGATAATAACACAGCTCTAACTCTTACACAAGCCAATACATCAAACAATGTAACTTCTCTTAGTACAACAGCAATCCAAAAAGAGACAAACAAGACTTCAGGATCCCCTCAACTGAGCTTGGTAAGATCAATTTATGAAAAGAACATTATAATCGGTGAAAACGCCACGGTGGACATAGTAATAAGAAATTTTGGCGAGTCCCCTGCAGTCGAAATTGTATGTGAAGAGACCATTCCAGAAGAGATAGAGATACAGGGAATAAAACCCCCGTGTCCAGATGGGTTAGAACCCGGAAAATCCGAGATTTTAACTTATACAATAAGCGCTAAACCGCAAAAAAATAAAACCTTTGTAGTCAATTTCACGCCACTAGTCCTTACATATAAAGATCCTTCAACCGATCAAGTTCTTGAGGTTAAAAGTGACACGCTTACCCTATTGATTGTTCAAGAAACCCCCGGTCTGAAGGAGAGATTAATAAAAATAATACCCCTATTGGCCGGGATATCTGCAGTATTGATGATATTATATAAGAAGAACAAACTTGGTACTAAAAAGATCAGGATACCCTCAATTTTAGGTTCATTGAAAAACAAAATCCGGGGAAAAAGCAATGTTTCTCCTGAGCTGGGAAAGAGATTTATGGAAACCTATATCAGGCATTATAAGGGGGGAGAGCCCCCCACATATTCAGAGATGAGTGAGGAACTTGGCGTTGATTATAATGAGATTGAAAAGATAACGAAGACTGTGAAAAAAAAGTTAAAGAAATAGGGACGTGTGATCAACACCAATAGATAGGTATACTGGGAGTTAATAAGATGGCAAAAAAAGGCTTGGCCAACAGGAGATTGAAATGGACAGCATGGGTTGTAGCAATAGTATTCCTCACGCTAATTGTCAGCATCGCTACCTATTACTACCAGCAAGCGAGGGTTGATGAAACGAAAGTTGTTCTGGAAATAGTGGACTTTGATCGAATGAGGATCGTTGTAAGAAACACGGGGGATATTATTGCTCTGAATTTGGAGTCGATTCCACCAGCAGTCTTTGATCCTCCTTCCATTGCTCCAGGCGAGGAATCTGTAGGGAAGTTTACCCTGGAGTTAATAGGCTTTAAGAAAATCACTGTCAACTCGGGTAACGGTGGAAACGTCGTGAAAAATATCTTTGAAGATTTTTGAGATTTAAGTTATGAAGAGATTCTTTGATTAAATTCTTTGGATAACCTGGAAAAATGAAATGCAGAGGTCGGGACTTTTCATTTGGTAAATTTGTCAGGATAATGTGGCCGTTGTCCTTTAAAAATATCACAGGGATAGAGATTTACGGAGCTTAAACAAGGCAGATACATTCCTCTCACTCCTCTTTTTTAATACCCGAGTAATACCCTGGTTATAACCACATTTATAGTGTTATTAACTCTCTTTTTTATCCAGTTGCGCATCAAGCGGATAAAAATTAAGGAATATAGAATAAATAGGAGGAACAGATTATGGGCAGAATTTTGAGGCGGTTTCTCGATGAGGACAGGGGCCAGGTGGGTATTGGTACGCTGATTATCTTTATTGCGATGATTTTGGTGGCGGCTGTTGCTGCGGGTGTTTTGCTTAGGACCTCTGGGACTTTGTCGACTAAGGCGACGGCGACCGGTGAGCAGGCAACCA
>JAZFTJ010000051.1:0-4572 GCA_036446635.1 Hydrothermarchaeales archaeon (SeqCode) | reverse complement strand
AATAGATCAAAACCTCTACTTCTCAAAATCGCCAAAAGAGGCTGTGAAAATGGCGCTTGAATTAGGAGGTGAATGATTTGAAGGATATTCTAGTAAAGATAAGAGAGTTCTTTATCGAGCAAAAATATAGGTTTGATTATGGAAAGCAGTATCTGGGCTATGTGAACTTCGTATTACTGGTGATAGTGGCATCCGACAAAATCAAGGCGGTTTTCCCTTTCAGAATACGGGATATGTTGGTGGTCTTCATACCATTGGTTTTCTTGGGGACATGGTTCTGGGGTTACTTTTTGGACAGATTCATTAAGCTTCCTCAGAGAGGCATATACATGTCCGAGAAACGCAGCCCAAACTGGGCAATGGCCCAGCAGAAGCTCGACAGGATACTATCAGCATTAGAAAAGGCAAATTAATATAGACCGTTATAAAGACAGTGAGAATATGGGAGCAAAGAAGTTATTGAAGCTGGCCGAAAAACATACCTTTTCCTTAGGCCCCAGGGACTTAGCTTCTACCTTATCTTACCAAAACATGATGTATGGATTGGGGAAGATACTGCATGTCTTGGGAAATTGTTTATGTGTTTTTGGCCCAGACGCAACCATAACCCGGAATATCCGAAGATGGCAGAGCGGTTTTGGGTATGGGGCAGTGATAAGGTGGTTTGACGACGACATCATGTTCCCGGAGATAATGCCCAACGGATGCGGGATGATCGTTGTAAAGCTAGATGAGCTACCAGAAAAGAAAGAGTTATTTGAATCTATAGCCTATGTTGAAGATAACGAGATAACATTGGACGGCATAAAACTGAAGCCAGACTTCGGCCGTGGAAATCACTTCCTCGAATTTTATACGCCCCTAGAACTCTCACCAGAATTGGAAGACACAATGCCCCCGGATTGTTATTATGCAGTTCTCCACTGTTCTTCTCCCGAGAAAAAGGACGCCCTCTACAGCAAAATTGATGATGGAAAAAAGGTTGAAACCCCATTGGGACCTATCTCGGTTTTGGAGGGAGATGAAGCAAAAGAATACCTAAGGATATGGAGGGACTTAGAGTCGTTTTCCAAGAGAAGGAGGGAGGTTCTGATTAAGACTTTGTTGGAAAATAGCCAGACAATAATAAACAAGACACATCAAGGAGTATTTGGAGAAAACGAAGTGAGACTCGGGTGTTACGATACCAATGACACATCAGACGGCAACCCATACTTCCCAGTAACCCTTAGATGGGACCTACCCATGTATATCATAAAAGGAAAGCAGAACCTCACGAAAGAATCAATTGCAAGGCTTCGCTTTGAAAAGAGGGCCAAAAAATTGGATCTTTTTGAAGAGTTGGAGCATGCAAATATACTACCACACGGTGGGGGCTATAAACTGGACATCCCGTATTCAAAGACAGAGATTGTCAGATTAGGCAACAGGCGATATTTCACACTCAAAGAGCCAAGAACAGCAGTGCTTGGCACAGATGAAAAAAGCCTTCAAAGATACGGCGAGATAACATTCACAAACCCACGAGAACTGCCATATGAATATAGGGGAAAAAGTGTTATAGAGAAAAGCATAGAATATGATCTAGGCGTGCCTATGGCAAAGTTTCAGCCTCTAAAGACCCTAAAGGTATGAGAGTGGTTTTTATGTACAAAAGAAAATTAGTAGATGAGGAAAAAGAATACCTGAAGAAGATTGTTGCGTTTATAAAAGAGAAACACAGAGGGAGCGAAGGACATGATTACTCCCACGTCCTGCAGGTGACAGAGATGGCGATGGAGATAGGCGAGAAAATCCCCGAGAAGGCAGACCCGTTCCTAATAGCATGCGGATCGTTGTTGCACGATATTGGAAGAGTTAACAAAGAATCAGGGACGTTTCACGGACTAGAAGGTGCTGCCATTGCAGAGGAGTATTTGGAAGCCACAGGAATTCCGCCTATGACTATAGAGAAGATCACAAGGATCATTGTCCGGCACACCCCCACATCAATGGTGCCACCAGAAACAGCGGAAGAGAAGATAGTATACGACGCAGATACCCTGGACAGGCTAGGATGGATCGGAGTTCTAAGAGGATTGCTCGGAAAGCGGGGCTCAATAGAGGACATATTCAAATATGTCATAAAAAGGAGAAAAGCAGATTATGATAAGCTCCATTTTGAAGTAAGCAGAGAGATGGGCAAAGAGGACTTCTTTGACCTTACCTTTTTAGTCGACAAGATGGAAAAGGCTCTTGAAAAAAGGCATAAAGAGCTTGAGATCATAGAGTTTCTAGAGATGAAAAAAGTAGCATGACCTAGAAGCTCGGCACCGCCCACCCGAACTCCTCAGTTATTATCATGATCGCTGCTTGAGGGGGAATCACCCCTTTTTCTGTAATTATAAGATCGACATATTCCGGGGGTGTCACGTCGAAGGCAGGGTTTCTTATTTTCACACCTTCAAACTCTTCTGGGTCCGCAACCTCCTCAGGGTTTCGCTCCTCGATCTCTACCAGTTCTCCAACAAGTGTCTCAGGGTGGAATTTATAGGTCTCTGCGGCGACTAAAAAGAGCACTCTTGCTTCATGTGCGGCCAATGCTATCTGTGAAGTACCGATCTTGTTCACTACAGCGCCGTTTGAAGCTATACTGTCAGCCCCAACAATGACTTTATCGATCTCCTTCATAAATGATCTGGCGGCAGAGTCGACTATAAGCGTTGTTGGTATGCCTTCGTCTGCTAGTTCTCTTACCGTTATGTGCCCCTGGTATCTTGGTCTGGCTTCAGTTGCAAACACACGGATATCCTTTCCCTGATTCCATGCAGACTTGATGATGGAAATTGCGGCAGAGGAGTTGCAGTGTGTCAATATAGTGTCTCCGTCAGCAATCCTCCTTGCCCCTATCTCTCCAATCATCTCTAACGCCCTGCTGGAGTTTTCGACAAACTCATCTGCAGCGTCTACAACTGTCTTTCGCAGTGATTTTAGATCAGAGACATCGGCTGAATTGATCCTGTGAGATATGAACCTTACCGCATTGGGCAATGAAACTGCCGAAGGCCTTGCAGATATCAGCAGGTCACCAGCCTCGGTTAATTCTTCTAAAAGATTATCAAACTTCTTCGCATTCGAAGTCTTTGCACAATCCTTGAGTGCCATAGCGGCACTTCTCCCAATCTTGCCCGCTCCCCGGATTTCCATGTTACGTATTTTTTCTGCTGTTTCAACCACGTCTTGACTGACCATAATACCACTCTATTTTTAGCATTCATGGCTTATTAAGGCTTATGGTACTAATGTTTTAAAAAAGAGGGATTGTCGGAAGATCAGGCTATCCATAAAAAAACGTTGCTATAGCCTGCGGGGAAAACAACATTATTTCGAGGACCGTTTTCGGTTTAAAACGTAAGGTTTATTAGGCCACCTAACACGCACTAGCTTCATGGAGGTAATTTGCATAGTAGAAAAGGACGGGGGGCAGGGATTATCTTAAGTTTGGACAACGGGATCGGGGTGGTGATGGAGGGAGTGGAAATAGATCTTGATCCCAAGAGGGTTGAGGGCCTATCATTCATTTCACATGCGCACTCGGATCACACCCCAAGGAGCTATAAAGGCGAGGTAATATCCACAAAAGCAACTAAGAAGCTTTTAAGAAACTATTCTGAAGAAAAAGACAATGGCGAATTTAACTGTGAAATCCAATTGGATGATCTTAAAATTCGGATGCTGGAGTCAGGGCACATACTCGGCTCTTCCCAAATAAGGATCGAGAACAGTTTTACACTCACCTATACCGGGGACCTTGATATAAAAGGAGGGGAGACAACCAAAAAAGCTGAGATACAAAAATGTGACATTCTGATAATAGAGTCAACATTCGGCAGTCCGTATTATCGGTTTCCACCGAAGGACGAGGCTATAAAGCAGATGAAGGACTGGATAATTGATTGTTATTCAAAGAACGTTACACCCATATTGATGGGCTACTCTCTGGGTAAGGCGCAAGACCTTACAAAGGCCTTCTCAAGGGATTTCAAGGTCGTCGTTCATGAGAAGATATATGATTTTAACAGGAAATACGAAGAACTTGGGGTGGACCTAGGAGAGTACACATGTTGTTCGGAATTCGATGGCCGAGACGATTATCTCCTTATCATGCCCCCCCGGGTTAAAGATGAAAGATTGTATTTCCTCAAAGACTATTCCAAAGCACTGGTATCCGGGTGGGCAGTCCATGGAGGAGCAAAATATAGGTATAGAGCTGACGAGGCATTCACATTTAGCAACCACTCTGATTTCGAGTCACTGGTAAGCTATGTTGAGAAGGCGAGCCCTCAGGCAGTATACACTGTGCACGGATTTGCAAGGGAGTTCTCAAGCGAGCTTAATGCAATGGGTTTTTATTCCCAGCCGCTTAAAAAAGTCTGCAATGGTATGCAGAAAGGCCTCACCGACTTCATCTAAAAGCCAGAGCGTAAGGGCTGTTATCTTCGATATGGATGGGACTATCACGAAGTTTAATCTAGATATAGATGGGATCAAAAAAGAGGTCTTTGGTGATGATTATAGCGGCATGCTCTTGGA
>JAZFTJ010000050.1:0-7448 GCA_036446635.1 Hydrothermarchaeales archaeon (SeqCode) | reverse complement strand
CTACCACCAGGAAAAGGAGTCGAAATAAAAATATACGTTCCAAACGGAGAAAAACTCGCAGAAAAAACCCTAAACAAAAAACTCGGGATCACAGGAGGAATCTCCATCATCGGAACAACAGGAATTGTTGAACCCATGTCTATTGACGCGTTTAAAAAGTCCCTATCACCACAGATAGACATCGCCAAAGCCGCCGGCTTTGAAGAGCTTGTACTTGTACCTGGCAGGATCAGCGAAAAAAACGCCATAAAAGCAGGGATTCCAGATGATGCAGTCATCCAGATGGGAAACTTTGTCGGCTACATACTAAACGAATGCACAAGAAAAGGAGTGAAAAAAGTCCTCCTATACGGCAGGACAGGAAAGCTTGTAAAAGTCTCAACAGGAATATTTGACACACACAGCAAAACATCAGACGCCAGACTTGAAACCATCGCCGCCAACGCCGCATCACAGGGTGCTGGAAAAGAAACAGTCAACAAGATACTGGACGCAAACACCACAGAGGAGGCTAAAGAGATATTGAAACGAGAGGGACTCCTCAGTGTCTTCGACACTATCGCAGAGAAGGCAAGCACTCATGCCACAGAATACACAGAACACAAGTTGGATGTTGGAACGATCATAACCTCACGAAAAGGAGAAATAATCGGAAAAGACCAAAACAGCAGGAGGTCAAGATGGGCAAAATTGTTGTCATAGGCGTGGGCCCGGGATCAGAAGAATATCTTACTCCCATAGCCAAAGAAGCTGTTAAAGAAGCCGAAGTCCTGATAGGGGGCAGAAGACAACTCTCCCTATTCCCAGATAAAAAACCTAGAATAGAGATAGGAAAAGACCTGGACGGAGTCCTGAAATTTATACGGGAAAACCAAGACAAAAAGATAGCGGTGCTTACCTCCGGAGACCCCGGGTTTTACAGCATTCTAGGAAGATTACTTGAAAATTTTCCAAGAGAGGATATCGAGATAATCCCGGGCATAAGCTCAATGCAGCTATGCTTTGCAAAAGCCAAGATGATGTGGCACGACGCCGAGTTTATCAGCCTTCACGGCAGAGAGACCGAGGGGTTGATAGAAAAAGCAAAAAACAGCAGAAAACTTGCGATCCTAACAGACAAGCGCATGCCCCCAAACTCCATAGCAGACATGCTCATAGAAGAAGGAATAACAGGCCGAAGAGTTGTGGTATGCGAAGGACTAACACAAACAACTGAAAGAGTAGAGGAATCCACCCTGAAGGAAATATCTAAAAAGTCTTTCTCAGGAAACTGTGTGATGGTGATCTACAGATGAAATGGGATTATAAGACACCAGGAATACCTGACAAGCACTTTGTCAAAGACAATATCCCCATGACAAAAGAGGAGATAAGAGTCATAACACTCTCAAAGGCAAACATCCGTGAAGACAGTATAATATACGACATCGGAGCCGGAGCCGGGTCTATCACCGTTGAGGCGGCGATATTGGCGGATAAAGGCAGGGTTTTCTCAATCGAGAAGGAGGTGGAGAGAGCGGAGATCATCAAAGATAATGTCAAAAAATTCGAGTTAAAAAACGTTGAAGTCATAGAAAGTGAGGCGCCCGAGGCACTTGAAAACCTACCAAAGGCAGACAGAATAATAATAGGTGGAAGCGGAGGAAAATTAAAGAAGATACTCGCAATCTGCCATGGGAAGATGGATAAAAATGGCGTGATAGTGGTAAACGCTGTCACCCTTGACACTCTCCATGATGCTGTCACCGGCTTGGAAGACCTAGGCTATACAGTAGATATAACACAAGTCGCTGTGACCAAAATAGAGGATTTAGGCAAAAACAGGATTATGCGGGGGATAAACCCTGTATTCATCATTAGAGGATCTAAATGGAGGTAAAATAGTTGGATAAGATAAAAGAGACGATCGAAGCGATCAAACCACTGGACAAAAACGCGATGAAATTGGCAAAAGAGAGACAGGATTTCCTGACCAAACCCCAGGGGAGCCTGGGGGTATTAGAAGAACTATCGATAAAGGTTGCAGGGGTCACAGGAGATCCAAGACCTACGATAAAGAATAAGGTGATAATCACCATGGCAGGGGACCACGGCGTGGTAGAAGAAGGAGTCAGCGCCTTCCCCCAAGAAGTCACGCCCCAAATGGTTTATAATTTCATAAGAGGAGGTGCAGGCATCAACGTCCTTGCCAACCATGTAGGTGCAAGGGTAATTGTGGTGGACCTGGGAGTGGCCACTGACCTTGAGCCAAGTTCAAATCTGATAAATAAGAAAGTGGCGTATGGCACAAAAAATATGGCAAAAGGCCCTGCTATGACCCGGGAAGAAGCAGAGAAGGCTGTTGTGGCAGGCATAGAGGTTGTTGAAGAAGAAATAAAGAAAGGCATGGACATAGCGGGGATTGGAGATATGGGGATAGGAAACACCACTCCGAGCAGCGCCATCGTGGCAGCGATCACAGGAAGATCTGTAGATGAAGTCACGGGCAGAGGGACAGGAATAGATGACCAAGCCCTTGAAAAAAAGATAAAGATAATAAAGAAGAGTCTGGAGGTCAATAAACCGGACCCAAAAGACCCTCTTGATGTGCTGGCAAAGGTTGGTGGATTGGAGATCGGTGGGTTAGCAGGGGTAGTGTTAGGTTGTGCTAAGAACAGAATCCCAGTTGTCATTGATGGCTTCATTTCAGGAGCAGCAGCGCTTGTCGCAGCAGAACTAGCCCCGCAATCACGGGATTATATGATCGCCGCCCACCAATCCGTGGAAGTAGGCCACAAGATCTTGCTTGATCACCTTGGCCTTAAGCCTTTGCTGAACCTGGATCTACGTCTTGGTGAAGGCACAGGAGCAGCTCTTGGGATCTCACTTACAGAGGCAGGTGTAAGGATTTTAAACGAGATGGCGACCTTTGCAGACGCAGGCGTATCAGAATCCGATGAATAAAATAAGTAGAATTTGAGTGAGAAACGATGAATGAGATGGGAAAATTCTTTGGCATAGGAGTTGGACCCGGCGACCCAGAGCTTTTGACAACAAAGGCACTGAAAGTGTTAACAAACGTAGACGTGATATGCGCCCCCAAGTCCAAGAGGGATAAGGAGAGCATCGCCTTGTCGATAGTAAAAGAAGCCATTGATCGAGACTTTGAGGTCATAAGCCCATTGTTTCCGATGACAAAAGACGTTAAGACACTCGACGGATACTGGGACAAGGCTTCAGAAATGATAATCTCAAAGCTTGAAAAAGGCAAGAGCGTAGCATTCATCACCCTCGGAGATCCATTGTTCTACAGCACCTATGTGTATGTTCTTGAGAGAATAAAAGCCATTCCAGACCTAAAGATAGAGACCATCCCCGGTGTCAATTCTATCTCAGCATGTCTTGCAGAGCTTAACCTCTCCCTGGCAGGAAGAGATGAGAGGCTAGCGATACTCCCCGCAGCCTATGGTCTGGAAGAACTGGATACATTGATAGAGATGCTTGACAATGTGGTTTTAATGAAGGTCTCACGAAGCTTCGATAAAATCGTCAAGAGACTGGAGGAGCTTGGTTTAAAAGAAGACGCGATATTTGTAAGCGGATGCGGGACACCGGAGTTTTTCTCATCAGACCTCGACTCAATGACTGGAAAAAAGATCGACTACCTGTCAATGATCATAATAAGAGGAGGACAAAAATGACCGTCTTTTTCATAGGCGCAGGCCCGGGAGACCCTGAGCTTTTGACCATCAAGGCAAAAAAGGCCATAGAGAAAGCAGACACCCTAATCTACGCGGGATCTCTAATAAATCCCGAAATCTTGGGATATGCAAGGCCTGACGCAGAGCTCTACAACAGTGCCAAAATGGATCTTGAAGAGATTTTAGATGTCATCATCAAAGCCGCTGAAAACCAGAAGACAGTTGCAAGGATACATAGCGGAGACCCGAGCATATATGGTGCAATAGCCGAGCAGATGAGACTCTTAGATAAGAAGAGCATCCAATACGAGATCATCCCAGGTATTAGCTCTTTTCTCTCTGCCGCCGCCTTGTTGAAGAAAGAATACACCATCCCCGAGGTCGTGCAGACAGTCATTATAACAAGGGCAGAGGGCAGGACGAAGGTCCCGGAAAAAGAGAGACTACAGGAGCTTGCAAAACACAGGGCAAGCATGTGCATATTCTTAAGCGTGGGGATGATAAAAGAGGTTGCAGAGGAACTGACAAACGCCTATGGATCCAAGATGCCTGTTGCCGTGGTTTACCGAGCCTCATGGCCGGATGAAAAGGTCATACGAGGCACTCTTGAAGATATTGCTGAAAAATTAAAAGGGGAGGATGTTAAGATGACCGCTCTGATACTTGTAGGCGACTTTTTGAAAAAAGGCGACACGAGATCGAAGCTTTATGATAAGGATTTCAGTCACAGTTTCAGGGGATAAAAAATGAGGGTGGCCATACTAGCTGTTACAAAAAACGGAGTAGAGACTGGGAAAAAGATTGCCGACATCTTAGAGGAAGAGACAACCCTCTATGTTAACAAGAAATTTTCAACAAAAGGAGTGGAAACCATAGATGGTTCCTTAGCCGATTTTATGGGGGAATTGTTCCAGACATTTGATGCACTTGTATTTGTGATGGCTGTTGGCATCGTTGTCAGATCGATCTCAGGATATGTTAAGGACAAGAGGACAGATCCTGCGGTTGTCGTGGTGGATGAGATGGGAAAGCAGAGCATCAGCCTCTTATCAGGCCACCTCGGGGGGGCTAATGATCTCGCTAATCTTATCGCTAAAAAAATAGGCGCTAAGGCTGTGGTCACAACCGCAACCGACATCCAGGGCAAGCCGAGTGTGGAGGATCTGGCAAAAGTTCTCAGACTTGAGATCAAAGACTTTGAAAAGGCCAAGGCTATAAACGCTGCCATTGTAAACGGGGAGAAAGTTGGAATATTCTCGGATTTCAGGCTTCCTTTTGATCTTAAAGACAATCTCCATTTCTACAATTTTAGCGAGATAAATGCGAAGAGAAAGGAGTTCGATGCCCTTGTAATCATCACCAATAAAAAGGTGGACAAGGTAGATGCTCCTCACATAATTCTGAGACCGAAAAACCTACTCATCGGCATAGGATCAAAAAAAGGCATATCTAAGAATGATGTATTGGATGCCATACACTACACATTAAATCATGCCGGGCTGTCTGTTGAGAGCGTAAAGCTCCTAGCCACAGCCGATTTCAAGAGTAAAGAAGAGGGGATAATTAGGGCTTCAGAAGAACTCGGCGTTCCGCTGAAAGCTGTAGAAAAAGAAAAGATAAAAGAGATCGAGGATAGGTTTGACCGATCCACGTTTGTCCAAGAAAATGTAGGCGTAGGGGCTGTAAGCGAGCCCGCGGCTGTTCTGGCCGGAGAAAACACAAGGCTGGTTCAGAAGAAGATAAAACGTAAAGGAGTCACCATTGCCATCGCCGAGGAGGGTAAGATGGTGGGGAGGATTCTTCTTGTAGGCATAGGCCCGGGAAACAAGGAGCACATGACTCAGAAGGCTGTGGATGCGATAAAAAAAGCTGATGTAGTTGTAGGATATGGGACATATCTTGCGTTAATAGAAGAGTTTTTGGACAACAAGGAGGTCATCTCAAAGGATATGACCCAGGAGGTTGAGCGGGCGAAAACTGCGATAAAAAAGGCTGAAGAGGGAATGACAGTGGCGGTTGTCTGTAGCGGCGACCCAGGAGTATATGCTATGGCAAGCGTTGTCTATGAATATTTGAAGGAGAAGAACCTTAAAATATATGTAGAGGTCATCCCCGGCGTCACATCTGCCAACGCCTCGGCAGCGATCCTCGGATCTCCCCTTGGACACGATTTTGCGGTTATAAGCCTGAGCGACCTACTGACGCCCTGGGAGGCTATAGAAAAGAGGCTTAAAAACGCAGCCGAGTCTAATTTTGTCATCGTGCTATATAATCCCAAGAGCAAGAAGCGGCAGTGGCAGATTGAGCGGGCAAGAGAGATACTCCTAAGATATAAGGATCTAGAGACTCCTGTGGGGATAGTCAAGAACGCCATGAGAGAGGGCGAGGCTGTTGTAATAACAAGCCTGGGGGACATGCTGTCACATCCCATCGACATGTTGACGACTGTTATAATCGGCAATTCCGAGACATTCGTATACGATGGCAAGATGATCACTCCACGAGGTTATAAACGAAAATATGATCTAGGGGGATAGACTTGATCTGGGTGCTCTCCGGGACAAAGGATGGAAATGAGATAATAAGACTATTAAAAAGAGAGGGCTACAAGGTCCTAGCGTCTGCTGTGACTGGATATGGTGCATCCCTTGCCGGAGAGGCTGGATCAGACGAACTATTTACCGGGGCCTTGAACATTCAAGAGATGACCGATTTGATAGAGACGAGGGGCATAAATGCGGTTGTCGATGCGACCCATCCTTTTGCAGTAAACGCCTCTCTGAATGCGATGACAGCATGCAAGAAAGCCGATATGGGGTATATTCGATACGAGAGGGGATTAGTGACCGTTCCAGACAACCCATTGATTTACCGTGTAAAGGACTTCAAAGAGGCCTCCAAGAAGGCAGTGGAATCTGGGGAGACCATCTTTTATACAGCAGGCAGTAAAAACCTGAGGATATTCTCAGAGTTGGCGAGAAAAAAAGGCAGAAGGATAGTTGTAAGGGTGATGTCCGATCCTTTGATCGTGAAAAAATGCATCGAGCTTGGAATAAGCCCAGGTGATATAGTTACAATGCAGGGCAAAAGCAGCAAGAAATTGAATACAAGACTGATGAAGGAGTTTGGGGCTGATGTGTTGGTGACAAAGGACAGCGGGGAAGCTGGCGGTACGGGTGAGAAGATCTCAGCAGCACTTGATTTGGGAGTTCCGGTGATCTTGATTGAAAGACCCGAGATTGAGTACAGCAAAGTGACTCAGGATTTCGAGGAAATATTGCGGTTTTTAGCATCTGGTTGATGATATGAAAAATA
Source organism: Hydrothermarchaeales archaeon (SeqCode) (assembly GCA_036446635.1). Lineage (GTDB taxonomy): Archaea > Hydrothermarchaeota > Hydrothermarchaeia > Hydrothermarchaeales > SZUA-236 > JAZFTJ01. Next base: position 453 of record JAZFTJ010000050.1, on the reverse strand, counting down.
CAGTTTTATCTAGCATAAATCCTTTAAAGACTCGTTGGATAGTCTATCCAGCTGAGGATATAGAAAATGGATATAGAACAGATTGTAAGAGACGAGATTAAAACTGCCAAAAAGGCGATGCATGGAGGCGATGTTTGGGCGCATAAAAAAGGTCTTGTGGACTTCAGCGCAAATGTCAACCCCTTCGGGCCATCCGAGAAAGCATTAAAAAACATCAAAGAATCTCTCTGGAAGCTTACATATTATCCAGAGCCCGACTCAGATGAACTAAAGAAGGCACTGTCAGAATATCTGGGAGTGGATAAAGCCCACATCACTGTGGGCAACGGCTCCACCGAGCTTATAAAGAATTTTCTTGAGCTGGTTATCAAAAAAGGCGACATGGTAATAATTCCAGAGCCGACCTTCTCAGAATACGAAGTATATAGCAAGCTATACGGAGCCAATGTAAGC
>JAZFTJ010000049.1:0-9567 GCA_036446635.1 Hydrothermarchaeales archaeon (SeqCode) | reverse complement strand
GGTATCCCCTTTAGTTCCTCGTTTTCCTTGATCCTCGCTGTAGTATCCCAGCCATCAATCTCAGGCATCATAATATCCATGAGGATAAGATCCGGCCTCTCGGTCTTTAGCAATTCCAGACATTCTTCACCACCGCCTGCCCCAGTTACCACAAAACTTGGGTCAATGTCCTCCAACCCTGCTTTGACGCTGTATATTATGTCAGGATCATCATCTACGATCAACACCCTTTTTTTCATCTCATCCATCACCTCTCAGTTTATACAGCATTAGATGCCTTGGGCTTTGTCTTCGTTGTCTGTGTGGGGGCGGACGCGGACTTCTCAGTCCGCAGTTTCTCTATCTGGACTATCTCCTCTCTGCTCAGGATCCTGTTAAGATCGAGAAGGATGAGGAGCTTGTCATCCAGCTTCCCCACCCCCTGGACGTACTCTGCGTGGGTGGAGGCTGCGGAGGGAGGATCGATATCATTTCCAGACATCCTTAAAACCTCGCTCACAGAGTCGACGATCAATCCCAGGGTAGAGCCCGATGCCTCAACGATGATGATCCTGGTGTTCTCGTCTGTCTCAGCCACCTTCATGCCCAGCCTCTTCCTGAGATCCATGATGGTGGTGATCTGGCCCCTGAGGTTGATTATCCCCTCCACGAACTCCGGGGCGTTGGGCATCTGGGTGATCTCCGCCATCTTGATGATCTCCTTCACCTGCCCTATATCCACGCCGAAGGCCTCGTCGCCCAGGTGGAAGACCACCAGCTGATGCTCCTCATCGGCCTGTTGTTTTGTGTTTTCGTTTTCCATCGTCCAAGCCCCCTAGTTCTCACCGACTGCGGTGCCAGCTTCCACGGGCTCATGGGAGATCTTCTTTACCTCAGCCCTGGCTTTCTTTGGACCATTGGCCTTAACCCCCGCTTTTTGTCTAGAGACCTTGGCCTTGGCTTTTTTCGCTTTTTCAACGGGTTCAGGTTCAACCGCCTTGCGCTTGACTCGCCCAATGCCAGCTTCAGCATCCTCGGCCACCTTGAACACAGACACGGCTTCCTGTAGCTGATCCGCGAGGTTTGCAAGCTCCTGCGCTGAGGCTGTCATCTCCTCCATGGAGGCTGTCTGCTCCTCAGTAGCCGCCGACGCTTCCTCTGTCCCTGCTGCAGCCTCTTCGGCAGCCGATGCTATGCTGTCTATTCCCTTTACTACCGTCTCAACGGCCGTGGTCTGCTCCTGTGTAGCGGCGGATATCTCCTGGACCTTGCCGGCAACTTCGCCCACCGAGGTAACTATTTCCTCAAAGGCAGCCATAGCCTTCTCAACAACCTCTGTGCCCTCGGCAACCTCTTTTGTGCCCTTGTCGATAGACTTCACTGCTTTGTCGGTGTTTGTCTGGATATCCTTGATAAGGACTGAGATCTGCTCTGCAGCCTTTGCAGAGTTTTCAGCAAGCTTTCTTACCTCCTCTGCGACCACCGCGAATCCCCTGCCGTGATCCCCCGCCCTTGCCGCCTCGATAGCAGCGTTAAGCGCCAGGAGGTTGGTCTGTTCAGCTATATCTGTGATGACGTTCACGATGTTCCCGATCTTCTCAGACTTCTCACCAAGCTCACCAACCACGTCAGCGGAGGACTTCACCTCAGTGTACACCTCCTTCATCTTCGCGGACGCGTTCTCAGCTGCCTCACCGCCGGACTGGGCAAGCTCGTTGGTCTTGTCAGACATCTCGGTGGCACTCTGCGCGCTGCTGGATATCTGATGAACCATCTCAGAGAGCGACTTCATCTCTGCCGAGGCGCTCTCCACCTGCTGTGCCTGGCTCTGAGCACCAGATGCTATCTGTGTCACAGTGGATGTCACCTGCTCTGTTGTGGCGTTCATCTCCTCGCTTGAGGCTGCGAGCTCCTGCGAGGTTGCAGAAACCGTGCTCGCAGAACCTTTGACCTGGATGATGAGTCCTGTCAGGGACTCTGCCATCGCCTTGAAAGCATCAATCAAGACGTTGATGTCTCCTTTAGCCTGTACCGTGACCTTCTGTGTAAGGTCTCCTTTTGCCATGGTCTCAGCGTTCTTCGCCAGCTCTCTGACGGGTTTTGCCACATTGTCAAGCATGTCGTTTAAGGCCTTTGCCATCTGCCCGATCTCGTCCTTGGAGTCGATGTCGATCCTTATGCTGAGGTCGCCGTCACCGAGCTTTTTAGAGTCGTCTACAATCTGATTAATGGGCTTTGTTATCAATCTCGACATAAACAATCCAATTGCTATTGCTAATACAACTCCGGCGATCATTGTGGCTATAAGGAATACGATAGCGTTTCTCTGCGCTGCATCGGCTTCTTCCATGGCTACTGCCATCTCGGCTCCAGCTGATGCCTCAAGTCTTTCAAGATCACCTGAAAATGAACCCAGTTCCACATCTAGCTCTTCCATGTTATCATTCGCCAGCCTATCATAACTTAGATAGTCATTGTAGGACTGGATTGTGATCTCAGCAAGCCTTATGGTCTCTGCGTTCTCGGCCGCAATTGAGGGATAATTCGGGAGGGCTTCAACTTCGGTCTTTACTTCTTGGAATGCTTCGACCTCTTCCTGGCTCCCGGTTATCAGGTAATCGTTCACTGTCATCAGCTGCTCCCAGATGAGGTTCATGTCGTTGGATGAGAAACTACTGGCCTCAGCCTTTGCCAGCAACACCACTCCAGCGGCATCCATTTCCTCCATCTTCTCCTCTGCATTTACCTGGGCTTCTGCGACACTGTCATGAGCACTTATAGTTTCCTCGCCAAGCCTCACGACCTCTGCGTGCTCGGCCTCAATCGCAGGATAATTCACAAGTGTCTCAACGCTTGTTTTTGTCTCATAGAATGCTTCGACCTCTTCCTGGCTCCCGGTTATCAGGTAATCGTTCACTGCCATCAGCTGCTCCCAGATAAGATTTATGTCAGCTGTGGAGAAACTCTTCTCAGTAGCCTTGTCCAGCATTATCCCCCCCGCGGCATCCATCTCCTCCATATCTTCCTCGGATTTTTTTAGGGAAGCCTGTGCTTTATCAGAATTAGCCATCGCTTCATAGGCATATTCATCTATTTTTAGATGGGCTGCTTCAATGTTTGAGACCAATCTGTTTTCTTCATCGTTAAGCTCCATTGCCTTCAGTTCAGCGAGCCATTTCTGGAAATCTTCGCCTCCTTCAATGTATTCGTCTTTTCCTTCTTCTTCACCCAGCATGTATGCGTGTAATCCCGTTTGCTGGCCTCCCGTTGCAATCATAAGCTCCATTGAAGCGTCTGCAATAGGCACCTTTTCATCAAGGATTATGCCACTACTACGGGCGATCGTGTTGGTAGCATTATACCCGACCAAACCTGCAACAAGTACAAGTGCGGCCACGGCTAAAAAGCCGATTATCAATTTTTTCCCAATCTTCATATCATTAAAATTTAGTTTCCCCATTTAGTTCTACCTCCCATTTTTAAAATTTTTTAAAACTCTTCCAGACTCCGCTCAATACCCCTCCTGTTTTTCTCGATTTTAAGCCGGATATCCTCAAGGAGCAGGTCCAATTCTTCTTCTTTAAAATTCATCACATCTTCCACGGTTACACCGGAAAGACGTATCTGCTCAACATCAATTGATGGCATTATATCAACCTCCCAGGTTGCTTTCATCAGAATTCAATTATTATTGTAGATAAACATTATTTTTCGAAATTAGAAACCCATATAGAAACAGTCAAAAGTGAAATCTTAATATTTGGAGTCATTGCAAAAAAAAGGCCGTTTTTCATCTAGTTCTTAACATCTACACGAGGGGGCATAAATCAGAGAGAGAAATCCAGTTTTTACACATGGCCGAGACATATAAAAATCTGCAGAGACCCAAAAAAAATTCGTCAAAATAAAAAGATAAACTGCCAGCACCAACCATCAAAAGACCATAAACCCCACACACAAAACCCTTTGTAATAATAACATAATACTCTTTTTATAACCACATTTATGGGGTTATTAACTCACCTTAAATTATTGGTGAGCATCGATGTCTAACCTTACAATGAGCAGAAACTCCGTATACTACGGGACACCGGTCCCTAGTCTGTGTTCAAAACTGACACAACAAAAACGCTCTTGCGAGCCAATGAATGACATCGGAGGAATGGCGAATCTTTTTGCCTGCATAAAATGCAAACAGCATTGTCACCTGAATTAAAAAGGCCCATCCCCCTGGTATAGTTGGATACAACGTCTCTATACTCTGCTATTTTTTGACTTTCAAAAATGAGATCATGATTCGAGAGAAAATAGTTAAGTACCAACAGGGCTGATCTTTTTGATGCCTGTGGGGGTTTAGGGTTTATTATGCACCCTCCACACCATCCAACCTTCCCTCTATTTTTCCCCGCAGGCAGTTAACCCCAATAAGGGTGGGGTAGCTAGAAAAATGTTGAAACTATGAAAAAAGCGGGGGTTCTTTTCAAGACTGTTCATCTTTCGGATCTTGAAACTGTCTCTGAATGAAATAAAGGGGTCTTATTATCAAAATTGATATAGGAAAACTTTGGAGGGAATAGAAGATCTATAAACAAAATTAGAGGTTAGGAGATGAGAGAGGAGGAAGGGTAAGGCCCCCTCCCCCGATAAGCACAATCCCAATATACTATAGTTATACTGATTATTCTTAGATATAATGATTATCTTTCGACATTGGAAACATCATATGAAAAAAAATCCAATTAAAGGATGCTAAAAAATGATCTCCGTGGTTTTCCTTGCCTACATATTATTTATATCATAGATTACTAGGATAGATCGATCCCATGACTGATGTTTTTGTATACTACTATGTTGAGTCAAAAGACATAGAGGGTGCTGCCATTGCTATCGCTAAGGAGCAGAGCACAGGGACTTGGACAAAGGTAGGGTATGAGACTTCTGATATTCAGAAAAAATATGGCGCGAAGATAGAGGAGATAGATAGAGAGAAAAACATTGTAGAGCTCAGCTTCCCTCTTGATGATTTCAGCCTGGACAAGGGGGGCATATCCAATATTTTAAGCATTGTTGCAGGCAATCTTTTCGGCCTGAAGGAACTTGAGAATGTCCGTCTCTTAGATGTGGATTTTCCGAAAGAGTTTGTAAAGCAATTCAAGGGGCCTAGTTTTGGGATCTCAGGTGTTAGAAAGCTTGTAGGCACAAAGAACAGGCCCCATCTCGGTACGATAGTAAAGCCTAAGATCGGTCTTGATCCAGATAGCTTTGCAGATGTCTGTTATGAAGCCGCAATGGGCGGGGTGGATTTCATCAAAGATGATGAGACCTTGGCAAACCAGGTCTTCTGTCCGATAGAGGAGCGCATATCTAAAGTGGCTGAGAAACTTGACTTGGTAAAAGAGGAGACATGCAGGAATATCCTTTATTCTCCTAATGTTACAAGCGACGACATCCTGGAGACCGCGCAGATAGCTGTGGACAACGGAGCCACTGCCTTGATGATTGACGTGCTTACTGCCGGGTTCCCTGCTCTTCGTGCTTTAAACGAGAATTTCGATCTGCCTATCCATGTTCATAGGACTATGCACGCGGCTATTACAAAGAATCCGCGGCACGGCATTGCCATGCTGGTCTTTTCAAAGCTTGTCCGGCTTGCTGGTGGTGATCAGCTTCATGTGGGCTGTGCCTTCGGTAAGATGGGGAGCAATGCTAAGGCTGTTAATGAAAACTATGACGCTTTGAGAAGTGAATGGTTCGGGTTAAAGACTGTTTTTCCTGTATGTTCGGGCGGTGTCCATCCTCTTTATGTTGGGGGAAATCTCAGGGCCTCCGGCACTGATATTATCATTCAGGCAGGGGGAGGGATCCATGGGCATCCTCTGGGGACTAGGAAGGGCGCGGCTGCTATGCGTCAAGCCATTGATGCGTTTATGGAAGGCGTGTCAGATGTAGAATATGCTGAGGATCATGAGGAGCTTAGGCTTGCCATTGAAAAATGGGGGGAGGACGAGGGTTTAATGGGTTATCGGAAGATGGCTGGCCGGTGATTCTTTCCTTTTTTCACAGCTGTTAAAGAAAGTTTTAAATCTCGTTTCCGATATAATATTAGTATAGGGGGTAGGAATTGTGAAATGTGAGTACAAATGCACTGTCTGTGGATATTCTTATGCGGGTGAGTCGCCAAAGCCTCGTTGTCCCTATTGTAACACTGAATGTCCTTTTGTTGAGAAATCGTTTGATTGTCTTGAAAACCCTGATCTTTGTCAAAGAAAGGTTTAGGTGTGGCTTTTAGCTTTAGCGTTTTAGGGGGATTTTACTTAGAGGGGAGCCCGGTTAATTGTGGTGGAAAAATATTTATTGACCCCTGGTGATTATCTGTTGTAAAAGCTCGGGGGTGGTTTTTTTGGAGAAAGGATTGTTTTGCGGTATAAACCGGCCGAAAGATGCTACGAATCTGAGTGAATTGGAGAAGAAGCATGTGCCTGTTATAGAATCTCCGGATAAGGTGAAGGCTGGGGAGCCGTTCAAGGTGACTGTTAAGGTAGGTAGTATCCCGCATGTTATGGAGACGGGGCATCACATCCAGTGGATTGACATCTATTCTAGCGAGAACTTCTTGGCTAAGGTTCTTCTGACGCCGGTTTTTACGAGGGCAGAGGTAACTGTTACATTGGTTAAAGGGGGAGCCCATAAGACCTCCAAGCTTCGTGCTGTTGAGAGATGTAATCTTCATGGGGCGTGGGAGAGTAGTAAAGTCCTTGTTATCGAGTAGAATTTCATGCCGGTTATCATTGTCGACTCAGTGAAATGTATAGGCTCAGGGATCTGTAGGGATGTCTGTCCGAAAGGGCCTAGGATCTGGAGCGTTGAAGAGGTGGATGGCAAAGGGCTTTGTGTGGTAAAGGATGCGAGTTTCTGTTTGAACTGTAAGATGTGTGTAACTAGGTGTCCTACAGGTGCGATTATTGTTAAGGTAGATGTTGGTTGAGGTTTTTTTTATGGTTAAAGTGGCTTTAAAGGATGGTGTCTATTGGGTTGGCGCTGTTGACTGGAACCTTAGGGATTTTCATGGCTATGCCCTGCCTAAGGGCACTACCTATAACGCCTATCTTATTGTTGATGATAAAATAGCCTTGGTGGACACGGTAAAACACGGCTTTTACCGTGAGATGCTGACCAGGATAGGGGAGATTGTGGATCCAAAAGAGATCGACTATGTGGTCTCAAATCATGTGGAGATTGATCATTCCGGCTCTCTTCCAATGATCATGAAAGACGCGCCAGATGCTGAGATTTACGCGACTGAGAAGGGTCGTGAGGGGCTTTGCGACTATTATGATTGTGATTGGCCTTTTAATGTTGTTCGGACCGGTGATGAGCTAAGCTTGGGCTCTAAGACCCTGTCTTTTATTGAGGCGCCGATGCTTCATTGGCCGGACAGCATGTTCACGTATATCAGGGAGGATCGGATTCTCTTGCCTAATGATGCCTTCGGGCAACACATTGCCTCTGTTCAGAGATTTGACGATGAACTAGAGGGTGCTGTTGATCTTGCTGCTGAGTATTTTGCGAATATCCTTATGCCCTTTGCGCCCTTGGTTTTAAAGCAGCTGAAAAAGATCCAAGACCTTGGTATTGAGATAGATATGATAGGCCCAAGCCATGGGATAATATGGCGGAGTCATCCTGAGAGGATAATCGAGGCCTACTCCGAGTGGGGTCAGGGTTTGACTAAGAATAAGGTCTTGGTCATCTATGACTCGATGTGGGGCAGTACTGAGAGGATGGCTCGGGCTATTTTGGAGGGTGTTTTAAGTGAGGGTGGTGTTGAGGCTGGGATTTATCATCTTCGTAAAACGGAGTGGAGTGATATAATAAAAGAGGTTCTTGATGCAAGGGCGATTATAATCGGGTCTCCCACTCTTAACCGGGGGATGTTTCCGACTGTTGCTGGTTTTCTGACGTATCTTAAGGGCCTTCGTCCTTTGAACAAGATTGCTGGTGCGTTTGAGTCTTATGGCTGGGGTGGAGGCGCCACAAGAGATGTGATGGAGATGCTGCATAAGATGCGTCTTGATGTCATGGAGCCTGCGCTGCGGGTTAAGTACCGACCGAAGGAGGATGCGATAACTCAATGTAAGGATTTCGGGCGGGATGTTGCAAGAAAAGTTAAGGAAGGTAAAGTTTGAGTATTTAAAACATAGGTTAGAATGTAAAAATTTTTTGGAAGGTGAAAATGGATGGCTGTAATGACCTATGAAAGCGATGATGTAACGATAAAGATAGACCTTGATAAGTGCAAGGGACATGCTGAGTGTGTGGATGTCTGTCCATCTGATGTCTATGAGATTGTGGATGGGAAGGCGACAGCGCCGAATGTTGAGGAGTGCATCGAGTGCTGTTCTTGTGTGGAGGTTTGTCCTGAGGAGGCTATAGAGCACAGCTCTTGCTAGAAGTTTTTGTTGGAGGGAGAAGATGATAAAGGTTAAGACTTTTACCCAGACTATTGAGGTTTTCAAGACTGCTAAAGAGCTTGAGGCCCTTGATGGTATGGTGAACAATTTTATAGCTGAGAATAATATTGAGAAGATCGTGTCTATTAGTGACGCGGCAACCACGAATGACCGTGGAGCAACCATAGGTATTATACGGGTTCTCGCATACGAGGCCTAATGTGATAGGAGGCTAGTGATTTGAAGGAGAAGGTTGAAGAGTTGATTGATAAGATAAGGCCGAATCTGCAGGCTGATGGTGGTGACATTGAGCTTGTGAGCATTGATGACGGCGTTGTTAAGGTGAGGCTTACTGGTGCCTGCGGTCATTGTCCTATGTCGCAGATGACTCTAAAGCTTGGCGTTGAGGCGTTCTTGAAGGAGAATCTGCCAGAGGTTAAGAGTGTAGAATCTGTCTGAAAAGTTTGTTTTTTAGGCGAAGCGGCTTGGAGGTTTATAGATGGCGAAGTTTAAATGTGGAGAATGCGGGTTTGAGAAGGAGGGGAGGTGTAAACCCCGCAAGTGTCCTGAATGCAGTTCTGAGGGGAAGTTTGAAAAGGAAGAATGAGGAGGTTTTGTCATGGGTAAGACTGAAGATAATCTAAGGGAAGCGTTTGCTGGGGAGAGCCAGGCCAACAGGAAGTATACTGCCTTTGCAAAAAAGGCGGATGAGGAGGGTTTGCCTAATGTTGCAAGATTGTTTCGGGCGGCTGCTATGTCAGAGACCCATCATGCCTTGAAGCATTTGAGTGTTTTAGGTGATGTCGGATCGACTGCTGAAAACCTGAAGGCCGCGGTTGAGGGAGAGACTTTTGAAAAGTCGGAGATGTACCCGAAGTTTATAGCCACAGCGGATGAAGAGGGCAACACGCCTGCAAAGATGAGCTTTTTTGCTGCAAATGAGGCTGAGAAGGTTCATGCAGATCTCTTTTCAGAGGCGGCAGTGGCATTAGAGGGCGGTAGCGATATCGGAGCCGAGGACTATTATGTCTGCGGTGTTTGTGGTTTTACTGTTGAGGGTGAAGCCCCGGATACATGTCCGGTTTGCAGAAATCCGAAAGAGGTCTTTGAGAAGATAGAGTAGATGCTGAACCTCGGG
>JAZFTJ010000048.1:0-4341 GCA_036446635.1 Hydrothermarchaeales archaeon (SeqCode) | reverse complement strand
ATTGGCGTGCTAGGAGTAACCCGCCTTCTGTTCTATGACATCATTCAGCTTTGCGCCCTACCACTCGTCTCATGCGGAGGTCATCGGCGATTGTTTGGGCTTGCATCCCCGAGGATGGCCGTTTCACCAGCATTCCATGCGTCCTCAGCCTTAACAGCATCATAGCAAAAAGCATGGGGCTGTATCGTTTCTGCTCCAGAGCCAGACCTCTCGGCCTCTCCCTAATGGGAGTCGGGTCCCGCAGGATGGACGGAGTTTCCTCACTTCAAAAATATGAAGCGTTAGATGTCCTCTAGCTCGCCAACAATAATCATAACCGGGTAACATTAAAAATTATTCCTAATCCAATCAACGTAGTTTCCTATGCCCTCCTTTAAAGTTATCTTCGGTCTCCAATTAATGTGCTCAGCCTTAGATATGTCAGCGTAAGTATCCAGGACATCACCCCTCTGCTTATCCCCATAACAAACCTTAGGATCCTTCCCCAAAGCCTCTCCTAGAAGCGAGATAAGATCATTAACAGAGATACGGGAACCGCCACCGATGTTGAAAACCTCCCCAGCCTCATTGCTCTTCATAGCATTTATTGTAGCGTTTACAACATCAGAGACATAGGTAAAATCTCGGGTCTGCTTGCCATCACCAAAAACCACGATCTCCTCGCCATCTAAGATTGAGCGTGTGAACTTGTTTATCGCCATATCAGGCCTTTGTCTTGGACCATAGACAGTGAAATACCTCAACGACACCGTTGGAAGATCGTAGTTCTTATAATAGAGATAGCAGAGATTCTCACCCGCAAGCTTCGTGACTCCATAAGGCGAGACAGGTCTTAAACGCCCATCTTCTCTCATAGGCAGCTTAGAATCACCATAAACAGAGGAAGAAGAAGCATAAACAAACATACGAATATCAGAGCCCTTATAGAACTCCAAAAGCCTCTGAGTAACAAGAACATTATCCCTTGCATATATATCAAAACCCTTGCCCCAAGACGCCCTCACACCAGCCTGAGCAGCCTCATGAACAACATAATCAACAGAGGGCAGATCGACATCCAAAATATCCCCATCAATAAAGCTGAAATTACTATCCCCCGCAGCTTTCTCAATGTTCTTCTCCTTTAAACCCCGCGAATAATAATCCCTGAAAGCATCAACCCCAACAACACTATATCCAGACTTCAGGAGCTCGTCGACAACACTTGAGCCGATAAAACCAGCGCATCCTGTAACCAACACACGTTCCAACAGATCACCATCCTAGTAACATTCTAAAGTTTTTCGACAGATATTTATATGTAACCATGAGTTTAATTGAAAACCATGACAGTTAAAGGAGTAATTCTTGCAGGCGGACACGGCAAAAGACTAAGACCGCTAACAGAGAACACACCAAAGGTCTTGCTTGAGATAAAAGACAACTACTCAATACTAGAAAAACAGCTACAAGACTTCAAACACGCAGGAATAAACGAGGTCTACCTCCTCATAGGATACCTCGGAGATCAGATCGAGGAGAAGTTCGGCAAAGAATTCAACCAAGTAAAGCTCACCTACCTAAAAGAAGAAAAGCCCCTAGGAACCCTCTGGGCACTAAGAAACGCCCTTCAACAGATAGACCAAGATGTAGTAGTAAGAAACGGAGACATAGTCACAGATTTTAACATAAAAGAACTGATAAAAAACGCCCAGAAAGCCGAAGAGCTCATCACTATCACAGTAACAGAGATGCAAAGCCCCTTCGGCGTCGTAGAATTCCAAGATAAGAAAATAATCTCATTCAAAGAAAAGCCATATCTTGGCTTATTCATAAACGCCGGGATCTACTACATCAAAACCGGGGCGTTCGAATACTTCGAAAGAGACTACGAAAAAAGAGAGATAGAACAGACCGTCTTCACCGACCTAGTCGAGGAAAGAAAAGCAGGGGTATACAGCGAAGAAGACACATTCTGGCGATCCATAGACAGCATCAAAGACCTGGAAGCAGCGCGCGAAGAATATGCAAACAAAGAAGACAAACCATGGGGATACGAGAAGATTGTGGTCAACAATGAAAAATATCTGGTAAAGGAGCTCTACCTAAAAAAAGGGTTCAAAACATCGCTACACTATCACCCCAATAAAGACGAGAGCATGCACATCCTAAACGGGGAAGGATACATAGAATACAAAGAAAATGGAAAAACAAAAGACCTGGTAGCAGTGGGAAAAGTCATCAGGATAAAGCCAAACACCAAGCACTCAATAGTAGCAACCGACAACCTCCGCATATTCGAATACTCCACACCTCACCCCGAAGACACAGTCAGAATAAAAGACTACTACAACAGAAAATAAAACACTAAATTTTTATCGGATTCCTCCACCAGATAACAAAACCCGTTGCCACCATAATATAATATATAATCAAAATGGTCAGTGCCAACGAAACCGCTGCTTCTCTTGTTACAGCAACAAATGAGAGAAAGAAAATCAATGTAGCATCTCGTGTTCCCACTCCTGAAAAGGAGATTGGCAAAATCTCAACTAAAATCGTGGGAGGGACAATAAGCATGAGGAACCAAAACGGCACAGCAAGATTCAAAGCCTTAGTAAGGATATAATACTGAAGAATCGAGCCAAACCAGATGAAAAACGTTAATACTACTGCAGTCATCAGTTTATGTTTGTCTTTTACAATCGTCTTGAACCCTAGGTAGAATTCGTTGAAATGATTACTTAAACTGTCTTGATGTTTTTCTGGAATCAACGCCAGATAGAATGGCTTTAAGATCTTTCTTAAAAGATCTTCTCTACTGAATACAAAAATGCTCAAAATTAAAACGACAAACGCTACTAAAAATATAATAAGAAACTGCCCGCTAAAAGCGAATTTTGACATAAAAATAGAGATGCCTAAAATTGCCCAAACCACTAAAAGAGAAACATCAAGCAATCGGTCAATAACAACCGTTGTCAAAGACCTGCCCAAGGATATGCCCTCATCCTCTTTTAAGTACAAGGACCTGAACAAATCACCTACTTTTCCGGGTGTGATAACACCTAGGGCAAAACCAACAATCCATGCTTTTATTGCGTTTATAAGCGGATAATCCACGTCATAAGTTTTGATTATTAACTGCCATTTAATTGCCTTAAGCACTACAAGGGGTGGGATTACAAGCAACGCCAAGAAAAAAAGGCCCAGATTAATGTTTTTTAAACTTCCAAATATCTTGCTAGGGCCGGTAGCCAAGATGATATAAACAAAAATAGAAATGCCTAGTAAAGGCAGATATTTTGATAATTTCATGTATATCAATCAGTGTCCTAATCTTAAAAATATTATATATAAAAATTATAACTAGCAGGACTCATGGGTTATTGCTTCTGTTGGGCAGACCTCGACACATGAGCAACATTCAATACATTCATCTAGATTTATAACAACCGACTTATTGTCCTTGATCTCATATACTTCCGAGGGACAAATATCAACACATTCTCCACATCCATCACATTTGTCATTGTCTATTTCGATCTTCACCATAATCTGCCTCCTTTTAAATTGAACGGCATGACTTTTGTGGAGCCATATTTAAAACTATGGGTAACAGAAAAATTGGATTTTATTCATATAGAAAAAAAGAAGAAAATAGAGTCTAGATAAGTTATCCCTGTCTGAACTCTTCACTCCTCTTTTCTAGGTCTTCAGCTAAGCTTCTTATCCCGACACTTATATTGCTGTCTTTTGGTTCCAAGCCTACTTTTTCTCTGTAAGCGGATCCCGCGCCTATTTTGTCTGCTAGGTTAGCTATCCACTTAATTTTCTGAACTAATAGTTTTATTCGATCAGAGATGGAAGTCCGATATTCTTTTTCCGTTCTGCTTGATGCTGCTGAGTATTCCGCCGCTGATATCTCCCCGCGTGTTCTCTGTCTTAGTAGCTCAGATTGACTGTCCATCATCTTTGTTGTGTCTTTTAACACCACTTCTGTTAGGCCGACGTAAAATGCAATTAATGTTATGCCTATTGCTAGGAAGGTTAGTGTTTTTGACATCGGGTATTAGTCTTCTTTTACTTTAATTTATATCTTCTCATATTTTGATCATTTCTAAAGAGTGTATGGCACTTTTTTAGCTCCCTCTCCTTTTTGGTTCAGTCTAATTTTAAGATTTAATACATGTTTTTGCAAAATTTATTGTAAAAATAATATATATAATTTAACATATATTATTTAACCTATATAATTTACAATATAACTAACTTTTTAAAAAAATTACAAAAATGCTTGCAAAATTGTATCTTAAAAAGGGGTTGAAAAGGTTTATAAGAGCACCTTCAAGGAGCATTATT
>JAZFTJ010000047.1:0-2306 GCA_036446635.1 Hydrothermarchaeales archaeon (SeqCode) | reverse complement strand
GATCAACTCTTCAATGTCGATGCTGTCAGACACAACTTTGGAGGCTTTCCCTATGTCCTCCATCCAGATCTTATCTATATTCTTACCATAGGCAGCCCCGCTTCTTTTCGTCTTTTTATCCAAGTTTTTAATTAACAGTTTTCGAAACTCTGATGTGTCAAAGATGCCGTGGAAATAGGTCCCAAAGACAAAGCCTCTACTATCCACCGCGCCCTCTTTTCTGCCATCTATGTCCAAGACAGGGTTGGCGTTCTCACCAAGCGTCGTATTACCCATGTGGATCTCATATCCACTTACCTTAATGCCACTAACGCCTTCAAAGATCCCATTATTCAAAACTATAGTCCCAAACACCTGCTTGGTCGTCTTCTTGTATTGGGTGAATCGTGTCTCCACATCCAGCAGACCCAGCCCCTCCACCACTTTATGGTCGCCCTCTATTCCATTGTCGATTATCCTCTTTCCCAGCATCTGGTATCCGCCACATATGCCGATGACCGGGGTGTTTTTACTCATCTCTTTTATCAGTCTATCAAAGCCCCGGGTCTTAAGCCACAACAAGTCCTCAAGAGTGTTTTTGGTTCCAGGGATTATGATCGCATCTGGACTTCCAAGCTCTTCTGTTCTACCCACATATCTCACGTTTACCCCATCATGTATCAAAGGATCAAAATCAGTGAAATTAGATATTCTGGGAAGCCTTATCACAGCTATGTCAGCGCTTCCAGATCCATTTAGTTTGTGTCTTTCCAAACCGAGGGAGTCTTCATCTGGCAGCCTAAGATCACCTATGTAGGGTATAACGCCAAGGACTGGTTTTCCGACTTTCTCTTCGATCATAGTAATACCTGGTTTTAAGATCTCAATGTCGCCTCTGAATTTGTTTATGACAACCCCTTTAAGCCGCTCCTTGTCCTCCTTCTTTAGCAAGTTTATCGTCCCATATATGCTCGCGAAAACCCCGCCCCTGTCTATGTCAGCGACTAGTATCACAGGAGAACCGGTCAGCTCTGCTACCCGCATATTCGCTATGTCCTTTTCATAGAGGTTTATCTCAGCAGGGCTTCCAGCACCCTCAATAACTATAAGATCATATTGCTTCTTTAAACGATCATATGCTTCTTTTACTATCCTGAGTCCCTCTTTCATCGCAAACTCGTCATAGTACTCTCTAGCCTCAATATCCTTGTAGGGCTTGCCGTTTACCATGATCTGCGACTTGCTGTCTCCTTTTGGTTTTATAAGGATCGGGTTCATATCAGAAGTTGGCTCTATCCCCGCTGCAAGAGCCTGCAACGCCTGAGCCCTTGATATCTCTCTACCCTCTTTTGTCACAAAAGAGTTCAATGACATGTTCTGAGACTTGAAAGGAGCAACCTTAACACCCATGTCGGCAAATATCCTGCAAAGGGCCATAACCAGAAAGGTTTTCCCGGAAAAAGAGGTAGTCCCTTGCACCATTATCGACTTGGTATTCATTCAATCACCCAGTATCAGAAGCCTTATCCTATTACACTTGTCAAGTTCGGTCCAATCCTTGAGGGTTTTCATCTTTTCCAACACCATCTCTGAGACGTCTTTCTTGTGTATCCAGTGACAGTCAATACAGCTCCAGACCCCTTTTCCTGTCCGCTTACTCGCTACATATTTACCTTTTGTCTTTTCATCCAGACATGGATAAAACGGGCAGAAGCACCATGTGCAGTCCTGCTCTTCGAAGTGACAGGGATAATATTCACATTCATATTTTGTGCCTAAGCCTCCTGATTCAAGGGACTTCGTTATATGTGCTTTCGCCGGTTCAAGCACTAGTCAATACCTCCCTTAAAGCTTTGAGCAGTAAACTGTTCTCCTCTCTCCCCCGTACAGATATCCGGATGAAGCTGTCATCTAGGCCTTTAAATGAGGAGCAGTCCCGTACAAGAAGACCCTTCTCAATAAGCCTCTTTTTCATCTCATCTCCCTGGATCCTTGAGTTTTTCAGATCAATTAGGAAAAAGTTCGTATCAGAGCGTAGGATTTCAACGTTGTCTAACTTCGAAATCTCTTTGAAAAGGAAGTCCTTCTCCTTTGTTATAAGATCCCGTGAGGTTTTTATGAATTCTTCATCACATAGAGACTCAACAGCCGCTGTCTGTGAGAGAACGTTCACATTCCATGGGACCCGGATCTTCTCTAGATAGCTGATTAATCTTTTTTCACCCACCCCGTATCCTGCTCTAATCCCTGGCAATGAGAAGTATTTGGTAATAGACCTAAGGACGAATAGATTGTCGTAGCTTTCGATCTTTTGGCACATGCTCTCG
>JAZFTJ010000046.1:0-14737 GCA_036446635.1 Hydrothermarchaeales archaeon (SeqCode) | reverse complement strand
CCTTTTAGCTCGATCTCTATGTTGACACCGTCAGGTACTTTAACCCGCATCACCTGGCGCATAGTCCTACCGTCGGCTTCTATGTCTATAAGCCTCTTGTGGATCCGTGTCTCCCATTTTTCCCACGATGCTTTGCCGTCTCCGGATGGAGATTTTCTGACATGAATCCGCAATCTTTTTGTCGGCAATGGAATGGGCCCAGACATCTCTACGCCTGTCTTTTTTGCAATCTCTATTACCTGATTGCACACGTCTTCCAATTTTTTGTGCTCTGCACTACTTAGTTTAATCCTGGCTTTCTGCAAATTCCGTTGCCTCCAAAAAATAGAAATCTTACTTGACAGGTGTGACCTTCATGACCATTCCTGCCGCAACAGTCTGGCCCATATCCCTTATGGCAAACCGACCCATTGGCGGGATATCTTTGACGTTCTCCAGCACCATAGGCCTTGTGGGCTCAATCACAACTATGCCCGCATCTCCTGTCTTCAGGAATTTCGGGTTTTCCTCCATAACGTTGCCAGTCTTTGGATCCAGCTTAGCTAGAAGTTCCTTGAATCTGCAGGCGGTCTGTGTTGTATGGGCGTGGAATACTGGTGTATAGCCAACAGTTATGGCGCTTGGATGTTGCAGTACAACTATCTGTGCCTTAAATTCTTTCGCAACTGTTGGTGGTTTTTTTGTATGACCACATACATCTCCACGGGTTATGTCGTTTTTGCCGACTCCTCTTACGTTAAAGCCGATGTTGTCACCTGGCTCTGCCTTGGGTATCTGTTCGTGGTGCATCTCTATCGTTTTTACTTCGCCTTTAACACCCGCTGGCTCGAATATGACTGTCTCTCCTGTTTTCATAACTCCTGTTTCAACCCTGCCTACTGGTACGGTTCCTATGCCAGTGATGGTATATACATCCTGTATAGGGAGCCTTAGCGGTAGTGTCGTTGGCTTATCTGGAATCTTGAATCCATCTATGGCTTTCAGGAATACTGGCCCCTCTGCCCAGTCCAGTTTGCCCTTTTCAGTCACGTTGTCTCCTTTCAAACCGGAAACAGGTATAAATCTTATCTGGTCTCCTTTGTATCCTACAACCTTGAAGAGCGGTTCCAGGAGCTTCTTGGTCTCTTCGAACTTTTTCTGGTCGTAGTTTACTGTGTCCATCTTGTTTATGGCCACAAGCAACTGGCCGATGCCAAGGGTTCTTGACAAGAACACGTGCTCTTTTGTCTGTGGCATAAGTCCGCCTGCTTCGTCTCTGTCCTTTACATCCACAACTAAAACAGCTGCGTCTGCCTGTGAAGCCCCGGTGATCATGTTCTTAACGAAGTCTCTGTGACCCGGAGCATCTATGATGGTGAAGTAGTATTTAGCTGTGTTGAATCTCTTATGGGCTATGTCTATTGTTATGCCTCTTTCTCTCTCCTCTTTCAGCGTATCCATGACCCATGCAAACTCGAAGGTTGCCCGGCCTTTTTCCGCTGCCTCTTTCTTGTATTTCTCTATGACGTGTTTCTTAATCTCCCCCGATTCGAATAATGTCCTACCTACAAGGGTGGACTTGCCATGGTCTACATGGCCTATGAATACTAAATTCATGTGTGGTTTATCTGCCATTGGTTTACCTCCTTAGCTTAGTCCTTTTCTCTGTCTTATTTTTTTGATAACTTGTTCTTGAAGTTCATTTGGAAGTTTCTCGAAACCAACGTGTTCGGTAGACCATAAGGCTCTTCCTTCTGTACTTGATCGTATATCGCTGGCAAAACCGAACATTTCGGCAACGGGACACTTTGCATCTATTGTTACAAGGTCTTCTTCTTGTTTCATGTCAAGAATCTGACCTCTCCTACTCTGGATCTCCCTAGTTACTGCACCCATGTAGTCTTGAGGAACTTGAATAAATACTTTTTGTTTTGGCTCCTGGAGCACCGTTTTTGCGTTCAACATTGCCTGTCTGATCGCGTCCCTTACAGCGGGTATAACCTGGGCAGGTCCACGGTGTATTGAGTCTTCGTGAAGTTTAACATCTACCAACTTAACCTTGACCCCTAAAACTCTCTCTTTGGCTAGGGGGCCGTTGTCGATGGCTTCATGGAATCCGTCCTGTATTAGGCTCATTACCTCGTTTAGGTATTGGATGCTTTTGGTTGTGTCTGTTAGGATATTATTTAGATATACTTCTTTTGTGCCTTTGGCATCAAGCTTGTTCATGCCGAATTTCTCTATCTCGCGGCCTAATTCTTTGCCTTTGAATCTTGCGGGTTTTAGATCGCCTTCTGTGAGGGCCTTGGTGATCTCTTCCTCTAGTGGTTCTACGATGAAATAGAACTTGTTGTGTTTATTCGGTGACTTGCCCTCAACGCGATCGCATGTGCCCACCACAGTCTCTCTGTATACGACAATGGGTTTGGAGACATCAATGCCAACGCCTTTTTGTTTGATTCTATAGGTTATGATTTCAAGGTGAAGTTCGCCCATTCCAGAGATGAGGTGTTCTCCTGTTTCCTCATCTATCTCAACCTTCACTGTGGGGTCTTCTTTTCCGATCTGTCTTAGAACCACTATTAGCTTGGCCAGATCTGCCATGTTTTTCGCTTCAATAGCCACTGTGACCACTGGCTCTGAGGTGTGCTTCATCTCCTCAAAGGGTTCTATCATCGGATCTTCGCTCACAGTCTCTCCGGCTATCGCCTCTCTTAGGCCTGTGATGGCTGCTATGTTGCCCGCCGGGACTCTGTCTATTGGTATCCTCTCAGCCCCGATGTATACGCCGACTTGCTGGATCCTCGCTGTTGTCTTCCTGTTGAAGAGATGGACATCTTGGCTTCTGCCAACTTCTCCTGAGAAGATGCGTGCTGTAGCCACTTCTCCAGCATGCGGATCAATATTAATATTGGTGATCATCATGGCTAGCTTCCCCTTTGAGTCGCAATTGACCATTGACTTCCCTATGTCGCTTTCCATGTCTCCTGGCCACATGTTTTCGATCCTGTACTTTTGAGCTGTCAGGGGGTTTGGCAGGTGTTTTATTACGATGTCAAGTAATATTTCATGAATCCGTGCTGTCTCTGCCAGCTCTTTTTGATTTTCATTTTCGTTGTAGTCTATAACATCTTTGAATGTCAAGCCTGTCTTTTTCATCAGAGGAACGCTGATGGCCCAGTTATTATATGCAGATCCGAAAGCTACGGATCCGTCGTTTACGTTTACTTGCCACTTCTTTTTAAATTCCTTAGGGGCTGTGTTTCTGATGAGTTTGTTAAATTCTGTGATGATGGCTACAAATCTATTCTGCAGCTCTTCGGGTGTGAGTTTTAGCTCGTTTATCAGCCTGTCAACCTTGTTTATAAAAAGGACTGGTTTTACCCTCTCTTTTAATGCTTGTCGTAAGACGGTCTCTGTTTGAGGCATGGCACCTTCGACTGCGCATACTACGACCACAACTCCGTCAACGGCGCGCATGGCTCTTGTCACGTCGCCTCCGAAATCCACGTGCCCCGGGGTATCGATCATGTTGATAAGATATTCTTGGCCCCCGTATTCATGGACCATGGATACGTTTGCCGCATCTATTGTTATGCCTCTTGCCTGCTCTTGTTCATCGAAATCCATGAAGAGCTGTGACCCGGCTAGTTCTTTGGAGATCATTCCAGCGCCGGCAAGCAGATTGTCACTCAGGGTTGTCTTTCCGTGGTCAATGTGTGCAACGATGCCTATGTTGCGGATCTTTTCAGGATTGAACATTAGATCCTTGATCTTGCTTACCATCTGCTTTCTTCTGCTCAATGAGATCGCCTACCTTGCTGCTTTTGAGATCCTTTCGACCTCTTCTTTCTTCGCTATAGAATAACATTTTGTGTCATAGTTTGAAGCGGAGAGGATCTCATTCGAGAGGCATTGTTCTATGCTCTTTTTATTTTTAAAAGCCGCTTTGGCTGAGCCGAGGCTTATAAGTCTTAGTGCCATGTCGAGTCTGCGTTGTGGCGCAACGTCCACTGCTTGATGGTATGCAATTCCTCCGTATCTTATCCTGGTTGTCTCCTCCCTTGGCGATGCGTTTGAAACAGCGTTTACAAGGATTTGCGCAGGGTTCTTCTTGGTTTTCTTATTTATTATATCGAAGGCTCCTTCCACGATCTTACTGGCTTTTTGTTTCTTGCCAGTGTTTCGTCCGCTGGTTCGTCTGTGGGTCTTGCCCTCGTGGCCTGTGACCATCATCTTGTTTATGAGTCTCTCAACTATTGAGATGTTTGACTTTCCAAACTGCTTTTTTGCGTGTCTGCCGCCGCTGGATGGTAATAGGACTGGTTTGAGGTTGATATAGTTCTTCAGGCCAAGGTCATTGACCTGGACTTCAGTTAGATCCCATTTTCCAAAGACCTTCATTGTCTGACTCATCTTATCGGCTTCTCCTTCCTTCCTGTGACCATCTCTCTTAGCGAGACATTGTTTACTTTTATTACTTTGTATCTAACACCCGGCAGGTCGCCGTAGGATTTTCCTTTGGATCCTCCTATGCCTTCTACCAGTACTTCGTCGTGTTCATCGATGAAATTTATGCCGCCGTCTCCTACTGCGAAGGCGGTTATCTGCCTGCCGTTTTTGATCAGTTGTACTTTTACACATTTTCTGATGGCGGAGTTTGGCTGTTTTGCTTCGATTCCCACTTTTTCTAGCACGATTCCTCTTGCTTGTGGTGAGCCCTCTAATGGATCTGATTTCTGTTTGAGCTTCAGGACCCGTCTTTTGTATTTTGGATCGTTCCATCTAAATTGTTGCCGTCTTTGGCGGGTTTTCTTCCCCGCGAACTCGCCTGTTGGTTTCTTTGCCATCTCTTTTTAACTCCTATGCGATTACAACGTCTTTGATATTTGAGTGTCTCATGATGATGTCTCTGATCTTTTGGATGTTTTTACCTCTTCTACCTATTGCTTTGATCTTGTCGCGATCATCTACCTCTATTAACGCGATTTTCTTGTTTTTTCTATCAGAAAGTGATACCTTTCTGATCCTGAGGGGGCGAAGGATGTTAACGACAAACTTGGCAGGGTCATCAGAGTGTTCAATGACTTCTATTTTCTTTCCCATGGTCTTACTTACTTTCTGAACATTGGCTCCTTTTTTTCCGATAGCCAGACCCATATCTCCCTCTTTAACAACAAAAATAATTTTGTTCTCTTCGTCTTTTATGATGCAGTCCTTAATTAAGGCGCCTGTCATTTTTTCAAAGACTGATATGTATCCCAGCTCATCAGCGGTTAGCTTAATCCCCATTATTTTCTCCTCTTAAGCTCGAGTATGTCAGAGTCGCCCACTTCTATAATGGATAACATGGAGATAACGTATGGTTTTCCGCAGACAGCTCCCATTTCCATGCTCGATCTGGGAAAGTTATAAACGTATATGTTTGAGATGTTGGCATAATGGTCTAGGTCGTCTTTTAGATCTTTTGGGCAGTTTTCTGCGACTAAGACTAGCCTTGCTTTTTTATCCATTACCGATGCTATTGACTCCTTGGCACCTAGGATGACTTCGCCGGTGTCAACTACTGTTCTTATTGCTCTTTCTATGTTCACTTTTAATTCTCCCTTTTCATTATTAGGTCAACCATGCCGGTTCCTAGTTTGACTGGTTGGCCGACTATCACGTTTTCTACTATTCCGTCCAATTGTTCAAACTCGCCTTTTATGCCTGCCTTGAGTAGGTGGTCTACTGTGATCTCAAAGGCTGCTCTGGCTAAGACGGATGCTTTCTCGCCGGAGACACCGTGTCTGCCTATGGATTTTACCGAGCCTTCAACGGTCATAATATCTGCAACCAACATGATGTGTCTTACATCAACCCTCAAGCCCTGTTCACTCAGGGTGTCTAAGATCTCGTTTATTATCGAGTTTCTTGCCGCCTCAATTCCCAAGACCGACTCGATCTCTAGGATGTGGTTTGTCTTTGATCTTGTTTTATCAATGCCGTCGATCTTCATCGCTTCTTTTAGGTTTGATCCCTCTGTGTATATCACGTATCCCGTTTCTTCTCTTCTCATCACGGCCTTTGTGACATCCTTTACCCCTTTCAGGTGAAGATCTCTTGCCTTGTTCGCGATCTTTCGAAGGCTTTTCATGGTGGGGTTTTTGACTGTTATTATAACCTTCTTGTTTCCAAACTCTTCAACCTTTATCTTGGCCTTGTTCAGGACCTCAACGATCTTGGCGGCGTCAATTTCACGCTTTTTAAGCTCAGACTTGTCTAGGAACAGGATGATTTGTGATTCTATCAGGTCTGTCTCTATCTTAGATATTACGTCCCCAATCACAGTTGTCTCTATTTTTGCAGCGACTTCCTTGGCCTTATCAATATCCTTTGCGTATTCTTCCTCCAGATACAGGGTCATCATGGGTGTTGATGGCTTTTTCCTTGCATCGACGATCTCCATGATTCTGGGCAGGCCAAGTGTAACGTTAAGCTCAGCCACACCCGCGTAGTGGAATGTTCTCATAGTCATCTGTGTGGAAGGTTCGCCCATGCTTTGAGCTGCAATTATCCCCACTGCTTCACCCGGCTCCATCAGAGAGTACTCAAACCTTCTTTTGACCTCGTCCAGTATCTGCGTCAGCTCATTTTTCGTGACCTCTCTGTTTTTGAGGTTCTCGATTAACTCAAGGTAGATGCTCTCAGGAAAATCGTCTTTGACACCTTTTAATGTCTTCAGGATTTCTTCAGTCTTTAAAAATTTCATGCTGATCTGCCCTCGATGACTTTATCGATAACTTTCTTAACATCTACAACGGTGCCCCAGTCTGTCCTTGAGGGGTCAGCTCCGTCTTCTCCGTAAGTGGCCTCTACTATGACTCCTCTGGTGTCTCTTACGGTATTATCATATTCTACTTTGAGGTCTTGTAAGGCGTTGATCAGTCTTCTCTGCATGTATCCGGATTGAGATGTTCTGACGGCTGTATCCACCAGTCCTTCTCTACCGCCCATGGCGTGGAAGAAGTATTCCAGGGGGTCTTGGCCTTTTTTGTAGCTTGATTTTACAAAGCCCTTGGCTCTTGCTCCCAGATCTCCTCTCTGAAAATGTGGGAGAGTCCTGTCCATGTAGCCTCTTGTTATCCGCTCACCCCTTACGGCTTGCTGTCCTATGCATGCTGCCATCTGTGTGAGATTTAGCATGCTTCCTCTGGCGCCGATGGTTGCCATTAAAACGGCGTTGTTGTCTGATCCTAGCCGCGTTGCTTCTTTTGTTAAATACTCGCTTGCTATTTGTCCTGTCTTATCCCTTGCCTCGCTGAGGACGCCCATTATCCTCATCTCTAGGGTTTCTTCAAGTGACCTGCCCGGTAGGTGTTCCAGGATTCCTTCCTGATAGGCACCTATCAAGTCATGCACCCTTCCTTCTGCAGCGTCAAGTATCTCCTCTATCCTTTCTTCAGCCTCTGGTGGTATGTCTTCATCGTCTATGCCTGTTGAAAACCCGTTCCTGCTTATGGCTATTATTGAGAGCTTTGTGGCTTTGTCCAGGAACTTTCTGGCAACGTCTGTGCCGTAGTCTTTTATAAGTCTGTCCAGTAGTTCTCCTGCAAACGCTCCGAATGACTTCTCATCCATTACCCCTGAAAGTATCTTGCCATTTCTTATGACGACGTATGCATCATCAGGGCATTTTTCATATAGGCATTCCTCGCATTTTTTACAAACTTTGGCTTTATATGTCAGGTTCAGGTCGTTTGGCAATAAGAGACTGAACAATTGTTTTCCTGAGTAGTATTCTTCATCGTTTTCGATGATTGGATCTGGTAGTTCGCCGTTCACACCTGCCATATATAATATTTGATAAGCATCGGTTTTTGTGAATTTGGCTTTATTTCTTGTAAACAAGTATGCTCCTGATATGTGGTCGTGTATGCCTCCGATTATGGGTCCGCCGAATCTTGGGGATAGGAGTTGTTCCTGGACGCGCATCAGGATTCTGGCCTCTGCTCGTGCTTCTTCGCCTTGGATGGCGTGGAGGTTCATCTCGTCTCCGTCAAAGTCAGCGTTGTATGGGGGGCAGACGCATAGGTTGAGTCTGAATGTTTTGTAGGGCATCACCCTGACCTCGTGTGCCATTATGCTCATCCTGTGTAGCGAGGGCTGTCGGTTGAACATTACAACGTCGCCGTTTTGCAGGTGTCTGTGCACCTTCCAACCGATCTCTATTCTCTCAAGGATCTCTCCTGCGTTCTTGACTCTTGCTAGGCTTATTCTTTGACCGTCTGGTCTCTCGACATAGTTGGCTCCCGGATATTTTTTGGGGCCATTTTCAATCAGGCCTTTTACATATTCGAGGTTCATGGTGGTGATTCTGATTGGTATGGTCAGTTCTTGGGCTATTGCCTTCGGTATTCCGACCTCGTTTATGCTGATGTTTGGGTCTGGTGATATGACTGTTCTGGCTGAGAAGTTGACTCTTTTTCCTGAGAGGTTGCTTCTGAAGCGTCCTTCTTTGCCTTTCAGTCGCTGTGTCAGTGTCTTAAGCGGTCTTCCGGATCTGTGTCTGGCTGAGGGGACTCCTGCGACTTCGTTGTTGAAGTAGGTTGTCACGTGGTACTGTAGTAGTTCCCACAGGTCCTCTACGATGAGTTGTGGCGCTCCTGCTTCGATGTTTTCGTTTAGTCTCTGGTTGATTCTTAGGATGTCA
The DNA here is from genome assembly GCA_036446635.1 of Hydrothermarchaeales archaeon (SeqCode). GTDB lineage: Archaea > Hydrothermarchaeota > Hydrothermarchaeia > Hydrothermarchaeales > SZUA-236 > JAZFTJ01. The sequence goes on along the minus strand of JAZFTJ010000046.1, from coordinate 6,066 downwards.
ACGAGTTTGTGTGTTAGGTCGTCTTCGCTTCTCTCGCCCGATTCTAACGTTATTGATGGTCTTGCCGTAACAGGCAGGACTGGCAGTACTGTGAGGATCATCCACTCGGGTCTCGCCACTTCTTTGTCGAATCCTATTGCCTCTAGGTCTTCGTCCCTTATCTTCTCGAATCTTTCTCTTACGTCCATGCTGGATAGTCTGTTTTTATCCTCGACGTATGCGGTTGGTTTGTCGAACTTTACCTCAGGTAGTTCTTCGTCGCAGTGGGGACATTTCTTTGTCAGTTTTGCTGTTTTGAAGAGGGTTTCGACAATGGAGTTTTCGTTTTTACCGATCTTTTTGGCCTTCCTGATCTCTTCTATATATTCTTGGATGCGCTCGTCTGTCAGTTTCAGTCGTCCGCAGCTTTTGCATATGGATTTGAGTATCTTGTAGATGAGCTTGGAATATCCTACGTGCACGACGGGTCTTGCCAGCTCGATGTGTCCGAAGTGTCCGGGGCACTCGCCTACTCTGCTTCCGCAGGTTTTGCATTTTAGGCCTGGGTCCACCACTCCTAGGCGTGGGTCCATGAGGCCGCCCTCTATGGGGTATCCGTCTTCGTCGTATGTGTCTGCTGTCACGATTCTTACTTCTGAGATCTTTCTCAGGTTGGTTGGTGAGAGCAGTCCGAATTTTATGCCTTTGATCTTTCTTGGTATTGTTATCATCTTATATGCACCTCATGCCTTGTCGCCCAGGACTAGCCGGGGGTTTACTGCTAGGGCTTTTAGTTCGTCTAGTAGTAGTTTGAAGGCGTAGGAGACCTCGACTGTTGCTGTTTCCTCGCCTCTGCCGCATATGGGGCAGTATATTGTGCTTCTTATCTTGTCGTAGACCGCTACGGAGCCGCATTTTTCGCAGACCTGCATCATGTATTTGTCGGATTCGTCAAGCAGTCTCTCTTTTAGGAGTAGTGAGGCTCCGTATCCTATTAGGCAGTCTCTTTCCATTTCTCCGAATCGGAGGCCGCCTTCTCTTGCTCTTCCTTCTGTTGGTTGTCTTGTGAGTACTTGTACGGGTCCTCTTGATCTTGCGTGCATCTTGCCTGCGACCATGTGGTGGAGCTTTAGGTAGTATGCGACGCTGATGAATACTTCGGCTTCAAGTATTTTGCCGGTTCTGCCGTCGTACATGATTTCTCTGCCGTTGTTTTTGAAGCCGTTTTTTACAAGGGCTTCTCTTAGTGTTTCTTCTGTTTCTCCGGAGAAGGCGTTGCTGTTGATCCTTCTTCCTTCAAGCGATCCTACTTTTCCGCCTATCATCTCGAGGACTTGGCCTATTGTCATCCTTGATGGTATGGCGTGTGGGTTTATGATGAGGTCGGGTGTTATTCCGTCCTCTGTGAATGGCATGTCTTCTTGTGGGACTATGAGTCCTACGACGCCTTTTTGTCCGTGTCTTGATGCGAATTTGTCTCCTAGCTCTGGTATTCTTAGGTCTCTTACTCTGACCTTGACTAGTTTGTTGCCGTTTATGCTTTCTGTTAGCATTACGAGGTCTACTATGCCGTTTTCGCCGTATCGGACTGTTGTGGATGTTTCTCTTCTTTTTTCTCTTGTGACGCCGTATTCGCTTACTTCTTCCAGGAATCTTGGTGGTGAGGTTTTTCCGACGAGGACTTGTCCTGATTTGAGGTCGTTTTCGGGTTCTATTATTCCGTCTTCTCCTAGTCCTTTGTAGTCTTCTTCTGATCTGTATCCCCTGATCTCGTCGTCTGGCATCTCGAAGACGTCCATCTGTCCTCCGGGGTATCTTCTTTCTTCTGCTTCATATGCTCTGAAGAATGTGGATCTTCCAAGGCCTCTTTCTATTGATGCCTTGTTCAGTATCATGGCGTCTTCCATGTTGTAGCCTTGGGATGAGATGACGGCTACGACGTAGTTTTGTCCTGAGGCTCTGCTGTCGAATCCGATGGCCTCCATTATGTCTGTCTGGGCTATGGAGACTTGGGGGTAGTGTAGGAGGTGTGATCTGGTGTCTGTGCGGTATTTGAAGTTTGAGGCGTAGAATCCCAAGGCTTGTTTGACCATGCCTGATCCCATGGTGTTTCTTGGTGATGAGTTGTGCTCTGGATATGGGATGACGCCGCAGCAGATGCCTAGTATGACGGCGGGGTCTATCTCCATGTGTGTATGTTCTGGTGTGAGTTCTTCTGGTGTTATTGCGATGTATGTGTTTTCTTCTTCTTCTGAGTCAACGTATTCTATGAGCCCCTTGTCTATGAGGTCTTTCCATTTCATTTTCCCGTCTTTTAGGGCTTTTAGTTCTTTCTCGGTTATCTTGGGTTTTCCTTTTTCTATGACCATGAGGGGTCTTCTGGCTCTTCCTGCGTCGGTGTTTATAACGACCTCATTTGTGTCGTCGTAGTATGCGATGTTTGTTTGGTATGAGATCTTGCCTTTTCGTCTGTTCTTTTTGATCTCGTTGACAAGTTCTTCGGGTTTTCTGTGTGTTCCTATGAGTTTGCCGTTTACGTAAATATTAGCTGCTTCCAATAGCTCTCCTCCTGGATTTTTAGGTGCTTTCTTTTTGGATGGGGTTTACTCCCAGGTCATATAGTAGTGGTGTGATTTCGTTTTCGTCTGTGCCTGTGGAGAATTCTGCTGTTAGTGCGAGGTTTTTGACGAGGCCGCAGTTTGGTCCTTCGGGTGTTTCGCTTGGGCATATTTTTCCCCATTGTGTGGGGTGTAGGTCTCGTGCTTCGAAGTGTGGTTGTGATCTGCTGAGTGGTGATATGACTCTTCGTAGGTGTGAGACTACGCTCATGTAGTTTGTTCTGTCTAGGAGTTGGCTTACTCCTGTTCTTCCTCCTACCCAGTTTCCTGTTGCGAGTGCGTGTCTTATTCTTTCTGTGAGTACGTCTCGTCTTACTGCTGTGGGTATGCTGGGTTCTTTGCCTCTTACTGCTTGTCTTTCTAGTTGGTATTTGATGTCTCTTGTTAGGTTGTAGAAGGCGACTCTGAAGAGGTCTTCCATGAGGTCTCCTGCGAGTCTTAGTCTTTTGTTTGCGTAGTGATCCTTGTCGTCTACTTCTCTTCTTCCGAGTGCTAGTTCTAGTACTCTCTCTGCCATTCTGCCGAGGTAGTATGCTTTTCTGATTCTGTCTTCTGGTTCTACTCCTAGGTGTGGTAGTAGGTATCTGTCGATGATTTGTTCTGCTCTTTTGAGTCTGTATTCTTGTGTTTGTCCTGCTGCTACTTTTTTGCCTATGACTTCTAGTGCTTCGTCTTTGTTTTTTGTGTCGAGGTGTTCTTCTAGGTTTTCGATTAGTCTTTGGAGGATCTCTGGTTCGTCTGAGATTGAGTTGACGATTTCTTGGTCTGATTCGAGTCCTAGTGCTTTCATGAGTATGATGAATGATATGGATCCTACAACAGATGGGAATGAGACTCCGAGGAATCCTTCTTTGTCTTTTTGTACTGTGGTTAGTGCTCTAAATCCGCTTCTTTTTGAGAAGACTTTGGCGACTTCTGTGGTGCGGGAGTATTTTTTGGCTTTTTCGAGCATTATCTTGTTGGGTGCGAGGTCTTCTATGGTGACGAGGACTCTTTCGCTGCCGTTTACTATGAAGTATCCTCCTGGGTCGAGTGGGTCTTCTCCGGCTTTGATGAGTTCTTCTCTGTTTTTGCCATATAGGTTGCAGGTTTTGGATCTTAGCATGGATGGGAGCATTCCTATGTTTATGTTTTCTGTTCGTCCTATTTTGCCTTCTTTTACTGGTGTCATCTCCAGTTCTAGTGGGCTGAAGTAGCTTAGGTCTCGTAGTCTTGCTTCCAGGGGTGTGATGTGGTTTTTTGATCCTTCTGCTTCTATGACTTCTGCTTTGTGGATTTTGATTTTGCCGAATTTGACTTCGTATCCGAACTCTGTTTCTACTCCTGCTGTTTCGTCTACGATTTTTTGTAGTCTGTGTTCTATGAAATCATTATATGAGTCTATGTGTTGTTTGACGAGTTCTCTCTCGTTTAATAGGGCGTGTAGTATGGGTTTTGTGTCCATTTTATCTTACTCCTTTATGACTACCTTGTGGACTACAGCCTTTCCTGCGGTTGGGCTTTTTCGTGTTATTTTTATCACATCCCCTGGTTTGGCGTTGATTTTTTTTATCGCAGGATCGTTTGAGAGTATCTTTGGTAGCTGTCCTTTTGAGATGTTGTATTTTTCTAATAGTTTATCTGATTCTTTGTCTGTTAGTATTTTATGTTTTGGTACCAGTATGTGGTCTTGTATTTGAATTGGCAAATATTTTCCTCCATAGATCTAGATTAGACGTTATAATTTTTAGGCGGGCCCGACGGGATTTGAACCCGCGACCACCTGGTTAAAAGCCAGATGCTCTGCCAGACTGAGCTACGGGCCCATTGAGTATTTGCCCGCGTCAATTCCATCCTGAAAAAAGAGAGCTTCTTGATTTTGTTTAATAGTTTCATTCTGTATCTACCTCAAGGTTAGGATGGCGCCCTGGCCGGGATTTGAACCCGAGTCACGGGAGTTCTGCGATATTTGATTCTTTTTCAGAGCCTTCTCTCTCCGTTTTTTTATATCTTGACAGTCCCGTATGATAGGCCGGGCTACACTACCAGGGCTAAGCGATGTCAAGCCCCTTTAGTTGGGTCAAGATTAGTGGGCTGGCAGCGTTTCGGGGCTCCCATAGGCTCTCGCACTACAGTACTGCCAGAATCGCTGAGGGACTTTACTACCGTGTTCGGATGGGAACGGGTGTGGCCCCCTCGCTATGGCCGCCATACCCAAATCTAGACCTGATGCTATCTAACTAAAATACTTGATTTTAGACATTAATTTACGATCTTATATATAAATATGACGTATGAAAAGTTTTGTGTAAAAATAGGCTTTTGTGTATAAATTAATGATTTTGTGTATAAATTCAGCTATTTTTTCTTTTTTCCCATGAACCTCTCCATTTTTGCCTTTTGAACTCTCATCCCTCCCATATTTTTCAATCTGCTCAAACTAAGGCCTTGTTTATGGCTGTTTTCTTTTGGTATTTTTTTGTCTACTTTGGCTTTGCACAAAAAATCCACAGCTAAAAGGACTCATCGAGGACACAGCAGAAAACTTTGAGATGAAAGAAGTATCGGGGGACATGGCATATTCTTCAAAGGAGAATCTAGAGAAAATAGCAAGCCATGATGCAATGCCTTATATCCCGTTTCAATCTCATGTGACTGGGAAAGCAAGAGGATCTCATATTTGGAAGAAAATGTACCACTACTTTCAGTTGAATAAAGAGGTTTTTCTAGCTCACTATCATCTCAGATCAAACGCTGAGTCAACTGTTCAAATGATAAAATCTAAGTTTGGAAGACGTGTTAAAAGTAAGAAATGGACAGCACAGGTAAACGAGGTACTTTGTAAAATAATATGTCACAATATTTGTGTTGTGGTTCACGAGATGTTTGAGTTGAATATTGAACCTGACTTTGATAATCTTACATCTGCAGTTGGTTGAGAAATAAGATATTTTTCTACCGTTTAAATTTTGGATCTAAACTTGCTGCTTTGTCAAGGTCTAACTGTGCTTTCTCAGATTCCCCTAGCTTTTCGTAAGCACGTCCTCTACTGCTATATGCCCAAGCATTAGTTGGTTCTAATTCTATGGCCTTAGTGTAGTCTGATATAGCCTTCTCATAATCCCCTAATCTATAGTATGCATATCCCCTGTTATCGTATGCGTCAACATACCTTGGTTCTAATCCTATGACCTTAGTGTAGTCTGATATGGCTGCGGGATAATCTTTTGACAAAAGGAAAGATCTGCCTCTTCGGTTATATGCTCCCACATGATTTGGATCTAGTTCAATAACTTTGTTAAAATATGTTATTGCTTGAAAATAATCTTCTGATTTATAATAAACCATGCCTTTGTCGTAATATGCCTTAGCCTCAGTTGTGGTTGTTTTTATCGATGGAGTTGTTGAACTTTGTTCGCCACCAGAAAGCGCTATTGCAAATCCAATCACTATGATTATAATAATAAAAATTATCCATCCTGCGGAGGAT
>JAZFTJ010000045.1:0-23632 GCA_036446635.1 Hydrothermarchaeales archaeon (SeqCode) | reverse complement strand
CCCCCCATCATATATTCGCCGATCTCATTGCCGGCGTTCCCTCCGACTAAGATACTACCTCCTCTCATTCCTCTCCAATCTCCTCGATATGCGCAGCCGAGGTAGTCCCCGCAATTGCCTTTGATTATGAGTTCCCCGCCTCTCATTTCCTGTCCGCAAAATGCTCCGGCGTCTCCTGTGACAACCACTCTTCCTCCTTTCATGCTTCTTCCAACATACATGCCCGCGCTACCTTTGACTTCAACAACTCCTCCTGTCATGTCTCTGCCTATGTTTTTTGTTTTAGCGACATCGCCGTCTATTGTGATCTTCTGCTCCTCCAGGTTTTCAGATGTCTTGCCCTTAACGGTGAAAAAGTCGCCGAGCTTTGACTTTCGGTTTCCTTCCAAAACCTCAAGGTTCCTTATCCCATCAAGGCTTTTGCCAACGAACGTGTCAGGGGTTATGGCTTCGCCCTCAAGGCCCGCGAGGGGCTGTTTTTTCGGAGTTAAAATTACTTCATTCATCTAACTATTCCTCATTTCACATTAGTTGCGTCAATATCTATCCTGGCAGATCGTGAAAGATAGCTTTCAGGCAGGGGATAGTTGGCCAGGTTTACAGTATAATATCTTTTAAAGTTGTATTCAAGGTCTTTCATCATCTCTTTTTCTAGGTCTTCGTCTACTTTAGCGTTTACCCAGTATGTCTTGCCCTGGACGCTCTTTACTATCTCTCCATCTCTTACTACTACTGTGCCATCTTTGATGGTGTACTTTACTCTTGAGAGCTTTTCCTCCACAGTTTTATAGTCTCTGCTTGGGTCTACCTTATCAGGATCTAAGTCATATATTGCGATATCAGCGGTGGCGCCTACACCCAAATGTCCCTTTTCTTTTGAAAGACCCAACGCCTTGGCTTCAGCGGCCCTAGTAATGGCGGCTATCTCGTAGAAGTCGTATTCGCGGTCTATGCTGGAGAGCAATGCTCTTTTGTTCACTGCTTTGTGAACATTATCGATCATCTCTTCTCTGCTTTTATTGCTCATAAGCCAGGTTATAAGCTTCGGATATCTGAAGAAGGGTCCGCCGTTGGGATGGTCGGTTGAGAGCAGGATTTTCATCGGGTCTTTTATCAAAAGTGCAAGCTCAAGCCCGGTGGCCCACTGTATCGCGTGTACAGAGATCTTTGGGGAATATATGAATGGTGTCACGCCCGGTGAGGTCTCAAGCTCCACATCCCGGTTCACCCATTTTAGATGAGTTAAGCTGCTAAGATAGTATTCCATAGGCCCATCAGCTGTCATTGTTGTGGTCTCATCTAATGTTACAAGACCCAGGTCTATTGTCATGTTGTCTTTTTTGTTGATCTCCTTCGATATGGCATCTGACTTTGACTCGAAGTCTTTCCAAGAGTCGCCGCCATAGCTGTGGAACTGTGCATGAGCTATATGCAGCAATTGTCTGTCTTCTTTGCTTTGTTTGCCGTTTAGTATGTTGAAGGTGTCAAGGGTTGTCGTATAGTTACCTGGCCTTCCTAGATTATTGGGATGCAGATGAATGCTGTGTGGCAGACCCAGCATCTCGTTTACCTCTGAGAGTCCTTTGATCATCTCTTTTGGGCTTATGTCAAAATATGGGACGCGTTCGTCTATATTGGTGATGTTTTTGCCCCAGTGCCAGGCCTCTGTTCCGCATGGGTTTACGATCTTTATCGTGTATCCTTTAAGGGACCTCAGTAGCCAGGCTACATATGCGGCGCATTTCTCTATCTCGCCGTTTTTGAGAAAATTCATGACAAACCAGTTGCCATCAAATAATGGATAGGTGGCCTTGTCTATTATGGGCGTGTCGTTTAGCTCTTCGTGCGTATGTCTCCCCATTAGTGGCGGCATCGCTGGACTCATCACGGTGGTGTAACCCATCTTGGCATATAGGTATCCTGTCATGAAGGTTGAGGGCACTGAGAATCCGGTTCCAGAGCGTGTTATCCTGGTTTTAGGCATGATATATCTGAGGCTGTCTTCTGGTCGAAAGAGTCTGCCTGCGTTGACTTTGCCACCTGCGATGTGGCTGTGGATGTCTATGCCGCCTGGCATGACAATTTTGCCCCCGGCATCTATGCTGTGTGCTTTTCGCTCATTGACTTTTTCAACTATCTTGCCGTCTTTGATGCAGATGTCTTTTTTCTCCCCCTTTATCTCGTTTAAGGGGTCGAAGACATTGCCGTTTTTGATTATGGATTCCATTTTCAATTCACTTTGCTTCTGAGATCTTCTCTTTTACCGTGTTTTTTGCTTTGTCAAGCTTTCCTGTTTCAGTAAAGAGTCTTACCTTTACCATGCTGAAGGATTCTATGGCGGCGTCTATTCTCCTCTTGAATTTTTTGTATTTCTTCATATCTACCTTTATCTTTGCCATTTTCTCTTTTCCAGCTTTTTCTTTTTCGGGTCTTTCAGCGCTATAAATGAATGCGCCATCTTTTCTTCCGACTTCCCAGATTTTAGAATCGCTTTTCAGGGATGTGACGTATCTTAAGACTGAGCTTGGTGGGATCTCTAATGATTCAGCTATCTTAGAAACGGTGGTGGCTCCGTTCTTTTTTATCATCTCATAGACTTGGCCTCTTTCGCCCAGGATTTCTAGTTCATCGGATTTCTTCATGTGGGCTGTCATGATTTGTTGGATGCTTTCAAGGAGCACGGCGTCGTGGGCGCATGCTTTTATGCAGGATCCGCAGCCGTTGCAGAGGTCAGGGTCAAAGACGTATGCTATCCCTTTTCCGATGCTTAGTATGTATTCAGCTTCAATGTCTCCTTTGCCGCCCTGGATCTCTAGGCTGTTGAGGGCGTTTACCGGGCAGACGATGACGCAGTTTCCGCATCCGCTGCATTTGTCGTCTTCGACTTTCATCGTGAAGCTCATTTTTCTACTCCTTCTTCTACAAGCTTTTTGAAGGCGTCTTTCCAGGTGCTTGTCCAGGCTCTTTCTGGTTCTTTTTCATATCTTATCTCATTTCTTTTGACTATGATGGCGTCGACTGAGCAGACGTTTACGCATGCCTCGCAGTATATGCATGTTTCGTCGTCTACTATGATCTTTTCTAAGGTTTCGCCGACTTTTGCCCTTGGGAAGATTAGGGTGTTGGATGGACATATCTCTATGCAGAGGCCGCAGCCTTGGCATCTGTCTTGATCCAGACTGATTTCTCCTTTAAAGACTTTCTCCACTTTTATGGCGTCTGGGGGGCATGCTTTTTCGCATACTTTGCAGTATATGCAGAGTCTTTTTTCAAAGTCGATGGTGTTTTTTGCATTTTTTCCCTTGCCTGTGATCTTGCATTTGATGGCGTCTGTTGGACATGCTACTTCGCAGTCGTTGCAGAGTGTTTTGGCTTCTTCATCTTTGAATGTGCATTTTGTTTCGTCGAATTCGAATTTGCCGGCATAGTTTAGAATATCTCCTGTGTCTTTTATCGATTCACCGTCCAGTAGCATGTCAAGTGCGTCAAATAGGCATGTGCCGACGCAGATGCCGCAGAGGAGGCATTTTTCCGGGTCTATCACGATGGTTGGTTGTTCGATGATCCTTGTTGATGTGGCTCCGGTGGCTCCTATTGTGATGGCGTCGAATGGGCAGGCCTCAAAGCAGATCTTGCAGCCCACGCATTTTTCTTGGTCAAAGACGAGTGTGCGTGTCTCCATCTTGGATTTTCTTTCGAAGGTTGTTTTGTTTCCATCTACTTTTACTTTGAAGTCAAGTTCGTCTATTTCCAAGTGTAAAAGCCTCCGACAGCCGTATTTCCGCTTATATCAGGTTTTAATCCTTATATATCTCTTTTGACTCGGGGTGTTTAACATCGATAACTAAACTATGGGTGGGGGTTTTGGAGGCTGATTGTGAGGATGGATTATTTTTGGTTATTAGAAAGTTTTAAATATTATGTGGTGGATAGAAACGGTGGGAAAAGTGGGGGGCAATTGGGAAGATATGTATGTTGGTGCCAAGGTCGGTTAAAACAATAGGTTTTATGTTTTTCTTAGTCTTATTGCTCTTTATCTTCTACATGGACATGCCGTTGTGGCAGGCCTTTGGTGCCAGTGTTCCGATGTACGGGGCTTTGTTCTATATTAGGCAGTTGGAGAAAAAAAAACTGCGTGAACAACCTTTCTGACGCATAGGTAAGGGGTTATGATAATGGCGGGCCTGCCGGGATTTGAACCCGGGTCTAGAGGTCCGAAGCCTCCCGTGCTATCCAGACTATACTACAGGCCCACTAGACCTTGGGACCAGGGTTAATTTAAACCTTTGTCACCTGGTCAAAAAAAGAGGAGGTGGGTTTATATTATTCGGAGGGTTGTCTCTGCTCCTGGGCTTAGATCGGGGAGTACTGCGTAGATGGTGTTTTCTTCCTCGACTATGGTGATTGCTCCTTCAACTTCTCTTTTTGGTGTTATCTTGAGTGTAACGCCTTTTATTACCGTGCCCCCTGTGTTTTTAACTGTGGCTTCTTGGCTGTTTCCGGTGATCTCAAGTGTTTGTCTGTTCCTCCACCAATCTGCTACCTCGATGCATGATGCTGGCCAGACATTCTTTTCGTTTATGTAGTCTAGGAACTCTATAAACTGTGGGAAGTTTTCCATTGTCTTCTCTGGATGTGTGTGGAATGAGAAAAGCTCTCCTTTTTCGTGGGTTCTTTTAAATATCAGATAGGTGGGTGTTGTAGAGTATTTCATGGTCTCTTTGCTCCAGAAGGGGTCGTAGTTGATGGCCATGGGGACCTCTACTAATCCGTTTATCTGGGGCATAGTCCCGATCATTGAAGAATCATAGACATAGCCCGAGTCTTCTAAAATTTTTAGGGTATCACTGTTAAATCTTAGGTAGGGTGCCCTGAAGCCACGGGGTTTGAAGTCATGTTCTTCCAGCCATTTATCTGATTGCTTTATCCAGAAATCTTGGTACTTGAAATTAAGATCGCTTAACATCCATTCAGACTGATTCCATGCCATACTTGCAACCTCAAAGTCTTTTAAGATATTCAGGACCTCAGGCGTGTCTTGGTAGTATCCGGAAACAACAAAGAATGTGGCGTTTATCCCCTTGGATTTTAAAATGCTGGCTATTGGCATTAGGTCTTCTTTTCTAGCCAACTCAGTGTCAAAAGTAGTGCAGACTGCTGACCTGTAGCCGTTGGGCCAGTTGGCGATCTCAATTTTTGTGGAGCGATTAATGCATCCAGCTGAGATGAGAACTAGGATGATACATAGAACTAGCAACCCCTTTATTGGTACCTTTTTTGTTCCCATGTCCTCACATGCCCTGATCTAAGTGGTGATCGTAAGTGGTCCCAAAAAGGATATAAATGTGTCCCTGTCCAGATGAGTCTCAGGCCGCCGCATATGATGACAAAGATTGCTGATCCTTCCAGGAGGTTGCTTAGAACGAGGGCTGTTTCAGCATATCCTGACATGCGCAGGGCTTCGAGTTCAGGGTATGTGAGGTGGTATGTGAGGCCGTTTTTCGTGTATTCTATTTCCAGCGGGACGGGATTGGTTGATGTCCAAACTAGGAGTCCTGTGATTATTATCAGGATCCCCATGGCTGTTAGCACTATGCCGAGGGTTTCGTTGAAGTTGGTCATTGTAATCCTTCGCCGCGTAGCTCGATCCCTCTATCTATCAGTTTTCCTCCTGCCCATATGATGATGAGGGAGGCGACTAGTTGAACTATGACCCACCATGTTCCGCTGTAGCTTGTTGTTCCGCTGGTTTCTGTCAGTGTTAATGTGATCACTTCTTGGGATGAGAAAGCAGTGAATATGATGAATGCTGTGGCTACTCCTGTGAGGAGGATGAGTGTTCCTAGGCCGATTAGTATGATTCCAAAGTCGATCGGTGTCTCTTCTCCCGTCTCTTCTTCACCTATGACTTCTTCTTCTAGTTCGTACTCCTCCATGTCCATTTTTATCAGTTTTGCCTTGATTTTGATGCATTTATATACCTTTTCACGTGTCAGGGGCTGTTGAGTTGAACTTAGGAGGTTTATTATGGGCTGTTTCTTGTGTGTGTTTAGGTGTTATTTGGCGATGAGATATGATGGTGTTGCGTCTTTGATTTTTACGGTCAAAAACTCTCCTAGTTCTCCTTTTTCTAGCACCACCTGTTTATAGGCGTCTGTTCTCGCTTTCATGCTTTTTTCTCCGTTTTCTGTTATCAGGATTCTGTATTCTTTTCCTACAAACTTTCCATTGTTTTTCTCTCCGATCTCTTGGTGGAGCCGTGTCAGGAGCCTGGATCTGTCTTTTTTGATCCTGTCTGGCATGTCTTTTAGCTTTGAAGCGGGTGTGTTTGGGTGTTATTTGTTCTGGGTTTTGCGGATCCTTTTTAGATATCTTTAATTAGTGTTAACATATTTAATATTGCAGAAGAGTAAGGTGGAAGCTGATTATCATGTCTGAGGAGAAAGACATCCAGAAAGAGGCTGAGAAGGTTTTAGAGGAGCTCTCTGTGGCTCTTGGCGATATTGACTTGGAGGAGACCTACTACGTAGTAGAGGATATCAATGTCACGCGGAGTGATGGCGAGCCCCATGTCAGCGAAGAATTTAAGGAGACCACTAAGAAGAACGCCCCGAGGTTGGACAAAGAGGGAAGCTTTATCACTGAGATCGGTAAGTGGGTGAAATAGGGGGGGCTGATGGCTATTACTGATACCCTGGGTTTGTTAAAGTCTGGTGAGCTCTCTGCTGTGGAGAACGTCTCGCGCTTTTTTGACAAGATTGAGCTGGAGGATGAGGCTGTTAATGCCTTTGTTGAGGTAGATAGAGAACGGGCTTTAGATCAGGCAAGGGTTGTGGATGAAAAGATAAAAAAGGGTCAGGCTGGCAAGCTGGCTGGTCTTGCCATCGCTGTTAAGTCTAACATTAATGTCAGCGGCTTCAGGGCGACATGTGCTTCAAAGACCCTTGAGAACTATGTGGCCGGCTATGATGCGACTGTTGTTGAGCGGATAAAAAAAGAAGACGGCATTATCCTTGGTGTTACGAATATGGATGAGTTTGCCTGCGGGTCCTCTGGTGAGACGTCTTGTTTTGGGCCTACTCGGAATCCTTCTGCTCTTGGCAGGATCCCTGGCGGCTCATCATCCGGCTCAGCAGCGGCTGTTGCGGCCGGTTTTTGTGACATTGCGTTGGGTACGGATACGGGGGGTTCTATCAGGAATCCGGCCTCTCATTGTGGTGTTGTTGGCTTTAAGCCGACCTATGGTCTTGTCCCTAGGTATGGGCTTATTGACCTCGCCATGAGTCTTGATCAGATCGGTCCATTGTCCAAGGATGTTCCAAGCGCTGCCTTGATGCTTGACGTGGTTGCTGGTCATAATCCGCGTGAGTGCACGACCTTGTCAAATGGCAAGTACGCGTTTTCTGATAACTTACGTGGTGATGTTTCCGGCTTTAGGGTCGGTTTTGCAAAGGAGTTTGAGGAGTTTACTGATCCAAAGATTATGGAGATTATCAGAGAAAAACTTGATCTTCTCGAGGAGCTTGGTGCTGAGATCATTGATGTGAAGCTTCCGCACTTGGACAAGGGTTTGCCTACTTATTATCTTACTGTTTTTGTGGAATTCTTCTCTGCGACCAGGAAGTTTGACGGCAGGAGGTATGGTTTTAAGATCGAGGATGTCTGTGGCGATGAGGTACTCAGGCGGATATTGCTTGGCAAGTATATTAGTCAAAAGGAGTACTCTGGCAGGTATTACAAGAAGGCTCTTCAGTTCCGGTCCCTTATCAAAAAAGACCTTCAGGACGCTCTTTCTGGTGTTGATGTGATTGCCGGTCCTACGGTGCCGAAGCTTCCTCATCGTCTTGGCGATGTGATTGATGATCCGCTTGTCATGTACGGGTATGACATTTTGACAGTCCCGGCTAACCTGGCCGGCATCCCTGGCGGTGTTATTAAGGCCGGCGAGGTCGACGGCATCCCTGTGGGCTTGCAGATCCAGAGTGGACAGCTTGGTGAGCAGAAGATCTTGGATCTGATGTTTACGCTGGAGGTGGCTTGTCAGTGAAGACCATTATCGGCTTTGAGATCCATGAGCAGCTTGACACGAGGACCAAGCTATATTGTGACAGTCCTACAAATTACCGTGACGTTCCTCCGAATACCAATATCTGTGAGGTTTGCACTGGGATGCCTGGATCTAAGCCCTATCCTGTTAACCAAGACGCCATTGACGTGGCTGTTGAGGTTGCTCTTATGCTTAACTGCGAGATTGTGAAGGAGCCGGTGTATATTCAGCGTAAGCATTATGATTATCCTGATCTGCCCTCTGGCTATCAGCGCACCTCTCTTCCTATTGGAAAGGACGGCAATCTGCATGGCGTTGGTATCTGGGAGGTGCATCTTGAGGAGGATCCTGGTAAGTATGATCCGCAGACCGGGACGGTTGATTATAACCGGAGCGGTGTGCCATTAATTGAGATTGTGACAGCACCTGATATTGAAAACCCGGAGGATGCTCGGAGGTTCCTTCGGGAGCTTACCAAGGTCTTGCAGTACACGGGTAAGGTCCGGACCGAGGGGGGTACGATGCGTACTGATACCAATATCTCGCTTGAGGGTGGTGCGAGGGTTGAGATTAAGAACATCAACAGCGTCCGAGGCGCCTACAAGGCTTTGAAGTTTGAGATCACACGTCAGAAGAACCTTATGAAGCGGGGTGTGGCTGTTAAGCGTGAGACCCGTGCGTTTTTGGAGTCTCAGATGATCACCCGTGCTATGCGGACTAAGGAGGAGGCTGATGACTACCGGTATATCCCTGATCCTGACATTCCGCCTCTCTTGATTACTGATGAGAAGATTGAGTCTATCAGGGCTATTATGCAGGAGCCGCCTCATCTTAAGGAGAAGAGGTTTGTAGAGCAGTATGGCATCACAGAGCATGATGCGAATGTCCTCTCAAGTGAGCTTGAGTTCGCCAACGCCTTTGAGGAGGTCTGCAAGGAGATTGATCCTAAGCTTGCTGTGATGTGGATCCGTCGGGAGCTTAAGAGGGTTTTGACATATAACCACATAAGCTATGCTGGAAGCGGGATAACTGCTAAGGAGCTTGTTGAGCTACTTCAGATGCTTGAAAAGGATGAGATAACTGTCAAGTCGGGTCAGAGGGTGATTGAGGAACTCGTGGTGAATCCTCGGCCTCCTCGGGAGATAATGAAGGAGCTGGGCCTGGATAAGATCACCAAGAATCATATTGTGGAGGACGCTGTTGAAGAGGCGTTAAAAGAGAATCCTCAGGCTGTTCAGGACTATTCATCTGGTAAGAGTGAGGCGCTGAACTTTGTGGTTGGCCAAGTGATGCGAAAGACGAAGGGAAGGGCTGATCCGAAGACCGTGTTGGAGTTGTTGAAGGGGAAGATTGAGTGAAAAGTATTTTAGGTAATTACCGACCTTTAAGCCGCAAGCAGCCAGAAAAAAGATAAAAATAAAAGTCCAAATCGAGAAAGACCTGCCACACGTAAAAATAGGCTATGAACAAACACGACGCATACTCCACAACCTCATCCACCTCCCACCCTCATCTAAGATAATATAAAAAAGGGGGTACTGCTTACACCACAAGCAGATAGCAAGACAAGACTTTAAAGGGGAAGCCTATAAAAAGGATCAAACCAAAAACAAAAAAACCACCATGGGATGATGGTACAGTGGAAGAGGAAACATTCGACGTCAAAAAACTCGAAGAGGGAAAGAACGTAGAAAATCTCTTCGCCATACGCAACAAAGAAGGCCTCTCCGACTACAGAAACAAGCCAGGAAAGTTCTTCGTTTTAGACGTAGGAAACAAGAACGGCGACATAAAAGCCAAATACTGGGGCGGGGCCAACGAGGAGAAGACAACAAAACTATACAACGAACTACACACAGGCGACATTGTCACAATATCCGGCCAGACAAAATTTGACAGCTACCACAAACAACTCGTCATACACATAAACGAAGAAAGCAGATACGGCCAATCAAATGACTACATAAAAAAAGCCGACCCCACAAAAGTCGACTTCACCGAGTTCTTACCCACCGTAGACAAAGACATAGACAAGATGTACGAAGAACTCAAATCCCACATAAGAAAGATACAAACCCCCCCGTTACAAAACCTGCTCAACGTTTTCTTCAACGACCAAGACTTCGTATTAAAATTCAAAAGAGCACCAGCAGCAAAATCCAGACACCACAACTACATAGGAGGGCTACTGGAGCACAACCTAGGCGTCATCAAGCTCTGCCAAGACACATACGAACATTACCCCGCCCTGGATCACGACCTTTTGATAACAGGCGCGATACTACACGACATCGGAAAAATGGGGGAATACAAGCTCTCAGCAAGCATAGACTTCAGCACCGAAGGCATGCTCGTCGGACACATAGTAATGGGCAGCAAGATGATAAGCGACGCCATAGACCAAGTGGATGAATTCCCAGAGAACTTGAGAATGAAACTCCTCCACCTAATAATAAGCCATCATGGCAGGCTCGAATACGGATCCCCAGTAAGGCCAAAGTTCGCAGAGGCAGTGGCACTACACCACGCAGACTTCCAGGATTCAGACGTCAAAAACATCCTCCAAAAAATCGAAGAATCAAGCGAATCAGAGGATGACTGGACATACATGAGAGATGGAGATAACAGCGGATACATATACCTCAAATAAGCAGGATTATGGAAAAAAAGAAAAATTTGATGAAGAAAAAAATGTCCAACGCACAAGAAGAACAAGGAGACGAGATCCAAAAAACCCTTGACACAATAGAGAAACAGGTAAAAAATGGGAATAACAATCTAAAAGAGCTCGGCTTCTGGAAGATCGTTTCAAAAGTAAAAAAAGACGCCTCACTCATAGAAAAACACGCGGATCAGATCGGCAGAATCGACCAGAAAGTGTTCAGAGAAAAAGCACTATTACCCGTGGATGTGAAAATAGGCCACACATTGGAGATTATCGGAGCTGTTTTCGGAGTTGCTCTCATATCCTATGCATACAAAAACTCCGGAACAACTATGGGCATATCTTTTATCATCTCCACATTAATCTTGATGGTAGCCCTACACCCCCTCTCCCACTATGTAGTAGGAAACCACTTCAAAATAAAATTCACCTTCTATTTCCTAGATGGCCCTGCCATGATCGAGCCCACGTTGAAGACAGACTACGCATCATATCTTAAAGCTGCGCCAAAATATCGGACAACAATGCACGCAGTCGGACCCATTGTAGCAACCCTAACACCCCTTGCAATCGGCTTGTTGGCCTATGCATCAGGAGCCCCGAATTGGTCATATTTAGCTTTAATGCTAATATCCCTTGGAAACATCCCCATAGAGATCATGCCCATACTGGTAGCAAAAACAGGCATCAAAGGAATATTGGCTGAGAAAACACGAAAGACAGATTCATACCGCGCACTAAGAGAGTGGAGAATATACAAAGAACAAAAATCAGTATAAAAAAAGAAAGAAAAGAGAGATTTGATTCAAGGAGATGATGTGGTCTTTGCCTTTGCCTTTTTCTTCGGTTTAGTCTCCGTAGATTCAACCTTCCTCGCAATCTCCTCTTCTGCCTGCTTAGTACGCCTGTTAATCTCAGCAAGTAACTGAGACTCAGTCTTACCAGCCGTGTCAATCCCCAGGTTCTTAGCTATCTTGAGCAATTGTGGTGAAGGCCCTGTCTTCTTCCTCATACCAGTAGCCCTTGCCGGGCCAGACTGTTTGCCCTCATCTAGAGTTTCTTTTCTAACTGCATCGACTTCATGCTCAAACTCCTTAACCGCCTTCTGATACTCACCAACAGCACGGCCAACAGCTCTAGCTAATTCGGGCAGTTTTTTCGGGCCAAAAAGTAAAAGCCCGACGGCAATAATGATTATTACCTCGGGCCCACCAAGCATTTTCTTCACTTACTCCTGCTTCGGTTGCTCAGTTGGGGTTTCAGGTGCCGGAGCAGCTGGAGCTGCAGGAGCTTCAGGCGCAGCTGGAGCTGGGGGGGCTGCCGCCTGTGGGGCCGCGGAAGCCTGAGCTTGCTGTTGTGTCTCTATCTGTTGTATCTCCTCATCCCCCTCTGCTGTACCCTTCTTGTACTCACTCTTTGCCTTACCCATAGATCTGGCAAGTTCCGGCAACTTTGAACTTCCGAAAAGTATCAAAATGATAAACAGTATAATCAAAAGCTCTGGTTGTCCTAGCATCATTAACGGAATCATCTCTTAACACCTCCAACTTTTGCAACTCATAATAACTCTTTTCATATAAAGTTTTTTATTACCATGCGCAAAAGGAATTAATTTTTTTTATAACTAGGCGTTATCATTTTGCAAATAACTTTGCAGAGATAATACTGACCTCGTAGAGTATTATCAACGGAATTGAGAGAAGCATTTGACTAAATGGGGTGGGATCTGGGGTTATTATGCCGGTGACAACAAAGATAATAACGATCACAGACTTTCTTTTCTCCTTCAACTTCTCAACAGACACAAAGCCATTTAATGCAAGCCAAGTGACAAAAAGAGGCAGCTCAAAAACACTGGTGAAAACGACAATTGAAAGTAGCGTGAATGTCATAAAAGAACTGACAGAGTAATAAGGATAAATATCCGCTGAGGTAGTAAGATAAGTGAGAATCCAAATAGCCTTAGGAAGAATCAAAAAATAGGTGAAGGAAAATCCGATAAGGAACAAAAGAAAAGAGGCAAGTGCCCAGACAAAAAGACTCTTAGTCTTCCCCCGTAACTTCCTTTTAAACCTGCTCGCAACCCAGTATATAACGAATGGTGTGGCCAAAAAAACAGCAAAAACCAACGCAATCTCAATCTGGACTAAAACATATTCTATAGGACTGGTGGCGATAAGCTCTGCTTTGGGAAGATTTCCCAACATATCCTTCTTGATCTGTTGTATAACAAACTCGGCAACAAACCAACCTACGGAAAAGCCGACACCCAGTATGATTACAAGATGAACCAGTTTCTTTTTTATCGTATCCAGGATACCTAGAATATCGAACCGCGCATCCTCAAGCATATCAGTCAACACCCAAAGAGAATCTTCATATGAATCAATAATATTTAACCTTTACCAATACAAGGACTTACCAACACGAGCAATATTTAAATACAAATCGAGTAATAAACAAGCCCGGAAGTGGGGTTACGCTCTGGTAGGTGAGAAAATGGATAAATTCTGGCAATCTCTCGACAGCTTCAAAGATGATATGGATTACATAAACAAAGAGCTTGCAAACTGCATACCCAATGCATATCCATCATCATTATACGAAGCCTCAAGACACCTAACAAAAACAGGTGGAAAACGCATAAGACCAACTCTACTCACACTCGCATTCGCCGCAACAGACCAAAACGGAAGAGACATAGAACACGCAGCCCCCATAGCAGTGGCAATAGAATTGATACACACAGCCACCATAATCCACGACGACATAATTGACAAAAGCTCAATGAGAAGAGGAGTAGAAACAGTCAACGCCAAATGGGGAAACGACACCGCAATACTCGCAGGAGACCTGATATTCTCAAAAGCATTCGGACTAGTAGGCACACACGAAAACAAGGAAATGAGCAAGATAATATCCGCTGTATGCGCAAAACTCTCAGAAGGAGAGGTTTTAGAAGCCACACACACCCAGAATACCACAATGACAGAAGAAGTATACCTCGAAGTCATAGATAGAAAGACAGCATCTCTCTTCGAAGCAGCCACCAGATGCGGAGCAATACTCGGAGGCGCACAAGAGAAAGAGATAGAAGCACTTGCCAGATATGGCCACCTCCTAGGACTAGGATTCCAGATGACAGACGACGTCCTGGACATAATAGCCGGACAGAAAAAACTCGGAAAACAGATAGGCATGGACATAAAATCCGGAAAAATGACCGTCCCAATCCTTCACGCATTAAAAAAATCAAGCAAAGAAGACAGAAAACTTCTTGAAGAAATATTGGAGAAAAAAGAGCTAGAAAAAAAGGATATGGAGACCGTGCTTGAAATAATGGACAGGACAAAATCCATCGAATACGCCCTTAACAGGGCAAAGTCGTTTGTCAAAAACGCCAAAAAAGAGCTAAGACATTTAAAGGAAACAAAGGCAAAAAAAGCCCTTGAGATGATCGCAGAACACACAATAAATAGGCAATTTTAGAGGTCTTAAATGAACGTAGAAGAAATTCTAAACGAACATCTGGAAATGATAGACAACGAGATAAAGGACCTCTTCAAAGGATATGACGCCCCCTCCAAACTCTATGACATGATGCAGTACCACCTGGGATGGCTCGATGAAAATTTTAAACCAACCATCCACTATGGCGGGAAAAGATTCAGACCCACACTCTGCCTTCTAGTCTATAATGCATTAAGCGGCGTATACGACAAGGCGCTGCCAGCGGCAGCGGCTGTAGAACTAATACACAATTTTTCCCTCATACATGACGATATCGAGGACAGAGATGCTACAAGACGTCACAAACCCACAATATGGAAGCTATGGGGAGAGGCACAGGGGATAAACACCGGTGATGGCATGCATGTTCTGGCAAACCTAGCAGCCATCCGACTAAGAGAAAGAGACGTAAACGACACTAGGATAGTAGATGTCCTCACGATTCTAAACGAGACAGTCATGAGACTATGTGAGGGGCAATTCCAGGACATGAGCTTTGAAGAATCAATGGACGTAACCACAGACATGTATCTGAACATGGTAACAGGGAAAACAGCAGCCTTAATACAAGCATCCACCGAGATAGGCGCACTTCTTGCAACAGAAGACGAAAAGATAATAGAACACTTCAAAAATTTCGGCAAAACAATAGGCATAGGCTTCCAGATAAGAGACGACATCATAGGAGTCTGGGAGAAATCAGAGAGCACAGGCAAGCCAAAAGCAAGCGACATAATGAACAAGAAAAAGAACCTCCCAGTCATTCATGCGCTAGAAAACTCATCTAAAGAACACCGAGAGACCATGCAGGAGATATATGCTAAAGAAAAACTAACCAATGAAGACATCGAGACAGTGCTCAATATCCTGCACGAAACAGGGTCCTATGAATACTCACAAAATGTTGCCAAAAAATATGAGGACGAAGCATTAAAAGAGCTTTCAAAAATCAATATCAGCAACAAGGCAATGAAGAAAATAAGAGAACTTTCAATGTTCCTTGTGCGAAGAAACTATTAAAAGAACCCCCTCCCCGGGCTTGAAGAAGCGAAACCAGACAATAAAGGAATTAACTATCTTTTAAAAACCTCAGACACCGACTTCAACACCCTCTTTATCGAGTCCTTTTCACCTGTAACCAGCACATAATTGTCTTCCTGATTCTCCATCACAGCCCCACAAGATTTGACGAGCTTCTTCATCTCATCAGCATCAACAATGCCTGAAATATTTATTCTAACCCAGTTCATATCCCTCGGCAACCCAGGAACAAACCTGCTACTCGAAACATTGAATTCATATCTGCTTTTCCCTCCCCTGACCTTCCTGAACTCATCTTCCCACCGTAAGACAAAGTCCCCACCCAAGGACTCTGCAGCGATAAAAAGCTCAACCTGGGCATCACCCAGGATCTCTCCCGCATCATTTAACTCATCAACATGGGGGTGCGGATCGGTTCTGCAATGACTAATCATCATCTTAGAAGTCTTCAATTTTGCCAGGTCTACTTCCACACCCGCTTTCTTCATCTCTGTCACCATCTTCATAATCGCCGCCCACAGCTGCTCAGTCTTCTTAAGATCTGACGAGAAAGACACAACATTCCTCCACAAGTTTGATGCTAATTAACACTAACAAGTTTGGCCTCGATTAGTTATAAATATAATCATAAACAAAATACACCCTCTAGAGAAGGGTTGAGGCTAATGGTCTATTTTGGTGAGAGCGGGTTAATAGCAAACCAATTCATAGATCACCATGGTATGATGGAGATATACTCACATTTGTTCGCCTCGACCTTCCTTTTCATAGCAAGTCTTATCGCACTTTACCTTTTCTACAAGACATTGATCAAAGGATCTTCACACTCATGGACCCACATAGGAGCTGGAATCGTAGGCGTAGGCCTGATCGGGCTTGGAGAAGCAGCAGAACACTTCTTTCTTGAATCACCCTTTGGTCATGGAGTATTCCACTATCTGCATATGATAGCAGCACCGATTGCACTCTACTTCTTTTACATCGGCATAACAGAATTTATAGAAGAAGACCAGATAATCTCCAAGTTCGGTTCAAAGAAGAAATCAGGAACACTATCCACCAAGCAGATTTTACTTATATACGCGGCAATGTTTATAGCAGTGGCAGTTTTAGCAAGTATCTCCGTCAAACCATGGGATCCGAAGGTCGAAGGACCATTCCTATACGCATCCCTTATACCAACACTCATACTGGCTTGGATGCTCGTCGTCAAATCCGAAGAGGTCACCGAGTCTATTGTAATGATCTTCATCCCGATAATAGCGGTCCTAGTATCGCTTCTAGCACTGGATATCTGGTTTGGCAGATATGTGGACATATGGGGCAACGCACCGTTGTATGTGATCACACACAATATCCAGAACGTATTGCACGTGCTAAATGGCGGAGTACTACTATTATTCGCAATATTTGCCGGACGTGCCCACAGGCTACAGATCCTGTACAATAAAGATGAAGAAGCCGAAAAATGAAGACCAGTAATTAAACCGCCAACAATGGTGATCATTCCTCCTTTTCAACATTGTTGACGTAAGACTTCGCAAATTTTATAAACTCCCCACCCTTAGAGAAACTGGCACTAATTCTTATCTCCAGGAGAAAGAGGATGACTAATTCAAAAAAACCTCAAAACGAAGAGCCCAGAGTAGGCGTATTTGTCTGTCACTGTGGGACAAATATCGCGGGCGTGATAGACGTAGAGGAAGCAGCGGAATACGCCAAGAAACTGAAAGGCGTAGTCTACGCCACAGACTATCGATACATGTGCTCAGAGCCAGGACAGACAGAGATAAAAGAAGCAATCAAAGAGCACAACCTCAACAGAGTAGTCGTGGTAGCATGCTCACCCAGATTACATGAACCCACCTTCAGAAAAGCCCTTCAAGAAGCCGGACTTAACCCCTATCTCTTTGAAATGGTGAATATCAGAGAGCACTGCACATGGGTCCACCTCACGGAGCCAAAAAAAGCGGCAAGAAAGGCAAAAGGCCTAATCAGAATGGGGGTTGCAAGAACACTAGCCTTAACACCTCAAAAGAAGAAAACGGCCAAAGTAAATCCGAATGCCATGGTAATCGGAGCCGGAATTGCAGGAATACAGGCAGCCCTAGACCTCGCTGACCAAGGCTTCAAGACGTATCTGGTGGAAAAAGAGACGACAATAGGAGGCAAGATGGCCCAGCTTGACAAAACCTTCCCCACAATGGACTGCTCGTCATGCATTCTAACACCTAAAATGGTGGATGTCTCAAGACACCCCAACATCGAGTTACTCACCTACTCAGAGGTGAAATCGGTCGAGGGCTACATAGGAAATTTCAAGGTGAAAGTAGAGAAGAAGCCCAGGTTTGTGATAGAAGAGGAATGCACAGCATGCGGACTATGCGTGCCTCCATGCCCAATAGAATCACATAACGAGTTCGATCTCGGATTAGGGATAAGAAAAGCGATCTATGTGCCATTCCCACAGGCAGTGCCTCTAACCTACACGATAGACAGCGAGCACTGCGTCGGATGCGGCATGTGCACAGCAGTCTGCGAACTTGAGGCAATAGATTTCAACCAGAAACCCGAAGTCCTGGAACTGGATGTGGGAGTGATAATAGTCGCAACAGGATTTGACATTTTCGATGCCACCAGAAAAGAGGAATATGGCTACGGAAAATATGACAACGTCATAAACGGCCTGGAGCTAGAGAGGTTTTTAAGCGCCTCTGGGCCTACAGGAGGAAAAGTTCTAAGACCCTCGGATGGGCGAGAGCCAAAGAAAATAGGATTTATACAATGCGTCGGCTCAAGAGACGAGAAAACCAACAAATACTGCTCACGCGTCTGCTGTATGTACGCCATAAAGAATGCGAGACTATACAAAGAGAAGCACCCGGAGACAGAGATATACATTTTCTACATAGACATACGTGCATTTGGTAAAGGCTATGAGGAGTTCTACAAGACCGCGCAAGAAGAATACAACATCAAATTCGTTAGAGGAAGACCCGCAGAAGTCATCGAGGATCCTAAGACCAAGAACCTAAAACTGGTTGTCGAAGACAGCCTATTAGGCAAAGTTGTTGAAGTAAACCTTGATCTTGTAGTCCTATCTGTGGGTATGGAGCCGCCTCATGACATAGAAGTCACTCAAAAGGTGCTAGGCATATCCAGGAGTGCTGATGGATTCTACCTAGAGGCTCATCCAAAACTCAGGCCAGTCGATACCCTGACAGCCGGCATATATCTCGCAGGGGCAGCTCAGGGACCAAAGGATATCCCGGACGCAGTGGCACAAGGGAGTGCCGCGGCATCTAGGGCAAGCATACCCCTAAGCCAGGGCGAGATAGAGATAGAGCCCATTGTAGCCTTCGTGGATGAAGACATCTGTATCGGATGCCGTATCTGCGAGCGAGTATGTGATTTTGGAGCAGTCAAGATAGTTGATAAAAAGGCGAAGGTAAACGAGGCCATATGCACAGGATGTGGAGCCTGTGCTGGTGGATGTCCCACAAGCGCGATCCAGATAAGACATTTCCTAGACAGCCAGATATATCCACAGATACACGCGGCGTTTATAGAAGAATTTGAGGAGTGAAGATCATTGGTAGAATTCGAGCCCAGAATCATAGGTTTTCTCTGTAACTGGTGTTCATATGCCGGAGCTGATACAGCCGGAACCAGCAGGATGCAATATCCCCCGACTATCAGGATAATAAGAGTCATGTGCACCGGCAGGCTAAGCCCAGCATTTATACTGAAGGCTTTTGCCGAAGGAGCGGATGGAGTTCTGGTTGCAGGATGTCATCCAGGAGACTGTCACTATGTTACAGGAAACTACAAGGCGGAGCGCAGAATCAAGCTGTTAAAAGAGATATTAGAGGACGTGGGCATAGAAAAAGAAAGGCTTCTTCTCAGATGGATCTCGGCATCCGAGGGTGAGAGGTTTGCGAATACAGTAAAAGAATTGACAAACAAAATAAAGAAGCTGGGCCCAAGTCCACTGAGAAAATCTTAAGAGAAATAATTTCAAAGAAAAAGGTGTTAGATAGGTGAAAAAAGCCTTTTTTTTCCTGGCATTAATAATAATCTCAGCCCCAGCACTCGTATCGGCAAAAGACCTGCCTGAGGATTTCGTGGCCTTCTACGATGTATGCACGCCTCGGGTCAACACATGTAGCAAAGAGCTACCGGATGATATCGCTATTTTTATCTCATGGACAAGTGACACCAGATACATAGTCTCATTTGCGAACCGCAAGCATGAAAATATCACCGGGGTCTACGACGTAGAGGTCAAGCTTCGCTCCGATTTTGACAACGTGGAAATAATAGCTCTCGGAGAAGAGGTCATTACGCCAAAAAAGGCTGAAAACAGGGTGGTGACATTCGATTACAACAAGGAGATAGCCGCGGGAGGATATGGGAAAGCGTTTATCACCCTGATCGAGGGAGAAGCTGTGGAGACCCAGCCAACAACTACTCCTCCCGCAACTACAACGGCACCACCAACAACGACCCCGCCAACAACGACCCCGCCAACAACGACTCAGCCAACAACTACTCAGCCACCGGTTGTAAAGCCAAAGATAACCAGGTCTCCAGAGACGGCTACACCACCAGCCACAGCAGCTGCACCAGCAGAAACAGAGGAAGAAGCCGAAGAGCCCATCTGGAAGCCGTTTCAGGGACGGATTATCGTACTAGCGCTCTCAGTAATCGTCACTATAATGTTAATAAAATCAGTGGTATTAGACCCGCCAGAATAGACTAGACATAATCCAGCCAATCCTTGTAGTTCTGATCCTTCCCTTCTATTGTGGCGTAGAATTTCTCCTGTATAGCCTTTGTTATTGGCCAGGGTTTCTCTATCTCTATGCCGTCAACCTCTCTTATAGGGGTTATCTCAGCGGCTGTGCCTGTGAAGAATAGCTCGTCTGCAAGATAGAGCTGACCCCGTGTTATGTCTGTCTCAACCACGTTATAGCCCAAGTCCCTAGCTATGGTTATAGCTGTGTCTCTTGTGATGCCCACAAGTATGCTGGCATGCTCCGGCGGAGTGAATATCTTGCCCTTTTTTATCATGAAAATATTCTCACCCGGGCCTTCTGAGATAAAGCCTCTGTAGTCTAGTACTATGGCTTCGTCACATCCTGCATGTAGTGATTCAAGCTTTGAAAGTATGGAATTAACATATGTACCGGTGCATTTTGCAAAGGGCGGTAATGATTTAGGGCTTATCCTTTGAAATGAAGATATCATAGTCCGGATTCCGTTCTTTATGCCCTCCTCACCCAGATAGGCCCCCCAGGGCCAGACTGCAATGGCAACATCTATCGGGACATTCAGCGGATTAAGACCCATTTCACCGTAGCCGCGGTAGGCGATGGGCCTTATGTAGCATTCTTCAAGACCGTTTTTCCTGATTAGCTCTTTTGTGGCATTCATTAATTCTTCGACAGAGTACGGTATCTCCATCTGGTATATCTTGGCGCTGTTGTGGAGTCTTTCCATATGTTCGCGGTGCCTGAAGACCGCCGGACCGTTGGTTGTCTTGTAGCATCTTATGCCTTCAAAGACTCCTGAGCCGTAATGCAGGGCATGAGTTAATATATGCACATTTGCGTCGTCCCAATTGACGAACTCTCCATTCATCCAGATATTGTCGACTTTTTGAATCGGTATAGAGATCACCTAAATGACGTTGATGTCTACAACTTGAGATAGTTGAATATAAATATTATTACAATAAGACCCCTGAAAATATTGGGGTGCGTTTAAGCAGAGGCTTATGTTTTATCCGTTGCTTTCGCTGAGAAATTCTTCTATTACTTCCCTTCCCTCAAGGGCAACAAGACCGTGCTCTTCTGCATATCTTTTGGCCTTGGATTTCTTAAGGGACCCCCCGTTATCGTCAAGCATCTCACAGATCGTGGCCAAAGGCGTTAAGCCTGCCTTTTTGACCATGGTGATGCTAAGCTCGGTATGTCCTTTTCTATTTTTTAAAAGACCGTCTGCAGCCCTCAGTAGTACTACGTGTCCAGGTGATCTAAAATTCCGTCCGAATTCTTCTGGGTCATGGCCGTTTAGAGAGGTATTACCTATCTTGGCGAGCTCTTTTATCGTCATTGACCTGTCATTGTCTGTTATGCCGGTGAAAGTTTTTCTGTGATTAATGGTTATGGAAAATGCTGACTTCTCATCATAGGGGATGTCGTTGGCTTCAAGCTCCTCAAAGACACCATATTGGGGTGTGGCATACTTCCAGACGTCTACCAGGAAGGGTAGTTTTAGGTTGTCTGCGATTTTGGGGTGTATCGCGGTGCATATCAGTCCTCCTCCGTCCTGCCGCATGGTCTTTATGCGCTCTGGCGTTGTAAATTCGGATGCCACGACTATGTCGGTCTCCTCTTCCCGGCCCTCACCGTCGTAGATGAGGATTATCTCGCCGTTTCTCAAGGCGTCAAGCGCCTTTTGTATTTTGCTATCTTTATTCATTTATTGAGACCTCCACTGTGATCACATCGCCGTCCTTTAACTCTATCTGATCTCTGATCTTCTGTGGGGCTATGACCTCTAACGTGTCGAAGCCGTGATGTGTTCTTTTAGGGATTACTATTGCACCGTTAACGTCCTCAATCGTTGCTTTGAAACACTTTACCGACCCGAAGGTTCGGTTCTCCAGGGTAAACCCTTCTATGGGGATCCCGTCCAGGTTTTGGAGGTCTTTTCTTTTCCTTATATCATCCTCTCTTTTCAGGCTCAGGTTTAGAGTTCCAGGATAGGGATCGAAACCCAGCTTTTCCTTAAACTGATTCCGGTAGCCCTCCCTCTCCATGTAATAGCGTCCTTCGCCCATGCCCGAGGTCAGGATGCCCTGTATGATAAATGGTGTTGTACTTTTCTCGCCGAAGGCGCAGTTTAGGTCGGTGTAGATCTTTTGCAAGGCTTCTTGGCCTTTTTGTGTGATCTTGATCCTCTGTCCTCTGGACAGGATCTCCCTTTCAATATGCCCAGTGTTTTCCAAGGCCTTTATCTTTCTTGACGCTGTCTGTTGTGAGGTGTCAAGCTTTGAGGCGAGTTTTGAGGATGAGATTTCAACCATCTTTTCATAAGCTCCTAACTTGGCCAGGGTAATCAACATTATAAGATCCAATTCTCTCACCTGTCAACCGACTTACTCATTTTTAAGTTGCTAATCAATTTTGAGGACATGGGAAGTATATAAACATAGCTATGCCATGAATTCAAACAGAATCAAGTCAAAGTTTAAGACTAGAAGAGGCCAAAAGAATAATTCCGAAACGAAAAAAATGGTGGTATGAAATAGATACAGATATAGAAAAACTCCGCAACGAACTAATAGACAAGAGATTCAGGTAAAGAACCTTCACCATCACAGATCTCAAGACCTGTAATTTTTCAACGAGATATTTCTGTATTAAAACCAAGAGGATATACTTATGACAGATTCTAAATCCCAAAGAGAAAAGGCGAATATCTGGGCCTTTATAGCCTGGATCCTTGGATTCATAGGCTTTATAGTCGTCTACACTATTCGATACGATGACGACTTCGCGATGTTCCATGCAAAACAATCCCTGACCTTAGCATTCATAAACATCGTTGTATTAGTAGTGAGCTGGATGTTTAGCATGGCCCCAGGGATAGGTATCTTGATGCAGGTTCTAACCCGGGTTATGATGGCCCTGACGATAACAATTAGTCTAGCCGGGGCATATTTCTCACTGAAGGGTATAAGATATGAGTTTCCCCTCATCTATTCATATTCTCTGAGGTTGAGCATATGATCCTCATGTCAATCTAGAGGGGATAAAATACTCATAGTAAATAGCCGTTTCACCTCTCTATCCATCCTTTTTTTGCTTCTGCAGCATACTTGTGAGCAAGCCTGGAAGGCTCTGGAAGTTTATGTTTTTTGATACAATGCAGCGTTATCTTCAAGGACGAGTCCAGTGAAACCCTGTTTCCAGGGCTTACATATATGGGGTTTGTGGCTTTCTTTGTCTTAACCGCCCAGCCCACCTGCTCTTTGCGGTGGATTATCGGCAAAGCCTTACCGAGTTCTGCTCTGTCCTCTACTTCACCGCATAAAAGGCGCTTTGCGACGCCTATGGTGGGGATGTTCAACAATACACCTAGATGTGATGCTATGCCCATCCTCCGTGGATGTGCGATGCCATGTCCATCTACTAGCAAGATGTCAGGTGGGATTTGAAGAGCCTTTAACGCTTTTATCATGGGCTCAAGCTCTCTGAAGGATAAAAAAGTCGGGATATAGGGAAAGTCTGTTTTTGTTTTCACAACTGCGTTATCCATGATTTCTAATGTGTCGTAGTCTAGGACTACAGCGGAGGAGA
>JAZFTJ010000044.1:0-4229 GCA_036446635.1 Hydrothermarchaeales archaeon (SeqCode) | reverse complement strand
CAAGGCCTGCGTGGTGAAACGCAGTTCCACCCGTTATACAGGTGCTGAGCCGTCTACAGATCCGTGTGGGCTCAGGAAGAACATTTAAAACACTCTTAGATAGTTCCGCCAACGCCTCTTTCTCGTCTCTGGACAAGAATCTTTTTATCACCTTTGAGGCTTTTTCCGCATAACTCTCAGCACTCCTCCTGGTGTTGACGAAAACCAGGCTCTGGCCGCCGTTTTTAACAACTTCTGCGGCAAGATTTATGGGGGCGTCTTTTGTTATTGCCTCCACGTCTACTATCTTGGAGTTGTTAAAGAGTATCTCACGATCATAATACACGCCCTCCACCAATGTGACGGGCCGCCAGTCGCTTGTTATAACATCAGCATCTAGCCAGTCGGCTATTTCGTCTGCGTTCTGTATAGTGGCACTTAAGCCGAGGATGATAAGGTCCGGGTTTAAATGCCGGAGCCTTGCCAAGGTAACCTCGAGGGTGGGGCCTCTCTTTGCATCGTTTATAAGATGTATCTCGTCTGCAACAACAACGCTTAAGGAGTCTAGCCAATCACTTTTGTGCCTGAGAAGAGCGTCGGCCTTTTCGCTTGTAGTTATAATAATATCAGATCCAGCGAGCCGTGAGTCGCTGGAGTCGTATTCGCCTGTTGTGATTCCGACCTTTATCCCGAGCGTTTGATATTTCATGAACTCCTGATATTTCTCTGATGCAAGTGCCCGTAGGGGTACGATATAGAGGCATTTTCCATTCTCATCCAAGATGGACTTTGTCATAAGAAGTTCTGCTGTGAGTGTTTTCCCGCTGGCCGTGGGCACGGCAATTATGTATGAGCTTTTTAGCTCTAGGAGTCCTTGGAGCAATGCCTCTTCTTGAGGGGGGTATAGTTTTTTCAGCCCCTCCTTTTTTAGGACATTGATAACTCCTTTTGGAACGCCGAAATCCTCAAGCTTTGAGATTTGCATAGACAATCAGATTGGCAAACTGGAATAAAGCATTTGAGGTAGGTCGGGTTGACCTTCAACGATCTCGCCAAGGCCGCCGTTTACCCTTGTCATATATCCCAGCTAGGTGGGCCCCCCGGTGTGTAGTATCTACTTCTAGATCAGTTCAACGCTGTCCCTTGCGGTCTTATATACTTTTGAGTTCAAGTACATAACATCTGTTAATCTATCCAACATCTTCAATGCCTTTCTCTTCGAAATCTTATTTTTCTTCAATGCCTCAATCAAAATCCCTATGCTGCCCCTTACTTCCAGGCTCAATGTCCTGGCCACTTCTCTGGCTGCATCGTCGTCTAGCAGTATGAGGTCGACATTCTCCTCAAGGGCGTAGGATATAATTTCTGCTTCTGCCTGATGTATTCCGAAACGTATAAACTCCTCTTTTCTTTCACCTGAGTTTACTATCTTTATCCATCTCTTTTGGATGGCGTTTTCAATCAAGATAACATCCGGGCAACGTTCCTTTTCTCCAATATTTACAGCCTCTCTTCTGACCTCGTCGGTTATCAGAACCTCACCATAAAGCTCTTTGAGAAGAAAGAGGCCGCGAATCTGGGCCAGATGGATTATCGGGCCGGTGTTACTCGCCACCCTCAATGAGTTCACCTAGCTCTAACTTCAGCTCTTCTTCTGTCAGTGGGAAAGGAACATTCTCGGACTTTAAAATGTGTAGCATTTCTCGATACGACACGCCAGCTATCTCAGCCGCTCTCCATAGGGTTACCGTGCCTTCCCTTACCAACTTTACGGCGCTTTGGACTCTCTCAACTTTCAGCCCCTCGTCGATCAACTTTCGAATTGCGTCTGATCTGTCGATCCCTTTTTTTCTGGCCAACTTCTCGATCTCTTCCACCTGTGTCTTATAGATCCTGGTAGAGATCGTAGCAGTTTCCTCCATAATACCACCTATTACATTTTATTAATTTGTAATTAACGAGGTGAATGATTATAAAATTCTACATTAGTAGACAGAAATATTATTCATCCAATAATTGAATTTCTTGTGCTTCTCTATCATCATCTGACTGATGGATGGTCTGGATCGTGTCTATCACTTTTTTTAGGTCTCTCATCTCGATCTCCCGGTGATTGAGAATGAATTGATCTAACCCCGAGTTTTGAGATTCGATATGCTGAAGGAGGCTTACATGCGATTTTAAGAGGTGCTGATAATTTCCGGAAGGAAATACCACAAATTAGATATATTAATTGGAATAAGATTTTAAGATCTAATACCCCAGTTGAGACGAATGGGGGCGGTTATTTGGCGATAAAGTATGAGAAAGGATTGAAATCAAAACTTATAGGGCTTGTACCTGGCTATGGAGGGTACAAGAAGAAAGAGACCAGGAGAGAGACCGATAGGCTTGTGAGAGAAAAGGCTATGCTCTTTATTGAGCATGCGAAGGAGGCGATAGATCAGCTTTCAGGTCAGCTTATGCAGATTGGGAAGAGGGATGCGATGCCTGCTGCTGAGAAGCTTCGGAGTGAGATAGATGTGGTTATGCATACTGTGAGGACTGGGGAGTATGGTTATGCAGGGCTTTTTGATTTGGAGAAGGTTGATAATAAGAAGCTTGAAAAGCTCACTGAGTATGATGCGCGTGTTGTGGTAAAGTCTAAGCAGTTTCAGAAGCATACTGAGGAGCTTACGGATAGGGGTTTATCAGATCCGGATAATATCCTTAATGGTATTCTTGGTCTTCAGAGGGAGGTGGAGGTTCTGCGGAAGGACTTTGGGCGGAGGAAGGACATCCTTAGCGGTGTTGAGCACATTGAAGATGAGGTTGACTATTTTGATGTGAGGGATGTTTAATGACTTTCTCTGAGACTATAAGCGGGATATTATCTGGCATCTATAATGGTCTTGTTAGATTACTTGGCTTTTTTGGTTTTTCTCCTGAGCAGTCAAAATATGTTATTTTTATTGGGATTTTCGCAACAGTTATCCTAGCCTATGTCTTGAATGAGCGGAATAAGCGGCGGAAGAAAGCAGCAGCTGTAAGGAACATTATACGTGAGATGAAGGATGCTGTAAGAAGGTCTGTTGAAACTTTGGATAGTCGGACTCAATGGGTTTTTCAGGAGGATGATGAGCTTTTTCCTGCTAAGAAGGTTTACAAGCAGCTTTTAGACCTGGAGGAGAAGTGGGATTGGACGCTTACGGGGAGATATGAGATGAGAAAGGACGAGATGGAGGAGGCGTGGGCTTTGATTACTCAGTGGGTTGAGAAGAAGCCTAATTATGATACAAAGGCCCAGTATCTTCGTGATATGGCGAAGGTTGGGGATATCTTGAAGAGGTGGTGAAGTTGCCGATTAGGCCGCAGGAGATTGATTGGGAGGAGGATGAGCTTGCAAAGAAGGTGGAGCTTGGGAGGATTCCGAATTTTTTGGTAAGGGAGTATGAGAGGGCGCTTTTTATCCGGGATGGTAAGATTTATCAGGAGTTTGGTCCTGGAACGCATACTGCCTCTAAACTTTCTTCTATGACCAAGGCCTACTTGATCTATGTGTCTCTTATGCCCTTCCAGTTGAAGTGGGGTCTTCCTGAGACCATGTCAAAGGATAATGTGAGGGTTGGTGCTTTTGGGACAATAGAGCTTCAGATGGAGGACTCGAAGATGTTTTTTGCACATGTTCTGGGTCCGAAGACGACGTTTACAAAGCATGATTTGCGGGAGGACTTGTTGGACAATATTCAGGGTGTTATTAGATCTGAGCTTGCCGCGCTTAGTGTGAAGGATATTTATCTTGAGCGGGATGTTTTGCTAGCTGTTGTTAGGGGGAAGCTTCAGGAGCTTTTCAAGAGCCGGGGTTTTGACTATAAGCGTCTGGAGATCCAGGGGATAAATATTCCTGAGAATATAAAGACGGCTCTTGAGTCGTCTAAGCTTCATGAGATTGAGCTTGGTAAGAAGAAGGGTGATTTTGAGTTGGAGAAGGAGAGGATGGCGGAGATGGCGAGGTTGGGTGTTGATGTTTCTAAGATGAGGGAGCTTGATATTGCGGGGGATAATCCTGAGATTCTTGCTAAGAAGTATGAGACACAGGCGTATAAGGATGCTTTAAAGTCTAGCAGGACTCAGGATGTTCATGTAGTTACGGGTGTTGAGGGGGTCACCAAGGAGGCGCCTGCGACGACCCAGCTTCCTGATGGACATCCTTTAAACTGTCCTTCATGCGGTAAGGCGACTTCTCCTGATTTTGCGCTCTGTCCGTACTG